>NZ_JBFBAG010000021.1:0-171773 GCF_040682155.1 Amycolatopsis sp. NPDC051371
AAAAGACAGCAGCCGTCGAGGTGAGCGAAGACGACATCGCCGTCCTCGTCTACACCTCCGGCAGCACCGCCGCGCCGAAGGGCGTGATCGGCCCGGACGTCCGCCGTGAGAAACAGTGTTAGAACACTGTTTCTCACTCACGACCGTTTTTCGAAGATGAGGTCGTGCGAGACGCGGCCTTCGACGTCCGCGCGCTGCTCGAACTTCGTCACCGGCCGCCACTCCGGGCGGGGCGCCCAGCCGTCGTACTGGTTTTTCAACGCCGGTTCCGCGGAACAGACCTCCAGCATCTGCTCGGCGTAGTTGTCCCAGTCGGTCGCCAGGTGGAACGTGCCGCCGGGCGCGAGCCGCGACGCCACGAGCGCGGCGAACGACGGCGACACGATCCGCCGCTTGTGGTGCTTCTTCTTCGGCCACGGGTCCGGGAAGAAGAGGCGGACGCCGTGCAGCGACCCCGGCTCGACGTGCTCGGTCAGCAGGATGACGGCGTCGCCGTGCAGCAGCCGCAGGTTCTCGACGCCCAGCTTTTCGGCGCGCAGCATCAGCTGGCCGAGGCCGGGGTCGTAGACCTCGACCGCGACGTAGTTCAGCTCCGGTGCCGCGGCGGCCAGCTGCGACGTCGTCTCGCCCATGCCGGAGCCGATCTCGATCAGCACCGGCGCCTCACGGCCGAACCACGCGGCGAAGTCCAGCTTCCCGACGGGCAGCTCGCCGACGGTGCGGCCGAGGTCCGGCCACAGCTCGTCCCACGCGCGTTGCTGCCCGACGGTCATCCGGCCGCCGCGCTTGACGTAGCTGACGACGCTGCGCAGCCGGGGTTGGTCCTCGTTTTCCACGAGCCGAGGTTAACGAACGGCTTCGATCTCCCCGAGACGAGACCGCAGCCCGGCCAGCCCGGCGATCGCGATCGGGTCCGGCGTCCGCCCGCTGTGGGCGGGCAGGACGTCGATCCAGCCGGGGTGCCGGTCGGTGTTCATCACCGTCGTGGGAATCGCGTGTCCCGATTTCCCGCGTTCGGACGGCATGAACTCCCAGTAACCGGATTCGCCGTCCGCGGCCCACGGGACGAATTCCCAGCCCGGTCGCCTGCCGAGCAGTTGCGCGATGCGGTCCTCGACGCGGAAACCCTGTTCCCGCGAATCAAGGGTGCCGTCGGCCACCGCCCGCAGCCACCACGGCGCGGGAATCTGCCCCGCCATCCCGGCCGAGGCGCGGAACAGGGCCAGGACACGGTCTTCGGGCGCGCGGTGCACCCACGCCCGGCGGAGTTCGGCCGGCGTCGCCGCCGCCATCGCGGCCTGCGGGAGATCGATCGCCCGCGACCATTCGAGGTCCAGCATGGGTTCGAGCCTGGGCGCGTCGTCTTCGACGCGAGCTCGGGGAATCGTGCCACCCAATTCTTGCCCGGTGTCGACCGTCAAGATTCACCTCCAGGGGGAGCTCAGACGGTTCCGGTGCGCTCTCTTACGAATATTGCCTGGTCATAGCATTATGTCCGGTGCCTGTGAGAGAAGCCACAGGCTCTTCATCTTCTCTTAACGCAGTTTTTTGCAGTAATGAGATGGCGGTCACGCTCAGGCGTCGCGCCGTGCCGTGACGAACACCCCGGCCACGAACAGTGCAACGCAGATCGCCGCGAAGTAACCGAGGTAGCCCCACGGGCCGAGTGGAGCCGGCGGCAGCTGCAGCGCGCCCCCGCCGAACCCGCCGGCGCCGACGAACTGGTCGGCCGCGTGGAACGGCATCCACTGGTAGATGTGCTTGCCGGCGCCCGGGATGAAGACCACCACGCCTTCGAGCACCTGCGTCCACACGAGCACCGCCGTCAGAGCGAAGGCGACGCTGCGCAGCAGCAGGGCGACGCCGACACCGGCCACCGCGGAGAGCAGGAAGACGAGGCTCTGCCCGAGCACCGAGCGCCACTCCGCGCCCGAGTGCAGCGCGAGGTCGGCGTCCGGGTTCACCAGCGTCGCCAGGCCCCATGAGCCGAAGCCGACGAGCAGCCCGAGCCCGGCGCCGACCGCGCCGACGACCACGACCTTCGCCAGCAGCGCGGGCACCCGGCTCGGCACGGCCTGGAACGTCAGCCGCATCGTGCCCCAGTTGAACTCCGCCGCCGTCGCGAGGATCGCGAGGACGACCAGCACGGTCCGGCCGTTGCCGCTGGCGAGCTGGGTGTTGCCGACGGTCGGCGGGATCTCCGGCCCGGCCAGCGCGAAGAACAGCGCGGTGAAGCCGAGCGGCGCCACGAACGCGAGGGCCAGGCACCACCACGGTGCCCGGGTGCTGAAGAGCTTGATGCGCTCGGCGCGCAGCAGGTTCGTGGTCGTGGTCATCGGGCGGCCTCCGGAGACGACACGGCAGAGAATTCGACGGCATCGCGGGTGAGGTCGAGGTAGGCCTGCTCGAGCGAGCCGGTGATCGGGCTCAGCTCGTGCAGCGTCGCGCCGGCGTCGAAGGCGAGCTGGCCGATCCGGTCACTGTCCAAACCGGACACCACGAAGGCGCCGTCGGCCTCGGTGAACTCCGCCTGCCCGGTCAGCGCGGCCCGCAGCTCGTCGGCGTGCGGGGTGCGCACGCGCACTCCGTGTTCACTCGTCTGCGACACGAAGTCGTCCATCGTGCCCTGGTAGATCAGCCGGCCCCGGCCGATCACGACCAGGTCCTGCGCGGTCTGCGCCATCTCGGGCAGCAGGTGGCTGGAGACGAAGACGGTCCGGCCCTCGGCGGCCAGCGCGTGCAGCAGCTGCCGGATCCAGGCCATGCCCTCGGGGTCGAGCCCGTTGACCGGCTCGTCGAACAGCAGCACCCGCGGGTCGCCGAGCAGCGTGCAGGCGATACCGAGCCGCTGCAGCATGCCGAGCGAGTACTGCCCGGCGCGGCGCCCGGCGGCGCTCGTCAGCCCGACCAGCGCGAGCACCTCGTCGACACGCTTCTCGGGGAGGCCGTTGGTCGCGGCCAGCCAGCGGAGGTGGTCGCGCCCGCTGCGGCCGGGGTGGCGCCAGGTGGCGTCCAGCATCGCGCCGACCGTCCTGAGTGGATCTTCCAGCTGCCGGTACGGGACGCCGTCGACGAGCGCCGTGCCCGCGTCCGGCGAGTCGAGGCCGAGGATCAGCCGCATGGTCGTGGACTTGCCGGCGCCGTTCGGGCCGAGGAAGCCGGTGACGCGCCCCGACCGCGCGGTGAACGTCAGCTCGTTGACCGCGGTGGTGGCGCCGTACCGCTTGGTCAGTGCGTTCGCTTCGATCACCGGAGGAGCCTACCGAGAAACGGGAATCCGGGTCGCCCCCCGACAGCGCGACCCGGATTCCCGTTTTTCCCCTTATCCCCTCTTAGGCGTCCCGCTTCTTCGCAACCCCGAGTGCGACGAGCAGGAACACGATCGCGATGCCGGCGAAGTACGCCAGCGCCCAGGCCGGGCTCAGCGGCGAGTCCGACGGCGCGGGGCCGTCGACGACCGCCGAGCCGCGCAGGAACTTGTTCGCCACGTTGAACGGCAGCCACTCGTGGATGGTGTGCCCGATCTTCGGGATCAGCTGCACCAGCTCTTCCACGGCCAAGTAGTAGATGAGCAGCAGTGCGATGGCTCCGGCGCTGTGCCGGATGAGGATCCCGAGTGCGACGGCCAGCACGGCGCTGATGGCGAACACCGGGCCGAGACCCGCGACGTTCATCCAGTCCTGCGACGTGTGCAGGCCGAGGTTGTCGTCCGGCCGCATGAGCATCCCGAGACCCAGCGCGCCGAACGCGGCGATCTCGCCGATGACCAGCGCCACGAGCGCGACGACGATCGCCTTGGCGACCAGCGCCGGCGAGCGGTGCGGCACGGCCTGGAACGTGGTGCGGATGGTGTTGAAGCGGTATTCGGTGGTCACCGCGAGCGCGGCGAGCACCATGACGACCGCGATGCCGAACTGCGAGCCGCCGAACTGGGTGGCGGACAGCGTGAGCTGCGAGTCGGACGGCGTCGCGCCGGCGATGATGGCGGCGAAGCCGATGGTCAGGGCCAGGGTGATGAGCGCGCACCACCACGGCGAGCGAGTGGAGAACAGCTTGATGCGTTCTACCGCGAGCAGGTTCATGATCTTGGTTTCCCCGTTACTTGGCGGACTCGAGCACGTGCTGCGCCTCGGCGTCGAGACCGGTGTGGTACTCGACGGAGTCGCCGGTGATCTGCATGAAGGCCTGCTCGAGCGAGCCGGTCTGCGGGCTCAGCTCGTGCAGCACGATCCGGTTCGACGCGGCGATCTCGCCGATCTTGTCGCTGTCCATCCCGGACACCACGAGCGCGTTCCCCTCCTCGGCGACCCCGGCGCTGGCGCGCTGCAGGACCTCACGCAGCTCGGCCAGCTGCGGCGAGCGCACCTTGACCGTGTTCTCCGCGGCGCGGGAGACGAAGTCCTCGGTGGAGGACTGCGAGATCAGCTGCCCGCGGCCGATCACCACGAGGTTGCTCGCGGTCAGGGCCATCTCCGAAAGCAGGTGGCTCGACACGAACACGGTGCGGCCTTCCTCGGCCAGCCGGTGCATGAACTTCCGGATCCAGAGGATGCCCTCGGGGTCCAGGCCGTTCACCGGCTCGTCGAACAGCAGCACCTCGGGGTCGCCGAGCAGGGCGGCCGCGATGCCGAGCCGCTGCGACATGCCGAGTGAGAACCCGCCGGCGCGCTTGCCCGCGACGTTGGTGAGGCCGACGGTGTCGAGCACCTCGTCGACGCGGGTCGCCGGGATGCGGTTGGACTTCGCCATCCACAGCAGGTGGGCGCGCGCCGAGCGGTTCGGGTGCACCCACTTCGCGTCGAGCAGCGCGCCGACGGTGCGCAGCGGTTCCTTGAGCTGGTGGTACTTCTTGCCCCCGATGGTGACCTGGCCGCCCGTCGGGTTGTCCAGGCCCAGGATCATGCGCATGGTGGTGGACTTGCCCGCCCCGTTCGGGCCGAGGAAGCCGGTGACCTGACCCGCGGCCACGGAGAACGACAGGTTGTTCACCGCCAGTGTCTTTCCGTACCGCTTGGTGAGGCCGGTTGCCTCGATCATGACTGCTCCTCTTCCGCCCCTCGCTTACGACGCGTTCATCGTCGCGGGTCGGAGCCGGTTCGCGCGTCACCCTGGAGACCGAACCGTGCCCCCTACCTGAGTAGTACCTTGCTGGCTCTTCGGCCGATGCGCGATGGGTGATGACCCTGACCCGACCCTGATTCGCGGGAATTAATGAACTGTGGTTCAATAATGGGGTGGCCCGGCCGAGGAGCATCACCGACGAGCGGTTGCTGGGTGCGGCGGAGACCGTGATCGGCCGCTGCGGCCCCGGTTTCACGCTCGCGCAGGTGGCATCGGAGGCGGGGGTCTCGGTCGGCACGGTCGCGCAGCGGTTCGGCTCGAAGAGCGGCCTGCTGCAGGCCATGAGCCGGCGGGCCACGCGGCGGGCGGTCGAGCACATGCGGGCGTGCGCCGAGCGGGCGGACGACCCGGTCGCCGGCCTGCGCGCCGCGGCGGTGTCCGTCTACGCGGTGCTGGGCGACGCCGAAGAGGCGGCGAACCACCTGGGCCAGCTCGGCGTGGACATCGGCGACCCGGTGCTGCGGTCGCTGCTGGGCGAGCACTTCACGGCGGTCGAGGAAGAACTGCGGCGGCTCGTGCGGGCGGCGGCTTCCTCGTTGCCGCACGCGCCGAGCGTGCCGCGGGCCGCACGGGCGGTGCTCGGAATCATCAACGGGGTGTCGATCGACTGGTCGATCCGGCCGCACGGGCGGCTGGCCGACCGGCTGGCGGAGGACGTCGACGCGGTGCTGTCCGCGTGGCGGGGACGGGAGGATTCATGAGCTTGCAGGGCAAGGTGGCCGTGGTCACGGGGGCGACCCGGGGCTGCGGACGGGCGATCGCGGTGGAGCTGGGCCGCGCGGGAGCGACGGTGTACGTCACCGGCCGCACGACGCGCGAAACGGCGTCGCCGCTGAAGCGCCCGGAAACGATCGAAGAGACCGGCGAACTGGTGGAGGCGGCCGGCGGTCGCGCGGTGGTCGTCCGCTGCGACTTCACGTCGGTGTCCGACGTGGACGCGTTGAAGGCACGCATCGAGTCCGAAGTGGACGGAGTCGACATCCTGGTCGACGACGTCTGGGGCGGCGACATGTTCTTCCACTTCGACGCGCCGTTCTGGGAGACGCCCCTGGACGACGCGCTGAACCTGACGCACAACGCGTTGGACACCCACCTCATCGCGCTGCACAAGCTCCTGCCGCTGGTGGTCGCTCGCCGCGGGCTGGTGCTCGAGGTGACTGACGGCGACAACGACGACTACGTCGGCGCGGGCCTCCCTTACTACCTGGCCAAGTGCGGTATCCGCGCGCTCGGCCGGGCGCTGGGCGTGGAGCTGAAGAAGAACGACTCGGTCGGTCTCGCCGTCACGCCGGGGTTCCTGCGTTCGGAGTCGATGCTCGACCACTTCGAGGTGACCGAGGACAACTGGCGCGACGCGGTCGGCAAGATCGCCCCGGTCGACTTCAAGATCTCCGAGACGCCGTACCTGCTCGCGCGCGGCGTCGCGGCGCTGGCGCAGGACCCGGAGGTCGCGCGCTTCGCCGGCCAGACGCTGGCGTCGTGGACGCTGATGAAGGAGTACGACTACACCGACGTCGACGGCGACCGCCCGGACTTCGGCCGTTGGCTGAGCGAAGTCCGCCACGCGGGCAAGGACCCGGCGACGACCCCACCGGACGACTACCGCTGATTCAGGCGAGGCCGGGGCGCGCGAGGCCGGTTTCGTAGGCCAGCACCACGGCCTGCACCCGGTCCCGCAGCTCCAGCTTCGCCAGGATCCGCCCGACGTGCGTCTTCACCGTCGCCTCCGACAGGAACAGCGACTCGGCGATCTCCAGGTTCGACATGCCCTTGGCGATCAGCACGAGCACCTCGCGCTCGCGGTCGGTGAGCACGTCCAGCTCCGCGGTGTCGCGCATCGGCGCGCCGCCGGTGCCGACGAAGCGGTCGAGCAGCCGGCGCGTCACCGACGGCGAGACCACCGCGTCGCCCGAGGCGACCGCGCGCAGCGCCGACACCAGGTGACCGGGCTGGGTGTCCTTGAGCAGGAACCCGCTCGCCCCGCCCTGCAGCGCCGAATAGACGTACTCGTCGAGGTCGAACGTCGTCATCACCAGCACGCGCGCGGTGCCGGCGGCGACGATCTGCTTGGTCGCCTCGACGCCGTCGAGCACCGGCATCCGGACGTCCATCAGCACGACGTCGGGGCGCAGCTCCTCGGCCATCCGGATGGCCTGCGCGCCGTCGCCGGCCTCGCCGACGACGTCGATGTCGGCCTGCGCGCCCAGCACCATCCGGAACCCGACGCGCATCAGTTCCTGGTCGTCGACGACCACGACACGAATCACTTGTCCAACCTAACCGGCAGGGCCGCGCGGACCTGCCACCCACCACCCGGAGCCGGACCGACGTCCAACGTCCCGCCGTACACGTGCGCGCGTTCGCGCATGCCGATCAAGCCATTGCCTCCCGGCAGCCGGTGGGAAGAACCGGTCGCGGCCAGCTGCGGGATCCGGCCCGCGCCGTCGTCGGACACCTCGACCTCCACCAGGTCGCCGGTGCGGTGCACCCGCACCGCCGCCGTCGCGCCGCGGCCGGCGTGCTTGAGCGTGTTCGTCAGCGACTCCTGCACGATCCGGTAGATCCCCAGCGAAACACCGGCGGGCAGGTCGCCGAGGTCGTCGGTTTCCAGCTCCACCGGTACGCCGGCGGTGCGCATCCGGTCGGCCAGCTCGCCGAGGGCGTGCGCGTCCGGCTGCGGGACGCGGGGTTCGCCGTCGGCGTCGTCGCTGCGGAGCACGTCGAGCAGGCGCCGCAGCTCGCCGAGCGCGCCGCGGCCGGTCTCGGAAATCGTTTGCAGGGCTCGCTGAGCGAGCTCGGGGTTGCTCTCGATCGCATAGGACGCGCCGTCGGCCTGCACCACCATGACGCTCACCGCGTGCGCGACGACGTCGTGCAGCTCGCGCGCGATCCGCCCGCGCTCCTCGGCCACCGCGATCCGGGTGGCCTGGTCCCGTTCGGTTTCGAGCAGGTGCAACCGGGCCTCCACTTCCACGTCGTAGGCGCGCCGGGCGCCGACGAACTCGCCGAGCGTCCAGCACAGGGCGATGCCGAACGCGAGGAACAGCACCGAGATGACGAGCTCGTCGGTCGGGCCCAGCGCCAGTTGCACCGCCGACGAGACGACGACCGCGCCGACGAACACGAGCCCCTGCCGGCGTCCGGCGTAGACGACGACCGAGTAGATGCTCATCGCCAGCCCGGCGACGCTGCTGATGCCGAGCATCAGCGTCGCGTGCACGATGCTGACGACCAGCACGACGTAGGCCGACCACAGCGGTGACTTCCGCCGGAACACCAGCGGCGCGACCATCGCGATGTTGACCGGCAAGGCGATGTACCAGGGCGGCAGCTCCGGCAGTTCGGCGAAGCCGTCGGCGACGAACAGCAGCATGTCGACCAGACCGAGCAGGACGGCCAGCACCGTGTCGCCCGCCATGGGGTGGGCACGCATCCAGAGGCTCAGCCGTCGCACCAGGCAACACTAGGTCGCGGGGCGGAGAACGCGCGTCGGTCGCCGGTACCACCTTCGGTGCGACCTCCGGATGAGGTGCATGGCACGATTCACGGGGTTGTCGCCTACGACGGGAGGACTGGGGGCCGTGACGTCACCGGAGCAGGGCCGGCTCGCGGGTCCGCTGTCGATGTCGGTGGCCAACCTGTGTCACCGCCTGCAGTCGCAGGTCTCCGCGCGCACCGCGGCCGGCTTCGCGGAGGTGCTGCGCCGGCTCGGCGCGCCACTGCAGGTGGCCGTCGCCGGGCGGATCAAGTCGGGCAAGTCCACGCTGGTCAACGCGCTGATCGGGCGCCGGGTCGCGCCCACCGACATCGGTGAGTGCACGCGGCTGGTGACCCGGTTCCAGTACGGCACGGTCGACCGCGTCGAGATCGTCTTCACCGACGGCCGCAAGCAGGTGCTCCCCTTCGCCTCCGACGGGATGATCCCGGCGGAGCTCGGCGTCGACATCACCACGGTGTCGCACATCGAGGCGTACCTGACCAACGCCGTCCTGCAGGGCATGACGGTGATCGACACCCCCGGCCTAGGCTCCCTCGACGCCGCTTCGGTGTCGCGCACCGAGCAGCTCCTGGGCGCCGCGAAGCACCGCAAAGACGAAGACGACGAAGGCTCCGACGAACTCGACGACACCTCGCGCAACGCCGTCGCCGGTGCCGAGGCTGTCCTTTACGTCGTCACCCAGGGCGTCCGCGCCGACGACCAGCAGGCCCTCGCCGCCTTCACCGCGGCCACCGCGAGCCGCGAGGCCGGCCCGGTCAACGCCATCGCCGTGCTGAACAAGGCCGACACCATCGCGCCGGAGTCGGTCGAGGGCGCGGACGGCGACATCTGGAAGGCCGCGACGATCCTGTCGGAGAAGCAGGCATCGACGTTGAAGCCGCGCGTCGCCGACGTGCTGCCGGTGATCGGGCTGATCGCCGAGTCCGCCGAGTCCGGCGGGTTCACCTCCGCCGACGCCGAGGCGCTGCGGCAGCTCGCCGACCTCGACGACGACGTCCTGCAGACCATGCTGATCTCGGCCGACATCTTCACCAGCTGGGAGTGCGACGTCCCGTCGGGCACCCGGCTGCGGCTGCTGGAGAAGCTCGACCTGTTCGGCATCTCGCACGCCGTCGAGGCCATCCGCAAGGAACCGGAGCTCACGGCGGGCGCGCTGCGGCGGTCGCTGCTCGACGCGTCCGGGCTGGAAGCGGTGCGGCAGCGGCTGTCGATCGTGTTCGCCGCCCGCGCCGACGGCATCAAGGCGGCGGCGGCACTGGCGTCGGTCACCGCGCTCGCGCATGCTTCAGGCGACCCGGGCGAGCGCCAGCGCGTCCACGACGCCATCGAGGTGCTGCTCGCCAAGCCCGAGGCCCACCAGCTGCGGCTGCTGGAGGCGCTGACGCTGGTCGCGTCCGGCGCGGTCGACATGCCGGAGGACCTGTCGGAGGAGGTGCTGCGGGTCGGCAGCAACGCCGACATCGGCGCGCAGCTCGGCAAGCCCGGTGCGCCGCGGCCGGAACTGACCGCGCACGCCCTCGAACGCGCGGGCTGGTGGCGGTCCTTCGCGTCCTTCGGCGCGACGCCCGCGCAGAGCCGCGTCGCGCACGTCGTGCACCGCGCGTACTTCTTGATTTGGCAGCAGCTCCGGGAAGCGTGAGTTTGTTTCTGCTTGCCGACTTCCGCTGGTAGACGCCCTTTCCGCGTACTGTTGAGTCGTGCGCCTAGAAAACACGACATCCTGGCGAGCCGGCTGGAGCAGCGAGAACGAGATCGACGTCGCGCTCTACATCCGTGACGCCCTGGCCCTGTCCGTTTCCGAAGGACAGGTGCTGCCGCCCGTGGAGCCGCAGGTCCCGGTGCACGTCCCGGCCGGGATCGATCGCGCGGCCGTCCAGGCGCAGTGGGCCGACTGGTGGACCGACCTCCTGGCCTTCCTCCGCAACCGCGAAGACCCGGACCCGCGGAGCCCGCGTTCCCGCTACGGCAGGCCCGCGCTCGCGCAGGGTTCGGCGATGCGGCAGGCGCTCGAGGTCTTCGGGCCGGTCGCGGCCCGTCACTTCGCCAACGCGCGCGGGCCCGCCCTGCGCGGGGCGGGCGAGCCGTCGGGCGGCACGCCGTGGGCGCCCGGCTTCTACCGGCGCCAGATCGTGGCCGGCGAGCGGCTCGGCCAGCTGGTGCGCGAGGCCGAGGTGCGGCTGGGCCGGCGGGCGTACCCGTTCCGGCTGAACGTTATCGAGATCTCCGTCGCCGGGTCGATCTGGCTGCGCACGGCCGAGGACCAGCTGCTCGTCTCGTCCCGGCTCGCCGAGGACGGTCCCGGCCTCGAAGCCGTGCTCCGCGAGGTGATCGACCAGCTGGTCTGACGCGCGGCTTTCATAAACCGAGCACGCGATCTAATAATAGGCGGCATGGAGACGACCGTCGACGAGCCGTCGTGGCTGCGCACCGCGTCCTGGATCGGCTGCCCGCTGGCCGGCGGCGCGCTCGGCGTGGGCGTCTGGGCCATCGCCGCGTGGGTCAGCGGCCTGGACGCCTTCCCGTTCCAGGGCGTGTTCAAGGTGCTCACGAAGCTGCCGCAGCCGTGGGCGACGCTCGCCGCGGTCGCCGGCGGCCTCGTGCTCGGCCTGGTGTTCGCCGTGGTCTGGGCGGTCGAGCGCTTGGTCGTCACGGTGTCGCCGACCCGGGTCACGCTCGTCCGCGGTGACAAGACCCGCCGCATCGAGGCCGACCTCGAAGCCGTCTACCTCGACGGCAAGGAGCTCGTCCTGCGCACGACCGACGGCCGGGAGATCGCCCGCGAGAAGACCGACCTGCGCAACCACGAGCTGGCGCCTGCCTTCGCCGAGCACGGCTACCCGTGGCGCGACGAGCCGCCGGTCGAGCGATGAGGACGGTCGACCCGGCCAAGCACGCGGCCAAGCGTGCCTCGATCGTCGAGGCGGCGGCCGGCTGCTTCGCCGAAAAGGGCTTCGAGCGGACGACGACGGCGGACATCTGCCGGGCCGCGGGCATCAGCTCCGGCAGCCTCTTCCACTACTTCCCGAACAAGCGCGCGATGTTCACGGCGATCTTCACCGACGACGCCGTCGAGACGGCCGGCCGCCTCGAAACCGCGGCGCAGGCGGATGACCCGTGGACCGCGCTGCTCGACGTCGTCACCGAGCTGGCCGGCCAGCTCGCGCACCCCGCCGTCGTGCGGCTGGTCCTGGAGGCCGCGGCGCAGGCCGCCCGCGACGACGAGTTCGCCGAACTGATCCAGCGCAACGACGGCGCCCTCCGCGACGGCTTGACCGTGCTGGTCGAGCGAGCCACCGAGGCCGGGCTGATCGATCCCGGCGTCGCCCCGCGCGCGGCCGCCGGCTGGGTCGCCGGGCTGATCGACGCGATGATCTCGCGGGCCGGTCTCGACCCGGACCTCGATCTCCCGGCGGAGCAAGCGATCCTCCGGACGATCCTGGTCCGGTTCCTCCGTCCCGTTTCGCCCCCGGATGGCGGCTGAGTCCGCCAAACTGGTGGAATCTGGCGCAACCGGGACGGGGTGGTGCTCATGGCGTGGTTTCGCAGGGACGGATCCGTCGAGCCCGACGACACCCCCACCGGTCAGATCGCGGCGGTGGACATCGCCGAGATCATCAAGCAGGCCGACGCCGAAAAGGGAACCGGCGCCGGTGAAGGTGCGTCGGACACCGATGTGCACCCCTTGCAGCAGGTCACCGATCTCGAGCGCGCCCTCGCGGATCGTCAGGCGCTGATCCAGATGTGCCTCTACGCGCTGGACCGCGCGCGCAGCGGCGGCGTCGTCGAACGCCTCGAAGAGGGGCTCGCCGCGATCGGCGTCCAGGCCCTGCGGCCGGACGGCCAGCGCTTCGACCCGGCCCGCCACGAAGCCGGCGGCGCGATCCCCACCGAAGACCCGGCGCTCGACGGCGTCGTCGCCGAAACCGAGGTCACCGGGTTCGCCGACCACGACCGCCTGCTGCGCGCCCCGATCGTCACCGTCTACGCGAAGAAGACCCCGTGAGCGCACCCACCGCGCCGAGCCTGCCCTCGCAGGTCGCGGCGGCGCGAGACCAGCTGCTGACCGTCGTCCGCGACGCCGACCCGGCCGCCGCCAAGTGGGTCGACACCGTCCGGCGGGCCCGCCCGAAGAAGCCGGCCGTCGTGGTCGTCGGCGAAACGAACCGCGGCAAGAGCTCCCTGGTCAACGCGCTGCTTGCCACGCCGGGACTGTCCCCTGTGGACGCCGACGTCGCCACCGCGACCTACCTGGTGTTCGACCACGCCGACGCGTGGGGCGCGCAGGCCTGCTACCCCGGCCAGCTCGCGCCGGTGCCGATCGACCTCGGCCAGCTGATCAACTGGGTCTCCGCCGCGCACGAGCTGCCGCCCGGTCAGATCCCGCCGCGGTACGTCGAGGTCACCGGGCCGGTGCCGCTGCTCGAGCGGCTCTCGCTGGTCGACACCCCCGGCGTCGGCGGGCTCGACTCGATGCACGGCGAGCTCGCCAAGGAAGCCGCCGCGGGCGCGACCGCGCTGCTGTTCGTCGTCGACGCGTCGGCGCCGTTCACCTCGACCGAGCTGCAGTTCCTGCGTGACGTCGGCGAGCGCGTCGAGACCGTGGTGTTCGCGCTGACCAAGGTCGACATGTTCCGCGGCTGGCGCGAAGTCATGGCGGCCGACCAGCAGCTGCTTCGCGACTACGCGCCACGCTTCGCCGACTCGGTGTTCCACCCGGTGTCGGCGCGGATGTTCGAGACGGCCTCGAAGGCGCCCAACGAGCAGATGGCCGCGATGCTGCGGGAGAAGTCCGGCGTCGCCGCGGTGCAGACGGCGCTGCAGGAGCTGCTCGTCGGCCGCTCGGCCATGCTCGGCGAAGCGAACACGCTGCGCGCGCTCTCCAGTGCGTTGGGCGAGCTTAAGGCGAAGCTGCAGGCCGAGAGCCGGGCGCTGTCCGCGGGCGAGGCCGAGGCCGAGCAGCTGCGCGAACGCCGTGACCAGCTGCAGGCCGAGCGCCGGACGTCGACCCGCGGCTGGCAGCTGAAGCTGCGCGGCGAGGTGCAGCGCACGCGCGTCGAGGTCCTGCACGAAAGCAGCCGGCAGATGCGGGACGCGCAGACCCACTTCCGTCAGCTGATCGACGCGGCGAAGCGTGACCAGCTGGCCGCGTTGCCGCAGCAGGTCGACATCGCGCTGCAGACGACGTCGCAGCGGATCTCGATGCTGCTCTCCCAGCGCCTGAACCAGGTCACCAACGTCTCGCTGTCGGAGCTGTTCTCCGCCGAGGAGCTCGACGTCATCCGCGCGCAGTTCGCCCGCGCCGGCGGCCCGCCGGTGGTGCTGCGGCCGCCGGACAAGAAGCCGCCGACGGCCGAGGACAAGCTGCTCGTGTTCATGGGCATCTCGGGCGGCGTCGGCGCCGGCAAGGTGGCCGCGCTGCCGCTGGCCGGCGTCGCGATCCTCAACCCCGTCGTACTGCCCGCGACGATCATCATCGGCCTCGGCGCCGGCTGGTGGATGGCCCGCACGCGCAAGCACGCGGCCGACAAGCAGCACATGAAGCAGTGGCTGGTCGAAGCCATCGCGGACGCCCGCTCGACGCTCGACCAGCTCGTCGCCGAGCAGCTCATCGAGGCCGAGCAGCAGCTGTCGATGGCGCTGGACGAAGCGCTCGGCCGGCGCATCGACGCGATCGAAGCCGAGCTGAAGGAAGTCGACAAGACGATCAAGATGGGCGCCCAGGAACGCGCCAAGAAGATCACCATCGTGTCGAAGCGGCTCAAAGAGGTCAGCGACGGCCGCGAGCGGGCCGAAGCCTTCCTGACGCGGATCCGGGCACTGCGGGACAAGACGGCCTGACCGTCCGTCCGGTTGTGGAGCGGAACCGAACGGGCCTACGGTGAGTCATACCCTCCGACAGCAGGTCAGAGACGGCGTTACCCGGTTCAAAGGGGGCAGTTCCCATGTGGGTCGACGAGAGCGGCGGCAGCGACACCGATGCCGGCGGCACCGAGGCGATGACCGTCCACGTCGACGGCCAGGAGTACCAGGCCGAGGTCAACTACGACGTGAACGAGGACGGCGTCAACGACACCGCGATCGTCGAGCACGACGACGGCACCTCCCAGGCCTTCATCGACACGAACCACGATGGGGAAGCCGACCAGTACGCCGTCCTGGACGAGACCGGGCACGTCGTCGAGCAGGCCGTCTACGACGAGGCCAGCGGTGAGTGGGTCGAGGCCTCCGGGGGCGGCCACGACGACTCGGACACCGGCGGCCGCGACGACGGCTCCGGCGGCCACATCCACGCGGACATGCCGGACGGCGAGGTCGACGCGGGCGCCGCGACGATCGACACCGACCACGACGGGCACAACGACACCGCCATCGTCGAGACGAAGAGCGGCGGCACGATCGCCTTCACCGACAAGGACGGCGACGGCGAAGCGGACATCGCCGTGCAGACCGACGCGGACGGGACGACCACGACGTTCGAGCACAGTGGACCCGGCCAGTGGACCGAGGTCTCGAGTGGACTGCTGGACTCCGGCGAGCAGCAGCTCGGCGACCCGGCCGACGACGCGGCGTGGGGCGCGGCCGGAACGCAGACGCTGGAAGGCGTCGCGCGCATCGACTCCGGCACCGGGCAGTGGATCTCCCCCAACTGATAGTTGCGCAGGTCACAGTTTGAAAGCCCGAAGCTCCGGCCTCGGGCTTTCTTCATGTCTTCAATAAAAGAGAATCCGCCTTCTGAATCGATTCCCTTATCGGTCTTGTGAGAGAACGTACACGTCAGCTCTCGGTTACCTGCTGGTCATGCGGTTACTCTCGAAGAATCCCAAAACCCGCACACCGGTCGTCAGCCGGTGTGCGAAGCCATTCGGCCGCAGGCAATGAAGCCCGCACCGGAACAGCGTCGTTCCCGGTGCGGGCTCATTTGTCGTCGGAAGTCAGGAGTAGAGATGACCGCAGTCGCCATCCCCGGACTGGACACCGCGCCGACGACGCACAGTGGCGTGCTGTCCTTCGTCCGGGAGGTCGCCGAGCTGACCAACCCGGACCGCGTGGTGTGGGTCGACGGGTCCGACGAAGAAGCCGCCCGGATCAACCAGGAGCTGGTCGAGGCCGGGACGTTCGTGCAGCTCAAGTCCAAGCCCAACTCCTTCTGGGCCACTTCCGACCCCAACGACGTCGCCCGCGTCGAAGACCGCACCTTCATCTGCTCGGAGCGTCCCGAGGACGCCGGTCCCACCAACAACTGGATGGACCCGGCCGAAATGAAGGCCACCATGACCGAGCTCTTCCGGGGCTCGATGCGCGGCCGCACGATGTACGTCATCCCCTTCTGCATGGGTCCCCTCGCCGACGAGAATCCCAAGCTGGGTATCGAAATCACCGATTTCGCCTACGTTGTCGCTTCGATGCGCGTGATGACCCGCGCGGGCAAGGCGGCCCTCGACAAGTTCGTCGCGCCGGATGGCAGCGAGCGGGAATTCGTGCCGGCTCTCCACTCCGTGGGCGCGCCGCTCGAACCGGGCCAGAAGGACGTTTCCTGGCCCTGCAACACGACCAAGTACATTTCCCACTTCCCCGAAGAGCGCGCGATCTGGAGCTACGGCTCGGGTTACGGCGGCAACTCCTTGCTGGGCAAGAAGTGCTACTCGCTGCGCATCGCGTCGGTGATGGCCCGCGACGAGGGCTGGCTCGCCGAGCACATGCTGATCCTCAAGCTGATCTCGCCCGAGGACAAGGTCCACTACGTCGCGGCCGCGTTCCCGAGTGCCTGTGGCAAGACCAACCTCGCCATGCTGCAGCCGACCATCCCGGGCTGGCGCGCCGAGACCCTCGGCGACGACATCGCCTGGATGCGCTTCGGCGAAGACGGCCGCCTGTACGCGGTCAACCCGGAGTTCGGCTTCTTCGGCGTCGCGCCGGGCACCGACTGGCACACCAACCCGAACGCGATGCGCACGATCGAGAAGGGCAACACGGTCTTCACGAACGTCGCCCTGACCGACGACGGCGACATCTGGTGGGAGGGCATGGAGAACAAGCCGGCCCACGCCACGTCGTGGAAGAACCAGGACTGGACGCCGGACTCCGACGAGAAGGCCGCCCACCCGAACTCGCGCTACTGCACGCCGATGTCGCAGTGCCCGATCCTCGCGCCGGAGTGGGACGACCCGAAGGGCGTGCCGATCTCGGCGATCCTCTTCGGTGGCCGTCGCAAGACCACGGTGCCGCTGGTGAACGAGGCCCGCGACTGGCAGCACGGCGTGTTCATGGGCGCCACGATGTCCTCGGAGACGACGGCCGCGGCCGCCGGCGCGGTGGGCAACGTGCGCCGCGACCCGATGGCGATGCTGCCGTTCCTCGGCTACCACGCCGGTGACTACTTCAAGCACTGGCTGAACCTGGGCAAGAACGCCGACGCGAACAAGCTGCCGAAGATCTTCTACGTCAACTGGTTCCGCCGCGGCGACGACGGCCGGTTCCTGTGGCCGGGCTTCGGCGAGAACTCGCGGATCCTCAAGTGGGTCGTCGAGCGCGTCGAGGGCAAGGGCAACGCCGTCGAGACGCCGGTCGGCTTCGTGCCGCGGGCCGAGGACCTCGACACCGAGGGCCTGACCGAGCCGATCGAGGACATCCAGGCCGCCCTGGACGTCAAGCCCGAGGAGTGGCGCGAGGAGCTGCCGCTCATCGAGGAGTGGTTCCAGAAGATCGGCGAGGTCCCGACCTCGCTGCGTGACGAGCTCGACGCGCTGGCCCAGCGCCTCGCCTGAGTCTCTCCTGAGCAGAAGGGGACGTCCCGAGGGACGTCCCCTTCTGCCTGTACTTTCGGGTCCATGAGACCGTTCCGCTTCGGGGTGGCACTGGTGGCGCCCGGCTCACGGGCCGACTGGGTGGCGAAGTGTCGTCGAGCCGAGGACCTCGGCTACGACGTCGTCGGCGTGGTCGACCACCTCGGGCGGGTCGCGCCGGTTCCCGCGCTGCTGCTCGCCGCCGAGGCCACCGAGCGGGTCCGGCTGAACACGTTCGTGCTCAACGCGAGCTTCCACAACCCGGTGCTGCTGGCCCGCGACCTCACCGGGCTCGACGAGTTCACCGGCGGCCGTCTCGAGGTCGGGATCGGCGCGGGGTACGTCCGCGCGGAGTTCGAGGCCGCCGGGATCGAGTGGGGCACTCCTGGGCAGCGGTTCGACCGGGTCGTCCGCGCGGTCACCGAAATCGAGCGCGCGTACGCGTCCCGGCCCCGGCCGCCGCTGCTGCTCGGCGGCCGCGGCGACCGCATGCTGACCTTCGCCGCCGAGCACGCCGACACCATCGCCTTCACCGGCACCGCGCCCGGCGCGGCCGAAGGGCGGCTGGCTCTGGCCGGCCCCGCGGCGCTCGCCGAGCGCGTCGACTTCGTGAAGCGCGCGCTCGGCGGTCGTGACGCCGAGCTCAACCTGCTGATCCACTTCATCCGGATCACCGATGACCGGCGGGGTGCGCTGGAAGCGGCCCACCGGCTCGTGCCGCACCTCGGCGTCGACGAGCTGGGTGCGCTGCAGACCGTCGTCGCCGGCTCGGCGGAAGCGGCGGCCGAGCAGCTGGTGCGCACGCGGGAAACCCTCGGCGTCAGCTACTTCACGGTGATCGAAGAGGACCTGACCAGGCTTGCCCCGGTGATCGAGAAGCTCCGGTGAGTACGTTGTCCGTATGACTGGGGATTTCCGCTTCGGCGTCAACATGGTCGTGCCGGACAGCCGTGCCGCGTGGGTCGAGAAGTGCCGCAAGGTCGAGGACTTCGGCTACGACGTGCTGTCCGCGGCCGACCACCTCGGCATGGCGCCGCCGTTCCCGGCGCTCGTGCTCGCCGGCGAGGTCACCTCGCGCGTCAAGCTGAACACCTTCGTGCTCAACGCGCCCTTCTACAACCCGGTGCTGCTCGCGCGCGACGTCACGGGCACCGACCAGTTCACCGACGGCCGGCTGGAGCTGGGGCTCGGCGCGGGGTACGTCAAGGAGGAGTTCGAGGCCGCGGGGATGCCGTTCCCGTCCGCGCGCGAGCGCGTCGACCACCTCGAGCGGACGATCACCGAACTCAAGCGGCTCTACGCCGACCCGGAGCACAAGCCGGGGCCGGTGCGTCCCGAAGGACCGCCGCTGCTGCTCGCCGGCCGCGGCGACCGGAGCCTGACGCTGGCCGCCGAGCACGCCGACATCATCGGCTTCACCGGCACCGCGAAGTCGCCGGACGGCGGCGCGCCCGCCCCGGCCAGCGCCGAGGACATCGAGGAGCGCGTCAAGTTCGTCCGGTCGAAGCTCGGTGGCCGCCAGGTCGAGTTCAACCTGCTCTGCCACTTCGTCCACATCACCGACGACCGCGCGTCGGCGCTGGAAGAGCTGGGAAAGCTGACGCGGGGCATGCTGAGCGTCGATCAGCTCGCCGAGCTGCCGACCGCGCTGATCGGCTCGCCCGCCGCGGTCGCCGAGCAGCTCCACGCGCACCGCGAGCGGTTCGGCCTGACCTACTACACCGTCCTGGAGCAGAACATGGAGCAGTTCGCCCCGGTGCTCGAAGCACTCCGATGATCGACGCGAAGGGCATCGGCGTCCGGGCCGGCGATCTCTGGCTGTTCGACGACCTGGACTTCTCCGTCGATCCCGGCGAGTGTGCTGCGATCGTCGGGCCGAACGGTGTCGGTAAGTCGACTCTGATGCGCTGCTTCTACGGCATGCAGAAGCCGCAGCGAGGCCGCGTGCTCGTGGACGGCAAGGCGCCGGACGAACGGGACGTCGAGTTCCGCCGCAAGGTGTCCGTGTTGTTCGACGACTCCGACTTCTTCGCCGAGCTGACGCCCATGCAGCACCTCGAGCTCCTGTCCGGCACGTTCGGCGCCGACCTCGGCGACCACGAGGAACTGCTGCGCGACGCGGGTCTCGGCGAACGCATGCGCGTCACCTCCGGCCACTTCTCCGCGGGCCAGCGCCGCCGGCTGCTCCTGCTCGGCGTCACCGCTCGCCCGCACCGGGTGCTGCTGCTCGACGAGCCGGAGCGCGCGCTGGACACCGCAGGCAAGGAGTGGCTGGTCGAGGTGATCGCCCGGTCGACGGCGGCCGGCGCGGCGGTCGTGGTCGCCACGCACCACCCGCCGCTGCTCGAAGCCGCGGACAGCGTGCTCGAACTGTGGTGACACTCGCGCCCCGCCGGATGCGGATCCCGGGTCGCAAGCGGTTCGGCGGGATCTTCAGCGGCGACACGGCTTCCTTCGTCTTCCTGTTCGGCTTCGGATTCCTCTTCACCGCGTTCTTCCACGTCGACGCGTGGCGCCAGGCCGTCTACGGGTCGTCCCACGTGGACTTCCCGGCCGTGCTCGGGCTGCTCACGCTCTGCTGCGCGGTGGCCTGGCGCGGCCTGCTGCGCCGCGGGTTCGTGTGGGTCGAGCCGGCCGAGCTGACCTGGCTCGACTTCGCGCCGGTGGACCGCGGCCGCGTCGTCACGCTGCGGCTGCTCGGCGCCTGGACCGGCGTAGTGACGGTGACCGGTTACTCGGCCGCGTTGATGCTCGCCGTCGGCGGGGCCGGGCTCGACCAGTGGCGCGCGGGCATCGCCGTGGTCGCCGCGACCGCGGTGGTCGCGTTCGTTTCGGCCCGGCGGACGTCGCTGCGGTTCGACGCGTTCGGGCCGCTGGTACTGGCGGTCCTGGGACTGGCGGTCGCCGCGTTCGGCGTCGGCCCGGAGGCGGTCGAGTTCGGCGCCGCGGTCGTGCTGGTCGCGGCGCTCCCGCTGGCGTTCGGCGGCGAGCCGGTGCCGCGCGCGGGCCGGTCCGCGCTGCTCGCCGGGTGGGACGGCCGGGTGCTGCGCTCGGTCGCCGTCACCTTCCTCGACCCGATGATGCTGCTCCCGCCGTCCGCGCCGATCGGTCTTTCCCTCCGGCCGCCGACACCGTTGCGGCTCGCGGTGGCGGGCACGCTCGGCCGGTCGCGCTACGCGGGGGCGGTGGTGCTGGTCGGCTTCGCGGTGGTCGTCGCGCACATCGCGCTGCCGACCTTGCCGGAAGCGGTCCTGGCCGGCCTCGGCGCGTACGTGGCGCTGACGCCGTTCGGCGCCGGGCTCGGCGAGCTGTGGCGCAACCCGGGCCGTCGCCGCTGGCTGGGGTCGTCGAACCGCGAGCTGGTGCTGGCGCACGGCGTGGTGCTCGCCGTCGCCGGCCTGGTCTGGGCGGCCGTGCTCGCGGTAGTGGCCCTCGCGGCCGGGACGTCGTTCACCGCGAGCGCGTGGCTGGCCGTGCCGTTGGCGGTGCTGTCGATCCTGCGCACGGTCACGCGCACGGCCGTCGACTACGCCAACCCGGGCTTCGTCGACACGCCGATGGGACCAATGCCCGCCAACCTGACCCGGCAACTCTTCCGAGGGCTCGACCTGCTGGTCATCGGCATCGTGGTGCTGTCGGCGGCCATTTGACCTACGCTCGTTCCGACGAAGGGAGCACTCGTGGGCGGCGGACACGCACCGGGCGTCGGGCGGAGGGCGACCAGCGAGTTCCCGCCCGGCTGGAGCAACGAGCACATCATCTCGGTGGTCAAGGACGTCGCGAACGACCCGAGCGAAGCCCGGTGGCAGCAGCGGAACGGCCGCTGGCGCTGCGCGGGCGAGCGGTTCACCGTGCACTTGATCGTGCTGGTCGAGGAGAACGGCCAGGTCCACACGGCCTACCCGGTGGCGGGCCCCGGAGTGACCCGCAACCCCGACGCGGCCCGCGACCCGGCGAACCCGACGGTGGCGGACCTCAAGGAAAACCGGATCAGCTTCTTCGCCGACAGCGTCCTGACCAGCCTCGCGGACCGGCTCTCCCCGGAGGAGTACACGCACTACCGGACGTTGCTGTGGTCCGGCGAGTGGGAGGAGCTGGCCGACGTCCTGGCGGCCCACGCCGTCAAGGTCGGGTTCGGGTTGTCGGCGGACGAGTTCTCGGATTTCGAGAGGCTGTTGAACAGCTACGACTTACCGGTCCCGGCGTGCGCGTTCCTCAACGACCGCGAGCACATCCTGAACCAGCTGCGCCCGGTCTAGCTCGCCTGGGAGAGCGATGGCGACCCCACCGGGGCGACAGCCGCCCGTAGCTCCTCCAACGGCAACCCCACGGCGTCCGCGATAGCCGCCACCGTGAAGAAAGCCGGCGTGGGAATCCGCCCGGTCTCGATCTTCCGCAGCGTCTCGACCGAGATCCCGGCTTCGCCGGCGACGTCGACCATGCTCCGGCCGGCCCGCGCCGCGCGCAAAGCCTGGCCGAGGCGCTCGCCTCGTTCGCGCTCGTCGTCTGTCAGCGGTACGCGCACCATGAGCGTGATTCTAATACCACTCGAGTTGTCCACCGCCTGTGGACAACTCTGTGCACAGGTGTGGAAAGGGCCCCGCCGAGCCGACGCCCGACGGGGCTCCACAACACCTAGTGGCTTCAGGCGCCCGGAGGCACCGGAAGTGCCACACCCGGCAGGCTCTGGTCGTTCGGCACCACGCCGTCGACCACGTAAGCCTCCACGACCTTGTCCACACCCGCGTTGCCGTAGGCGGAGATCCCGGGGTCACTCTCACCGGTGAGCGTCAGCGATCAAATCGATATCGGACAGACGTGACGCGCCGTCACCGAGGTTCTAAGGTCAGGCGGTCGGTTACGGGAGTGTTAGGTGAGGTCCGATGTCGACTGAGAAGCACGACGGGAAGGTGCGCGGGTTGCGGTTCAGCCCGTGGAACCTGCTCTTGATCGTCCCGCTGCTGGTCCTGGTCACGCCACTGTTCAACATGGACGGTCCACGGCTGTTCGGGATGCCGTTCTTCTACTGGTTCCAGTTCCTGATGGTCGCCGTGGGGGTGCTCAGCACCTGGATCGTCTACATGATGACGCGGGACAAGCGGACCACCGGCGCGCCGGACAAGCTGAGCATCGAGGACCTGGACGAGGGGGACGCTCGATGAGCAACCTGCAGTGGCCCGAACTGATCATCTTCACGATCCTGTTCGCGCTGGTCACCGTCCTCGGTTTCATGGCCTCGCGCTGGCAGCGGGGCAGCACGCTGGACCACCTGGACGAATGGGGCCTCGGCGGCCGCAAGTTCGGCTCGTGGGTCACGTGGTTCCTGCTCGGCGGCGACCTCTACACGGCGTACACCTTCGTCGCGGTGCCCGCGCTGGTGTTCAGCGCCGGCGCGCTCGGCCTGTACGCGCTGCCGTACACGATCGTCGTCTACCCGATCGTGCTGCTGCCGGCGCTGCGGATGTGGTCCGTCTCGCGGGTTCGCGGTTACGTGACCCCGGCCGACTTCGTGCGCGGGCGCTTCGGCTCCCCGATCCTCGCGCTGCTGGTGGCGATCACCGGCATCGTCGCGACCATGCCGTACATCGCGCTGCAGCTGGTCGGCCTCGAAGCCGTGCTGCGGACGATGGGCATCAACGGCTCGGGCCTCGTCGGGCACCTGCCGCTGCTGGTCGCCTTCGTGATCCTGGCGTTCTACACGTACCAGTCCGGCCTGCGGGCGCCGGCGCTGATCGCGTTCGTCAAGGACATCCTGATCTACATCGTCATCCTCGTGGCGATCATCTACCTGCCCTCGAAGCTGGGCGGCTGGTCGCACATCTTCGACACGGCGGCGAAGAAGCTCGGCACGCCGAGTCCGGCCACCGGCAAGCCGGCCGGGTCGATCCTGCTGACCGCCAACAACCAGCTGCAATACGCGACGCTGGCACTGGGTTCGGCGCTGGCGCTGTTCCTCTACCCGCACTCGCTGACCAGCGTGCTGGCCTCGCGCGGGCGCAACGTGATCAAGCGGAACATGGTCGCGCTGCCGGCGTACTCGCTGGTGCTGGGCCTGCTGGCGCTGCTCGGGTATGTGGCGATCACGGCGGGCGTCAAGCCGCTGACGAACGCGGCCACCGGCAAGGCGGACGGCAACACGATCGTCCCGGTGCTGTTCGACACCCAGTTCTCGTCGTGGTTCGCCGGCATCGCGTTCGCCGCGATCGGGATCGGCGCGCTGGTGCCGGCCGCGATCATGTCGATCGCCGCGGCCAACCTGTGGACCCGCAACATCTACAAGGAGTACATCCGCAAGAACGCGACGCCGGCCGAAGAAGCGAAGCAGGCGAAGCTGGCTTCGCTGGTCGTGAAGCTCGGTGCGGTGGCCGTGATCATCCTGATCGACCCGCAGTTCTCGATCGACCTCCAGCTCATCGGCGGCGTGCTGATCCTCCAGACGCTGCCGGCCGTGGCGCTCGCGCTGTACACGCGCTGGTTCCACCGCTGGGGCCTGATCGCGGGCTGGGTCGTCGGCATCGGCTGGGGCCTGATCATGCTGTACGGCATCCCCAACCCGGCCAACGGCAAGCAGCACTTCGGCGGTTCGGCGCTGGCTCTGGGCAACATGTCGATCTTCGGCTGGCACCCGTTCTCGGGCTCCCAGGTCCAGATCTACGTCGGCTTCGTCGCCCTGATCGCCAACCTGGTGGTCGCGGCGATCGTCACGGTCATCGCGCGCCGGATGAAGATCTTCAACGGCACCGACGACACCAACGCCGAGGACTACCACGCCGACGAGAACGACAAGGACCTGCGCCCCATCGGGGTCCACTAAGGACGGAGTCGCTTGACCATCGTCCGCGAAACGAGGTAGAGCACCACGCCGTTGAGCAGGTGCCAAAGGAAGTGCGTGCCGGCCGGGACGTAGTCGCACACGTCCCGGTCGAGCGCGCGCAAGCTCAGCGAGAGCGCGAAAACCGCACCCGCGACGGCGAAGTGCGTCCAGTAGACGTCACGGCGGAAGGCCAGAAGCGCGGCGAAGATCCCGAGCCCGATCAGCGCGGAGAGGTAGAGGCCACCGCCCAGCAACGCGGTGACGACGGTGAGCGCGAGGAACGCGGGCGCGGCGAGCCAGGCCAATCGCCAGTTGTAGAAGACGCGCGCGAACAACACGACGTAGACCAGTACAAAAACGAGGATGCTCACCGAGTCCGCGGTGGCGGCCCAGCGCGTCGCGAGCAGGTGGAACACCGTGCTGGCCGCGAAAACCAGCCCGATCAGCACGGCGAGCAGCCGCCCCGTCCGGTTGCCGGTGGCCAGCCGCCAGACCAGCACCGCGGCGACGAGGAAAGCAAGGTTGCTGAGACTGTTGAGCGGCTCACCCCAGAGCCCGGGCGCAACTCGTTCGCAGTACCCGTCGACGTAGTCCGTCACGAGCACAGCCAACCAGGTATCAGCCGCACTGGGCCAGGCGCCGCTCGAGGAAAGCCCGCTGCGGCCCGGAACACGGCAGGTCGAGCGCTCGCCGGTAGTGCCGCGCCGCCTTGTCGGAGTCCCCGGCCCGCAGGTACAACGCCCCCAGCGCGGCGGACCACGGCACGTGCCCGGCGAGTTCTGTCCGCAGCGCTTCCACCTCGGCGATGCCGGCCCAGGGCCCGCCGACCTCGGCGAGCGCGATCGCCCGGTTGAGCCGCACGACAACGGACGGCCGCACGAGCAGCAGATCGTCGTAGAGCGCCAGGATCCGCCGCCGATCCGGCTCCGGCGCGGTGTGGCACAACGCGATGGCGGCTTCGACGTGGAACGCCGACAGTTCGGGCCCGGCGCAGGACCGCTCGAAGACCTGCGCCCCTTCCCGCACGAGTGCGGCGTCCCACCGGCTCCGGTCCTGTTCGTCGATCGGCAGCAGCTCGTCGCGCGCCGGCAGCCGGCTGGCCTGCAGCAGCTGCAGCGCGAGCAACGCGCCGACGCGCGGCAGGTCGGTCCGCGCGTCGGCGATCAGCAGCCGGGTCAGCCGGATCGCCTCGGCACACAGCTCGCGGCGCACCACCAGCTCGCCGGTCGTGGCCTGGTAGCCCTCGTTGAACAGCAGGTAGAGCACGTCGAGCACGCCGTCCAAGCGTGCCTCCAGCGGCTCCGGCACTTCGACCGCTTCGCCGGACTCACGGAACCACTTCTTCGCGCGCACGAGTCGTTGCGCGACCGCGGATTCCTTCGCCAGCAACGCCGGAGCGATCTCCCGGACGCCCAATCCGCCCACGATCTTCAGCGTCAACGCGACTTGGGAGACGCGCGGCAGCGCGGGGTGGCAGCACCGGAACATCAACGCCAGTTCGCCGTCGTCCGCCTCCGGTACGCCCTCGGTCAGCAGGGGAAGCTTCGCGCGCAACGTCTTCTCGCGGCGCACGGCGTCGAGTGCCCGGTTGCGGGCGACCCGGAAGAGCCAGCCGCGTGGGTTGGCCGGTACACCGGAAACCGGCCAGCTGCGCAAAGCGAGTTCCAGCGCGTCGGCCAGGCAGTCTTCCGCCAGGTCCAGCCGGTCCGGTCCGAGCGCCCGGGTCAGGGTGGCGAGGATCGGTCCCGTGCTGTGCCGGAACAGCCGCTCGACCACCCCGGCCGTCGTCATCGCAGGTGGGCTTCGCGGGCGTCCTGGTCGGTCAGCGCGATCTCGTGCAGCACGAACCGGCCGATCCCGTCCTCGGCGATCGGGTGCTTGAGAAACAGCTTCGCCGCTTCATCGAGGCTGTCGGCTCGAACGACGATGTAGCCGGCGATCACCTCACTCGACTCCGTGTACGGCCCGTTCAGGACGGTGCTCGCGTGCACCACCTTCGAGTCCGGCGCCAGCCCGGCCGCGGTCACCAGCCGCCCGGCGGCCCGAAGTTCCTCCTGCCAGGCCAGGTACCGGTCGATCCCGCTCGCGACCAGGTCCGGGTCCGGCTCGACCGGCTCCGGCGGGAACACCATGAACGCGGCGAATGTCGGCATGTCGGCTCCTTCGTCTCCGCTGAGAATGGCCCCTAGACGAACGAGGCGCCACGGAATCGACACGGCTAGCGTGAAGCCCATGAGCGACGTGAGCCGATTCCCGGTGGTGGAACTCGAAGACCTGCCCGACGACCTCCGCGAGCGCGTCGGCGTGATCGCGGAGAAGTCCGGGTTCACGCCGAACATCTTCCGCGCCCTCGGCCACCGTCCCGCCGAGCTGCGCGCCTTCCTCGACTACCACGACGCCCTCATGGAGCGCTCCGACGGCTTGAGCAAGGCCGAACGCGAGCTCGTCGTCGTCGCGACGTCCGGGGCCAACCACTGCACCTACTGCGTCGTCGCGCACGGGGCAATCCTGCGCATCCGCGCCAAAGACCCCGAGCTGGCCGATCGCGTGTCGAGCAACCCGTGGCAGGTCGAGCTGGACGAGCGCGGCCGCGCGATCGTCGACCTCGCGCTCGCCCTCACCCAGGACTCCGCGTTGTTCGGCGAAGGCGACCTCGAAGCCGCGCGCAACGCCGGTCTCACCGACGACGAGATCTGGGACGTCGGCGCGATCACGGCGTTGTTCGCGATGTCGAACCGGCTCGCGCACCTGACCGCGCTGCGCCCGAACCCCGAGTTCTACCTGCTCGGCCGAAAGCCGCGCTAGAACTCCAGGCGCCAGGTCTCGTCGGTCAGCTTCGGGCCCCAGTCGGCGAAATCCTCTTCGCGGACGAGCTCGAACCCGGCCGCGCGGTAGATCGAGCGCGCCGCGGTGAGGATGGAAACCGTCGACAGCTCCATCCCGCGGTAGCCGTGCGCCCGCGCGAACTCGACGCACTCCGTGACCAGCCGCTTGCCGACGCCGTGGCCGCGGGCCGACGGCTCGAGCAGCAGCAGCCGCAGCTTCGCCGTGGCCTCGTCCGGCCCGCGGGTGCACGCGATGCCGCCGACGCGCTCGCCGTCGAGCTCGGCGATCCAGAACGCCTGCCGCGGGTCGTCGCGGTGCGCGACGAAGTCCGCGACGATGCGCGCGACGAGCCCCTCGAACCGGTCGTCGAAGCCGTACTCCCGGCCGTAGAGCGCGCCGTGCCGTTCCACCACCCATCCGAGGTCCCCCGGTCGTGGCGGACGCAGCACGAGCACCGGGTCGCGCCGGCGCTCGCCGACGAGGTCGCCGATCGTGCGCATGGCGGCCAGCAGGCGCTGCTGGTCTTCGTCGGCGAAACGACGCAACAGCCCGCTGATCTGCTCGGTGGAGCGGCGGTTGAGGAGGGCGTAGGCGTCCCGCCCGGCCACCGTCGGGCGCACGAGCTGGCGGCGGGCGTCCTCACCGGACCGTTCGCGCTCGATCAGCCCGCGCGACTCGAGGCGAGCGAGCAGCCTGCTGGCGTAGCCGGCGTCGAGGTCGAGACGTTTGCGCAGGTCGGTCACCGGCAGCGGGTCCTGGTGGGCGAGCTCGAAGAGCACACGGGCTTCCGGTAGCGAGTACTCGGCGTCCGCCGGTCCTTCGTCGAGCACGCCGATGACCCCGGTGTAGAGCCGGTTGAAGGCGCGGACCGCGGCCACCCGGTCGGCCACCTGAGCGTTGTTCATTGACCACCTCAACAAACTCGTTGACGAAGTCAAAGAATACTGCGGAAGCCGGCGAGGGCAAGAAGATTTTCGTACCCCGGACATGGGAAACCCCGCGATGCTGCCAGGTCGGGGGTCCGCCAGCATCACGGGGTCGTAGGGGGTATCGACGCCACTTTGGGTGGCGTTACAGCCTCAGCACTTTGTGGCATAGGTCACTCGAATGGGCGACCGCCACAGGTGGGGCCTGGGTCAGCGCATGTAGCCCGAGCGAGCCTGCGCGATCGCGATGAGTTCCTGACGGACCGTCGCGGTCGCGGCGGTGTCGATCGCCCGGTTCAGCGCCCGGCGAGTGCGAACCTCAGCGCGACGGGCACGGAGCTTGGCGGCGATGTTGTTCATCGGTTTCTGCATCCCCTTCGAGGGTCTTGGTGGCTTGTGCTTCTAGTATGCACCTTTTTTCACAAGGATTCCAATGAATGTCCGGTGACTTGGCGCACTCGCCGATGAATCATCGGCAAACTTGGGTAAGGACCGGAGGGATCGAGGGTGGCCGCGGTCACGACGAAGCAACCCCGTTACCGCTCTATAAGGAGCTATAGTGATTTTGCGATAGAAATCTAGTGATGCTCATAGATCACGAGACAGCCGGAAAAGTCCAGGTCAGTCGCGTCCGAGCAGGTAGTGGCCGAAGTGCGGCACGGTGAAGGCGATCTGGCCCCGCTCGGCGGAGTAGACGAGGCCCTTCTTCATCAGGCTGTCGCGGGCCGGCGACAGCGAAGAGGGCTTCCGTCCGAGGAACACGGCGACGTCGGCGGTGCCCGCGGGCTCGTCGCGTCCCTGGGTCAGCTCGGCCATCGCCTGCAGGTACTCCCGTTCGGCGGGCGTCGCGCGCTCGTAGCGCGAACCGAAGAAGCCGACCGCCAGCTCCGACTCCGCTTCGGGCGCCGCGACCTGGACGTCCTTGACCGTGATCGGGTCGGACGGCGCCGCGTCCCAGGCGGCCTTGCCGTAGGCCTGGATGAAGTACGGGTAGCCGCCGGAGGCGTCGAAGAGCGCGTCGAGCGCTTCCGGCTCGATGCCGGCGTCCTCGCGTTCGATCGGCGCCATCACGGCGAAGTCGGCGTCCTCGCGTTCGAGCCGGTCGATGCGCGCGTAGCGGAAGAGCCGCTCGGAGTACGACTTGGACGCGGAGAGCACGGCGGGCACGTGCGGCAGCCCGGCGCCGACGACGACCAGCGGTGCGCCGGACTGCGACAGCTCGTGGCAGGCGGCGCAGAGCGCGGAGACGTCGTCGGGCTGGAGGTCCTGGATCTCGTCGATGAACACCGCGACGCCGGTCCCGACGTCCGCGGCCAGCTCGGCGACGTCGGTGAACAGCTCGACGAGGTCGATCTCGATGTCCCCGGAGTCCGCGCGGCCCTGCGCGGCGGGCACGTCGATGCCGGGCTGCCAGCGGTCGCGCAGCTTCGCGTCGGCTTTGTTGGCCCGCAGCGCAAACGCTTTCAGCACGCCGAGCACCTCTTCGACCCGGTCCGGCGCGCGGTGCCGCACGGCGAGGTCCCGGATGGCCCGGTGCAGCGCGGCGGACAGCGGCCGCCGCAGCTCGGCGTCCGGCCGCGCCTCGATCTTCCCGGCGCCCCACTTGTGCCGCACGGCCATCGCGCGCAGCTCGCCGAGGAGCACGGTCTTGCCGACCCCGCGCAGCCCGGTGAGCACGAGACTGCGTTCGGGTCTCCCCCGCGAGACCCGCTCCAGCACCACTTCGAACGCCTTGAGCTCACGCTCGCGTCCGGCCAGCTCGGGCGGCCGCTGCCCGGCGCCCGGTGCGAAGGGGTTGCGGATGGGGTCCACTCTGCCAAGTTATCGGCGTATCTAGCGCGAGCCCGATATTCCGCCATAGACGGCTAGGCGTGTCGCCGAGGTTCGACCGGATGGCCGTACATAGAGACGAACAGGTCTGCAGCCCTGCTCGTCTCTACCCCCAGCGCGCACTACGACGTCGCGCTAGTCGCTCAGGTTCCGTTCCGCGTAGATCTTCATCGCGTCGCGGACGAATTCCGCCGCCGCGCCTTCGAACCCGTAGCGCGGGTCGTCGACGTACAGCCGACCCAGGCCCGCGAAGTAGCCCGCGGACACCGACGACACCGCCGGCCTGAGCCACGCGTGCAGCCGGCGCGCGATCGCCTGGACGTCGTCGGAGTCCACCGCGAGCCCGGCCGCGTGGGCCGCGCCGAACGCCGCGCCGATGTCCAGCTGCTCCTGCTGGTGGGCCTTCTTCTCCTCGGTGGACAACGAGCTCCACCACTGGTCACCGCGCCGGTAGGCCTCGGCGCCCCAGCGTTCGGTCACTTCCTTCTCGTACTTCGTGTGGTCGAAGCCGTCGAAGACTTCTTCTGCCATCAGTCGTTCACCTCCCTTCAGTTTCCGCAGCGTGGTCCGGACCGAGTCGATCTGCCGCCCGATCCGCCGCCGCTCCTGTTCGAGCAGCTCCAGGTGGGTCTCGAGCGCGGCGACGCGGTCGCGTTGCCCGTCCAGGACCTCCGCGATGGCCGGCAGCCCGAGGCCGAGTTCGCGCAGCAACAGGATCCGCTGCAGCCGGACGAGCGCCTGCTCGTCGTAGTAGCGGTAGCCGTTGCTGCCGAGACGGCTGGGCTCGAGCAGGCCGACCGCGCCGTAGTGGCGCAGCGTCCGGCTCGTGGTCCCGGCCGAGCGGGCGATGTCCTGGATCGACCACTCCATGACGTCGACGATAGAAGTTGACGCTGCGTCAAGGTCAACCACTAAGGCTTTCTAGATCTCTCTAGTGCCGTGGCGATATTTGCGCAGAAACCACGATGAGGGTTCGAGGGCAGGCCGAGCGGGCACTCAGCGAGTAGGTTCGACCAGGCAGCGGCCCGTACGAGGAAGGCAATGACCGTGATACTCCGTCGACTGGCACGTCCCCTGCTGGCAGCGATGTTCGTGACCGGCGGGATCAATGCGCTGAGGCACGCCGAGGGGCACGCGAAGGCGGCGGAACCCTTTATCAACGGCGCTTTCGCCAAGGTCGGCGACGTCGTCCCGGAGCAGGTTCCGCGCGACCCGGTGACGCTCGTCCGCATCGACGCCGTCGTGAAGATCGGTGCCGGCCTCGCGCTCGCCACCGGCAAGGCGCCCCGGCTCGCGGCCGGTCTCCTGCTCGGCAGCCTGGTGCCGACGACGCTGTCGACGCACAGCTTCTGGACCATCAAGGACCCGGGCGAGCGCCAGCAGCAGCAGATCCAGTTCTTCAAGAACGCGAGCATGGCCGGTGGCCTGCTGCTCGCGGTCAGCGACACGCACGGGAAGCCGTCGGCGGCCTGGCGCGCGCGTCACGCCGCGAAGGACGTCGGAGCCGCTGCCGGGAAGCTGAGCCGCAAGGCCGAGAAGCGCGCGAACAAGCTCGCGAAGCGGGCCCAGAAGGCTCTCCCCAGCTGATCCTGAAGTGCCGTCAAGGCCACTTTCAGGAACTTGAAGTTCCTGAAAGTGGCCTTACGGCTTGGGAGCTACTTCTCCAGGATCGCGGTGACGCCCTGGCCGCCGGCCGCGCAGATCGAGATCAGGCCGCGGCCGGACCCCTTCTCGTTCAGCAGCTTCGCCAGCGTCGCGACGATCCGGCCGCCGGTCGCGGCGAACGGGTGCCCGGCCGCCAGCGACGAGCCGTTGACGTTGAGCTTCGCCCGGTCGATCGCGCCGAGCGGCTCGTCCAGTTCCAGCTTCTCCTTGGCGAACGCCGGGTCCTCCCACGCCTTGAGCGTGGCCAGCACCTGCGACGCGAACGCCTCGTGGATCTCGTAGAAGTCGAAGTCCTGCAGCGAAAGCCCGGCTCGCGCGAGCATCCGCGGCACGGCGTACGCGGGCGCCATCAGCAGGCCCTCCTCGCCGTGGACGTAGTCGACGGCCGCGGTCTGCGAGAACGTCAGGTACGCCAGCACCGGCAGCTTGTGCGCCTTCGCCCACTCGTCGGTGGCGAGCAGGACGGTCGACGCGCCGTCGGTCAGCGGCGTCGAGTTGCCCGCGGTCATCGTGCCGTCCGGACCGCCGAAGGCCGGCTTGAGCTTGGCGAGCTTCTCCGCGGTCGAGTCGGCGCGCAGGTTCTGGTCGCGCGCGAGCTTGAGGAACGGCGTCACGAGGTCGTCGAAGAACCCGCGGTCGTACGCGGCGGCGAGGTGCTGGTGGCTGGCCGCGGCCAGCTCGTCCTGCGCCTCGCGCGTGATCTCCCAGAGCTTCGCGGTGAGCGCCGCGTGTTCGCCCATCGACAGGCCGGTGCGCGGCTCCTCGTTGCGCGGGATCGCCGGGACGATGTGCCCCGGGCGGATCTTCGCGACGAGCTTCAGCCGGTCGCCGAGCGTCTTCGCGGAGTTGAGCTGGATGAGGATCTGCCGCAGGTCCTCGTTGACGGCCAGCGGCGCGTCGCTCGTGGTGTCGACGCCGCCTGCGATGGCCGAGTCGAGCTGGCCGAGCGCGATCTTGTTCGCGACGTTGATGATCGCCTGCAGGCCGGTGCCGCACGCCATCTGGACGTCGGACGCGGGCGTCGCGGGCGAGAGCTTGCTGCCGAGCACGCTCTCGCGGGCCAGGTTGAAGTCTTTGGAGTGCTTGAGCACGGCGCCGGCGGCGACCTCGCCGATCACCTCGCCCTGCAGGGAAAAGCGGCTGACCAGACCGTCGAGCGCGGCGGTGAACATGTCCTGGTTCGACGCCTTCGCGTACGGGCCGTTCGACCGCGCGAAGGGGATCCGGTTGCCCCCGATGATCGCGACCTTGCGCACGGAGGGCGCCTGCTTCGGTTGCCTCTGCCTGGGGGGCATTTCTCCACCTCTCGGTCGTGTCTCTCACACTGTAACCTACTCGGGAGTAGGTTAGACTGCGACGTGACGCAGACTGCACGGGAGGCAATCGATGGCTGACAGGTACCAGCAGTTCACGAAAACCCCGTTGGGGAAGTTCGTGGTGCCGAAGCTCGGCCTGCCCAGCCCCGCCACTTTGCGCCGGTACCAGCCCGGGCAACCCGCCCTCGAGGGTCCCGCACTTCTGGGGGTCGCGCCCGGCGGCCGGCTCGAGAAGACCCTGAAGGATCAACTGGCCGACGCCGGCATCGACGTCGTCACGTCCGCGGCCGACCGGCACGCGGCGCTCGTCTTCGACGCCACCGGCGTCACGGACCCTTCACGCCTGCGCGAGGTCTACGACTTCTTCCACCCGGTGATCCGCAGCGTCGGGCCGTCCGGCCGCGTCGTCATCTTGGGCACGCCGCCAGAGCAGGTCGAGGGCCGCGAGCGAATCGCTCAGCGCGCTCTCGAGGGCTTCGTGCGCTCCGTGGGCAAGGAGCTGAAGCGCGGCGCGACGGCTCAGCTCGTGTACGTCGCCGACGGCGCCGAAGAAGCGATGGAGTCGACGCTGCGCTTCCTGCTCTCCGCGAAGTCCGCGTTCGTCGACGCGCAGGTCATCCGGATCGGCGCCGAAGGCAAGACGGCGACCGCGCCGCCGAACTGGGAGAAGCCCCTCGACGGCAAGGTCGCCCTGGTCACCGGCGCGTCCCGCGGCATCGGCGCGGCGATCGCCGAGGTGCTGGCCCGCGACGGCGCACACGTCGTCGCGCTCGACATCCCCGCCCAGGGCGCCGACCTGTCGAAGGTGGCGAACAAGATCGGCGGGTCGTCCCTGCAGCTCGACATCACTTCGCCGAGCGCGCCCGCGAAGCTCGCGGAGTACCTCAAGCAGCGTCACGGCGGCGTCGACGTCGTCGTGCACAACGCGGGCATCACGCGTGACAAGACGCTGGGCAACATGAGCGAGAGCGCGTGGGACTCGGTGATCGCGGTGAACCTGGCGTCGCAGCTCGCGGTGAACGACAAGCTGCTCGGCGACAAGATCCTCAACGAGAACGGCCGCATCATCGGCGTCTCGTCGATCGCGGGCATCGCCGGCAACGTCGGCCAAGCGAACTATGCGACGTCCAAGGCGGGCGTGATCGGCATGGTGAACGTCGGCGCGCCGCAGCTCGCGGCGTACGGCGGCACGATCAACGCCGTCGCGCCCGGGTTCATCGAGACGAAGATGACGGCGGCGGTCCCGCTGTTCATCCGCGAAGCCGGGCGGCGGCTGTCGAGTCTCGGCCAGGGTGGCCTGCCGGTCGACGTCGCCGAGACGATCGCCTGGTACGCGAACCCGGCGTCGGCCGCGGTGAACGGCAACGTGGTCCGCGTCTGCGGCCAGGCCCTGCTGGGGGCCTGACGTGGTGATCCGCGAACTCGACAGCACGCCGAGCCTGGCGACGCTGTACCCGAAGGCGCTGCTCGGCGGGGTGCTCCGGAAGGCGTCCGGTTCGACGTTGCCGGACACCGAGCTGGTCCGCACGGGCGTCGTCGTCGACCCGGCGCACCTGGCGGCGTACAACACGGTCTGCGGCTTCCGGCTGAGCGACGAGCTGCCCGCGACGTACCCGCACATGCTGGCGTTCCCGCTGCAGATGGCGCTGATGACCGAGCCGGGGTTCCCGTTCCCGCTGCTCGGCATGGTGCACGTGGCGAACCGGATCACCCAGCACCGCGCGCTGCGCCTGGGCGAGCCGCTGACGATCCGCGTTCGCGCGGAAAACCTGCGCCCGCACGAGAAGGGCCGTCAGTTCGACGTCGTCAGCGAAGCTTGGGCCGGGGACGATCTCGTGTGGATCGACGTGAGCACGTACCTGCGTCGCGGCTCTTCCTCGGGTTCTTCCGGTCGCCGTGAGCAGCTGGCGCCGCCGACCCCGGACGCGATCTGGCGAGTCCCGGGCGACATCGGCCGGCGCTACGCGGAGGTCTCGGGCGACCGCAACCCGATCCACCTGCACCCCTTGACGGCTCGCCTGTTCGGCTTCCCTCGCGCGATCGCCCACGGGATGTGGACGAAGGCTCACGCCTTGGCGGCGTTCGAAGGCCGGCTGCCGTCGGCGTTCACGGTGGACGTCCGGTTCAAGCAGCCGGTGCTGCTGCCGGCCAAGGTGGGCTTCACGTCATGGTCCACTTCGGAAGGCTGGGCCTTCGAGCTGTGGAGCGGGTCGAAGCCGCACCTGGAGGGGACGATCAGCTCACTCTGACGGCTTCCAGACCTCGCCCTCGATGAGGTCGTTGAAGCCCAGCCAGACGAGGTTCATCAGCCACGACGCGAGGACGCCGTCGGAGATGTCGGGGTGGTCGAGGGCCCAGTCGGCCAGCGACTCGGCCGCTCCGACCAGTGCCGCGGACAGACCTTCACCGGAGAACTCGGCCTGCTCGCCGACGCCCTTGCGGGTGCCCGCGGACACGACGAGCGCCGCGACCAGCTGGATCGCGCGCGCCCGCATGTCGGTGATCTCCGCGGCGAACGCGCCGCCGACGGTCAGCGCCTGGCGGTGCAGCACCGTCCACGACTCGCGGTACTCCGCGACGAAGCGGTAGAACGACCGCAGGCCGTGCCAGAGCTGCATGTCCGGCGGCAGGTCGGGCTGCACGCCGGCCTGGATGGCCTCGAGCAGCCGCGTCGCCTCGCGGCGGATGCACGCACCGAACAGGTCCTCCTTGGACCCGAGGTAGGTGTAGATCATCGGCTTCGAGACGCCGGCGACGTCGGAGATCTCGTCCATCGAGGCCGCGTGGTAGCCGTGGCGCGAGAACACCTGGACGGCGGCGTCCAGGATCTGCCGCTCGCGCACGGCGCGCGGCAGCCGCCGAGCCCGTTCGGGCGGACGCTGATCATCCTCTGACACGCTGGACCTCCCTGTTGCTGCCCGGAGACGGTACCGGGCGCTGCCCCGGGAGGGTGATTTCGGCACGCTTGCCCGCCTACCTACTGGCGGGTAGCCTACGGGTGAGTAACTTGAGAGGGAGTGACCATGGCCGACAACGCCGGGATGACCAGCGCAGATCAGGTCGCGGAGCTCCGTGGGGCGGCGCTGCTGAACGCACTGGAGCGCCTCGACCCGCTGAGTGCGGAGGCGCACGCCCTCGACGTCAACGCGCTCGCCGACGCGGTCAACCCCCGCGATCTCGGCAAGGACGACTTCCGAAGACTCCTGAGCGCGCTCCTGCGGCTGGCGGAGCGCGCCCCGGCGTTCGACCTGAGCAAGGTCGAGCCGGCGCGCTTCGCGTCCCTGGTGTCCTCGGCGTCCCGCGCGCAGCTCGAGAGCGTCGTCGCGGAGCGGCCCCTGCGCGAGCGCGTACTGGACGAGATCTTCGCGCGCATGGGCGCGCACATCCGGTCCGACAAGGCCCGTGACCAGCACGCGGTGGTCCACTGGCGCATGTCGGGTGGAGTAGGTGAAGGCGGCTACGACCGCTACGAGACGCTGATTTCGCACGGTTCGTGCACGGTCACCCGCGACATGCGCTCCTCGCCTCGGGTCACGATCACGATCGCCCCGCCCGACTTCTTCCGGCTCATCACCCACCAGGCGACGCCGGCGGTGTTGTTCGTCACGGGAAGAATCAAGGTCAAGGGCGACCTGGCCTTCGCGGCGGGCCTGATCGGATTCTTCGACCTCCCTCACCCCGTATAGTTCGTGGTCGTGCCCCGAAAAGCGAAGTGGCGCCTTTCCCGGCCCCGCAGTGTTCGTGGCGGCCACGCGGTGAACGCGTTCGCGGAGAAGCTGGTCCTCGCCAACCTGACGCCCCCGCAGTTCATCCAGGTCTTGGAAACGCTGCACATGCTGGGCGAGTCCGGCGCGGGCATCGAGCTGAGCTCCCTGTCGACGGACGTCCTGGTGGACGTGGTCCGCCGAGCCTCCCGCGATCAGCTGAAGGCCATCGCGGACCACCCGGAGCTGCGTTCGGTGTTCCTGGACGAGATATTCCGTCGAATGTCAGAGCATTTCTTGCCGGACCGCGCCCGTCACGTGGACTTCGTGGTTTCTTGGCGCTTTTCCGACGGTTCCGGTGAAGATGGGTACGACCGTTTCCAGACGGTGATCGAAGACGGGCTGTGCGTTTCTTCGACGGACCTGTCGCGCACCCCGGACACCACGATCACGCTGTCGGTGGACGACTTCATCCGGATGGCAACGGGCAACGCAGCGGTGGCGGCGATGTTCGTGACGGGCCGGGTGAAGGTGAAGGGCGAGTACGCCCCAGCGGTCCGGTTCTCCAGCTACTTCGACATCCCCAAGCCATCCGGGGCCTAGCTGTCGCACGTTGGTGACACCAAACTGTCGGTGTCCACCTTTAGAGTGAATCCATGAGCACAGCGGACAGCTTCGCCATCACTGCAACCCCGCACGACCCTGATCACCCCTGGGGTGAGATCGCAGGAGTTCCTGTGGGTACTGGCTTCGCCAGTCGTCGTGAGGCGTTTGACCGCGGGGTACATCGGGAGACTCAGGCCGGCATCGCGGGCACGCGGAAGCGTGGCGCGGAATCGATCGTCGTATCTGGCGGCTACGCGGATCGCGATGAGGGAGACGTCCTGTATTACACGGGCCACGGTGGTCTCGAAGGACGCCGGCACGTCCGCAATCAGACCTTCGAAGACCGCGGAAACGCGGCCCTCGTGACAAGCAAGATCAACGGCACGCCAGTGCGGGTAATCCGCGGAAAGAGAGCCGAGCACGGACCGGCCAGCGGTTACCGATACGACGGCCTCTTCTTGGTCAAGGACTCCTGGTACGAAAGGGAATCGCACGGGTACAAGGTGTGCCGGTTCCTGATGGTGAGAGCAGGAGTCGTGGACGCAATGGTGCCCGGTGGCGAATTTGAGCTACCCACTGAGCCAGCTCACGCAAAGGCCCCCTCGGGTACCCTTACGCCCACTCGGCGCCCCACATCTGGCGAGGCGATCGTCCGTTCGATCGAAGTGGCCCGTTTCGTCAAAGAAGCTCACGACTACACGTGCCAGATGTGCGGAATAAGGCTGTCTATTGCCGGACGGGGCTACGCGCAGGGTGCGCACATCCAAGCGGTGGGCGGAGCGCACAAGGGACCGGACATCCCGGAGAACATGCTCTGTTTGTGTCCGAACTGCCATGCCCTCTTCGACTTAGGCGCCATCTTGGTAAGCGACGATCTGTCGGTGACCTGCAACGGCAAGGCATCGGGGGTTCTTCGAGTGGTGGGAGATCACCACATCGACGCGAAGTACCTCGCGCTGCATCGCAAGGCCCACGAGTGATCAGTTCTCCACTATCCGACCCTCGATCACCGTCGGCTGGTCACGGCGAGGCTGAGGCTGCTCCGGAACCACCTCACTGTCCACCACCATCACCGGCCCCCGGCGCTGGTTGGCGAACCGGACCGCCCGCTTCTCCATCCGCTTCAACCACAGCTTCCGAGCCACCGCGCGCGACGGCGGCAGCATCAGCAGCAGCCCGAGGACGTCACTGACGAACCCCGGCACCAGGATCAGCACCCCACCCAGCGCCACCAGCATCCCGTCGGTGAGTTCCTTCTCCGCCGGACGCCCAGCGCGGGCCGTGTCCATGAACGCCCGCATCGCCTTCGCACCCTCGCGGCGGGCCAGCCAAGAGCCGATGAAGGCGCCGGCCAGCAGGAGGCCCAGCGTGCCGAGCACGCCGACGGCCGAACCCACCGCCCAGATCGCGGCGATCTCGGCGAAGACGTAAAGCAGGAACGCGACAGCCATACCCGTACAACGAACGACCTGTCCGTTTTGCTCCCGGCCCACGAGTCACCCGCTAGTCTCACCGATCGTGTCCGACTGGCTCCGCTGGCTCCTCATCGCGTTGTGCCTGGTCCTGGCTCTGATCGTGGTGTGGTACGGCCGCCGCGGGGGCTCGGCGTTCGCCGGGGTTACCTGGACCCAGCGCAAGCGGGAGGTCCGGCGGCGAGGGATGGCGGTGTCCGTCCTCGGCTGGCTGGTCGTGGCCCTGCTCGTGGCCGGGGCGACCGGCAGTGGGCTGCTCTGGTTCCTCGGCTGGCCGCGGCTGCCGACCGCCGGCGTCTTCGACGTCGCCCAGGTGCTCGACCTGCTCAAGATCGCTCTCTCGGTCGTCGCCGGGTTCGGTGGGGTCGTGCTGCTCGCCGTCAACTACCGGAAGCAGCGGGTCACGGAAGAGGAACACGCCCTCGCGGTGGAAAAAGCTGACCGCGAGGTTGTCCAGAAGTTCAACGAACGCTTCGGCAGCGCCGCCGAGCAGCTTGCGAACGACAGCCCGGCCGTTCGGCTCGCCGGCGTCTACGCCATGGCCGGGCTCGCCGATGACTGGGCCGACAAACGCCAGGTCTGCGTCGACGTCCTGTGCGGCTACCTCCGGATCACTCGCGAAGCTGACGGCGAGGCCGAAGTGCGGGAGGCGATCCTGCGCGTGATCCGCGACCGCACTCGCCAGAGCGGGAAACCGTCGTGGTCCGCGCTCGATTTCGACTTCACCGGTGTCACGTTCGAGAACGCCGATTTCGCCCGTCGCAAGTTCAGCGGCGAGGTCCTGTTCGACGGCGCCGAGTTCGTCGGCGGGGTGGCTTCGTTCGCCGGTGCCGAGTTCGGGAAACTGCTCAGCTTCCACGGTGCCCGGTTCTCCGCCACCGACACGAACTTCGCTGGGCTGACCCTCACCGCCGGCAAAGCCGAGTTCGTCGGCGCCGAGTTCGCCGGGGAGACGGTCGACTTCGCCGATGGTTACCTGCAGTCGTCGTCGGTGGCCTTCTTCCGCTGCCGGTTCGCGGCGTCCCGGGTGGACTTCTCGCAGCTGGACTTCACCTTCGGCCGGATGGTGTTCGACCGGTGCGACTTCGCGGACCTGGAACTCGACCTCTCGATCGGCCGCGACGACCAACCGTTCTCCCTGGCGCCGCTGCTCGCCGAAAACTGCCGATTCGAGCGGTGCCGGATCGAGCTGGGCTCGGGCGGCCAAGGGGTCAAGCTCGCGAGCTGCGTGCTCGACACCGTGACCGTCGGCGACACCGGGGAGTACCCGCAGGCACACCCTTGGCCGGACAACGAGCTGCGCGGTGGTACCTCGCTGCCCGGCCACTACGTGACGCCTAGCTCGGCACCTCGTCCAGGTACGCCTGCGCTTGAAGGGTGAACAGCTCCGCGTATCCGGCCTTCGCCGCCATCAGGTCCTCGTGCGTCCCGTACTCCGCCACCTTTCCGTGGTCCAGCAGCAGGATCCGCTCCGCCTGCCGCACCGTCGAGAACCGGTGCGAGATGTACAGCGTCGTCCGGCCCTCGGACAGCTCACGCAGCCGCGAGAACAGATCGTGCTCCGCCTGGGCGTCCAGTGCCGATGTCGGCTCGTCCAGGATCAACAGCGGTGCCTCACGCTGGAACGCCCTGGCCAGCGCGATCTTCTGCCACTCGCCGCCGGACAGGCTCACGCCCTGGTCGAACCAACGCCCCAGTGGGCTGTCGTAGCCGCTGGGCAGCCGCTCGATGCGCTCGTCCGCCCCCGCTCGGCGGGCCGAGTTCTCGATGTGCGGACGGTCCTCCAGCCGGGTCAGGTCACCCAGGCCGATGTTCTCCGCCGCCGTTCCCTGGTACGTCACGTAGTCCTGGAACATCGCGCTGATCCGGGTGCGGAGCTCGACCGGGTCGTATTCGCGGATGTCGACGTCGTCGAGCAGAATGCGGCCGGCGGTCGGGTCGTAGAGCCGGCAGAGCAGCTTGAACAGCGTCGACTTGCCCGCGCCGTTGCGGCCGACGACCGCCACCGTCTCGCCCGGGCGGATCTCGAAGCTGACGTTGTCGAGCGCCGGCTCGTCGGCGCCCGGGTAGGCGAAAGTGACCGAGTCGAACTCGATGTGACCTTCCACTGTGGACGGAAGAGCGCGCGGCGAAGCGGGCGCCGTGATCTCCGGCTTCGTGTCCAGGAAGCGGTACAGCGTGTCGAGGTACAGGTTGTTCTCGTACATCCCCGAGAACGCCGTGAACAGCCCGGACACCGACGCCTGCACGGACGTCGCCGCGGCCGTGTACAGCGCCAGGTCACCCAGGGTGAGGTGTCCGCCGACCGCCTGCAGCGCGATGTACAGCGCGATGGCCGACCCCGCGAACGTGCTCAGCAGCCCCCAGGACGTCGAGCTGATGTTGCGGTTGATCGTCAGCTTCCGCTGCCGCTCGTACGACACGAGGCCGAGCCGGCGGAACCGGTCGACGAAGTACGGGCCGAGCCCGAACAGCTTCGTCTCCTTGGCGTACGTGTCCGTCGTGACCAGCGACGACAGGTAGTCCATCCGCCGCTTGATCGGCGACATCAGGAACGTCAGCCAGAACGCGCGCGAGCCGTACTTCGACTGCGAGATGAACGCCGGGATCGGCGCCAGCAGCGCGACCAGGGCCAGCAGCGGGCTGACGGCGACCAGCAGCGCGACCATGCTGCCGAACGTGATGAGCGTCCGGACGAGCCCGAGCGCGGAGTTCATCATCGACAGCGGCCGCGTCGGCGCTTCCTGCGCGGCCTGGCGCAGCATGTCGTAGGACGTCGAACCCTCGAAGTACGCGAGGTGCAGCTCGCTCGCGTGCGCCATCACCTGGTGGCGGATGGTCAGCGTCATGCGTTCCTGCAGCAGCGACTGCGCGATCGACGTCAGCGCGCTGCTGATCGCGGTCGCGGCGAGCACGCCGAACTGGAACAGCGCCACGTTGACGATGTCGGCCGTAGTGCCGCGGTGCTGGATCGCCGCGACGACGGAGTCGAGCAGCAGCTTCGCGATGTACGCGGTCAGGGTCGGCAGGAGGCCCGACAGCAGCGTGATCAGCGCCAGGAGGATCGTCAGGATCGGGCTGGCCTGCCACGTCAGCCTCACGACCTTTGGCAGGCCGCGCACCGTGCCCGCCACGGACGTCTTCGCGCGCTTGAGCCGCGAGCGGAGGTCCTTCGGCTGGTCTTCCGGCTTGGGCTCGGGGATTTCGACCGGCCCGGTGAGCCCGCTCTCCGGAACCGTCGAGGCGTGCCGCCGTCTTCCTCGCCGAGCCAGCATGAACTCCATGCCGCCCCCACCGCCCGGGATCACTTGACCTCCACGGCGCCGTGCAGGAAGACGTCGACCACCTGGCGCGTGGTGGCGGCGTTGTCGACCGGTGCCATCCGCCGGCCGCCGAACAACAGGGTCAGGAACAGTGAAGCCAGCTGCTCGGGCGTGAGCCGCAGCTGGTCCTTCTCCGGCTCGAACAGCTCGGTGATCGCGCCGCGCATGGCGGCCATCGACTCGCTGCGCCCGCCCTTCCACGTGCCGCGCCGGTCTTTGAGGCGCTGCTCGGGGTCGCGCTGCTTGTGCCGGCCGGAGGCGTGCAGGGCGCCCATCAGCGCACCCATCCGCTCGAGGTGCGCGCCGAGCGCGTCGGCGGCCTCGACGAGCCGGTCTTCGAGCGGCTGCTCGATGGGGATTTCGGCGATCGCGTCGAGCACGTGGTCGGGGCGCAGCGCCTCGGCGGTGCAGGCGTCGAACAGCTCGTCCTTGTCCTTGAACGCGCGGAAGATGGTGCCCTCGCCGATGCCGGCGGCGCGGGCGATCTGGCTGGTGGTCACGCCGGCGCCGTGCTCGATCAGGAGCGGCAGCACCGCGTGCACGATCATGGCGCGCCGGGCTTCGACGCTCATGCCCGGCGCTCTCCGCCGGATCTCGGGTGCTGGTGTCATGCGACCAGTGTGCGGAGTGAGTGCTCACTCCGTCAAGTGAGTATAAGTTGGCTCTCATGGGCGTGGTTTGGGCGATGGCGTTCCCGATGCTGGTCGTGCTGCTGTTCCTGCTCGCGGTGCTCGAGGTCTGGGGCCGCCGGTTCCTGCCCTGGCACCGCCGCGGCGACGGCCCGCGGATGGCGAGCGCGGTCGCGACCGAAGAGGTCGAAGCGATCCTCGGCGGCACGAAGCACCACGACCTCGAGCAACGCCAGGTCCAGCTGATGCTGGTCGACGACCAAGCCGACGGCGCCCCCCCCGCGCACCCACGTCGACCTCGACGCCGGGAAGATCGTCTTCCGAAAGCCGTGAAGGCCTCCTTACCGGCCATAAGAGCCGGTAAGGAGGCCTTCACGGACCTTCAGTGCGTCAGTACGTCATCGCCATGGCCGGGTCGGCCAGCAGGGCGCCGACGTCGGCCAGGAACTCCGAACCCTGCTGGCCGTCGACCACGCGGTGGTCGAAGCTCAGCGACAGCTGGAGGACCTTGCGGACCTTGATCTCGCCGTCCACCACCCACGGCTGGTCCTTGATCGCGCCGAGGCACAGGATCGCGGACTCGCCCGGGTTGATGATCGGCGTTCCGGTGTCGACGCCGAACACGCCCACGTTCGTGATCGTGATCGTGCCGTTCGCCATGTCCGCCGGCGACGTCTTGCCCTCGCGGGCGACGTCGGTCAGTGCCGTCAGCGCCTGCGCCAGCTCCTTCAGCGACATCGAGTCGGCGTCGCGGACCTTGGGCACGATCAGGCCGCGCGGCGTCGCCGCCGCGATCCCGAGGTGCACGTAGTCCTTGAAGACGATCTCCTGCGCGGCTTCGTCCCACACCGCGTTGATGTCCGGAGTGCGCTTCGCCGCCAGGCACACGGCCTTCGCCGCGAACGTCAGCGGCGTGACCTTGACCCCGGCGAACTCCCGCGACTTCTTCAGCTTCTCGCGGAACTCCATCATCGGCGTGACGTCGATGGTCAGGAACTCCGTGACGTGCGGAGCGGTGTACGCGCTCTGCACCATCGCCGCCGCGGTCATCTTGCGGACGCCCTTGATCGGCACCCGCCGTTCGCGGGTGCCCGGGTCGTAGCCCGCGTCCACAGTGGACACGGCCGGAGCCGCGGAGCCGTTGGCCGCCCGCTCGACGTCGTCGCGGGTGATCACGCCACCCGAAGCCGTGCCGGTCAGCGCGTGCAGGTCGACGCCGAGGTCCTTCGCCAGCTTCCGCACCGGCGGCTTCGCCAGCGGGACGTACCCGCCGCGAGGAGCAACCGGAGCAGGCGCGGGAGGAGCGACCACGGCGGCGGCAGGAGCCGGAGTCGGAGCGGCGCCCTTCCGGGCTCGCCGCTGCGTGACGACAGCCTTGGAGCCGTAGCCGACCAGCGGCTTCATCTCTTCTTCTTCGACCGGCGCGGCGGCGGGCGCGGCAGCAGGCGCCGGAGCCGAAGCCCCGCCGGGGTCGACGTCGATGGTGAGGATCGGCGTGCCGACCTCCACCGTCTGCCCCGGCTCGACGTGCAGCTCCGTGACCACCCCGGCCCACGGGATCGGCAGCTCGACGGCGGCCTTCGCGGTCTCGATCTCGACGACGATCTGGTTGACCGTCACCGTGTCGCCCGGCTTCACGTGCCAAGAAAGAATGTCGGCTTCGGTCAGCCCCTCGGCCGTGTCGGCCAGGGGGAACTGTTTGTACGTAGGCATAACGCGGAGATCCCCCTTACCAGGCGAGCGAGCGGTCGACGGCGTGCAGCACCCGGTCGAGGTCGGGGAGGTAGTGCTCCTCGAGCTTGGCCGGCGGGTACGGCGTGTCGAACCCGGTCACCCGGAGGACGGGCGCTTCCAGCGAGTAGAAGCACTCCTGCTGGACGCGCGCGGCGATCTCCGAGGTCAGCGACGACTCGGACGGCGCCTCCGACAGTGCGATCAGCCGGCCGGTCTTGCGCACCGACTCGAACACCGGGCCGAGGTCCAGCGGCGAAAGCGTGCGCAGGTCGATGACCTCGAGCGACTGGCCACCGTCCTCGGCCGCGGCGGCCGCGTCGAGCGCGACCTTCACCGAAGGTCCGTACGCGACGACCGTCGCGGTCGTGCCTTCGCGGACGACCTGCGAGGAGAAGACCGGCGACGGCGTGCCCGCGACGTCGATCTCCGCGCGCAGCGCACCCGAGTGGTACAGCCGCTTCGGCTCGAAGAACAGGATCGGGTCGTCCGACTTGATCGCTTCCTGGATGCCCCAATAGGCGTCGACGGCGTTCGAAATCGAGATGACCTTGAGGCCCGGGATGTGCGCGAACAGCGACTCCGGCGACTCCGAGTGGTGCTCGACCGCGCCGATCCCGCCACCGAACGGCACCCGGATCACGACCGGCATCTTGATCTTGCCCTGCGTCCGGTAGTGCAGCTTGGCCAGCTGCGAGGAGATCTGGTCGAACCCCGGGAAGATGAAGCCCTCGAACTGGATCTCGCACACCGGCCGGAACCCGCGCACGGCCAGGCCGACCGCGGTGCCGATGATGCCGGACTCCGCCAGCGGCGTGTCCAGCACGCGCTGCTCGCCGAAGTCCTTCTGCAGGCCGTCGGTGATCCGGAAGACGCCGCCGAGCTTGCCGACGTCCTCGCCCATGATCAGGACCTTGGGGTCCTCTTCCATCGCGCGGCGAAGGCCGAGGTTGAGCGCCTTGCCGATGGTGAGTTTCTGGAGGTCGGTCATCAGTGCTCACCCGCCGATACGAAGCCGTCGAGGTAGGACAGGAACTCTTCGCGCTGCGCGTCCAGCACCGGGTTGCCCTCGGCGTAGACGTTGCTGAAGATCCTCTCCGGCGGCGGCTCCGGCATGTTGAACGTGTACTCGCGCAGGTCGGCGGCGAAGGCGTCGGCCTCGGCCTGGACCTGGTCGAAGAAGTCGTGGTCGGCGCCGCCCTTGCGGGCCAGGAACGCCCGCACACGCTCGATCGGGTCCTTGAGCTTCCACTCTTCGAGCTCGTCGGAGAGCCGGTAGCGCGACGGGTCGTCGGTCGTCGTGTGCGCGTCCATCCGGTAGGTGAACGCCTCGATCAGCACCGGGCCGTTGCCGTGGCGGCACTCGTCGAGGGCCCAGCGGGACACCGCGAGGCAGGCCAGGACGTCGTTGCCGTCGACGCGGATGCCGGGGAAGCCGTACCCGCGGGCGCGCTGGTAGAGCGGCAGGCGCGACTGGCGCTCGGTCGGCTCGGAGATGGCCCACTGGTTGTTCTGGCAGAAGAAGACGAGCGGCGCGTCGTAGACGGCGGCCCAGACGAATCCTTCGTGGACGTCGCCCTGCGAAGTCGCGCCGTCACCGAAGTAGCAGATTGTGGCTTCGCCGTCGTCGTCGCCGACCTTGCCCTCGAACTTCTGCCCCATCGCATAACCGGCGGCGTTGAGCACCTGGTTGCCGATGACGATGCAGTACGGGTGGAAGCCGTGCTCTTTGTAGTCCCATCCACTGTGGTCGGTGCAGCGGAAGATGCCCAGCAGGTCCTTCATGTCGACCCCGCGCGCGTAGGCGACGCCGTGCTCGCGGTAGCTGGGGAAGGCCATGTCGTTCTGCTTCAGCGCGCGGCCGGAGCCGATCTGCGCGGCCTCCTGGCCGAGCAGCGGGACCCAGATGCCGAGCTGGCCCTGGCGCTGCATCGCGTTGGCTTCGCGGTCCGCGCGGCGGACGAGCACCATGTCGCGGTACAGGCCGCGCAGGGCTTCGTCGTCGATGTCGTCGACGTACTTGTCGAACTGGGGCGACGGGACCCGCTCGCCTTCGGGGGTGAGCAGCTGAGTCAGCTCAGCGCCACCTTCGCTGGTCGCTCGCAATCCGGCGATCACCTGCTCGGGGGAAGGCTGGGCCGCGACGGCGGCCGGCCCGTCTCCAGGCTCCGGGTGCGTCCACTGTTCGGACGGCATGGGCGTTGCTCCTCGGTGTCGGTGCCTCTGGCGGCCGCTTGTGGCGACCACAGCGACTGCACCGGCGGGGACCAGCGCATCGGGTCCGAAGCGCTCGGTCACCGTCGGCGTTGACGGTTCTCGCCGTCATCCTGGCACGAAGGTCGTGGCTTTGGTCAGTCACGGATGCTGATTTGTTGCTGAGAAAGGGGGTCTGAACAGGGAAAACGTTAGGAAGCCCGAGCATCGGACCTACGAGAGTAGGGAGCCGGTCCCCACGCTCACCAGGAGTGGCCGTCCCGGTACGCGCTCGGGCACCTGGGTGATCACCCGATCCGGGGACGCCTCTGTGATGTGCCGCACGCCGGGACGTGCGTGGCACGATGGCGACGTGGAGCAAAAATCCGTTCGTGAATCCGTCGTGGCGTCGTGGACCGGCGACGTCATCCCGAGTCTGTCCGGGCTGGTGGCCATCCCCGCCTTGTCCCCGGCCTTCGACGCCGAGTGGGCGACGACCGGTCACCTGGCCGCCGCCGTCGACCACGTCCGCGAGTGGATCGCCGCGCGCGACCTGCCCGGCGCGACCCTCGACGTCGTGCAGCTCGAAGGCCGCACTCCCCTGCTGCTCGTCGACGTCCCGGCGACCCCGGGCGCGGCGGACCAGGGCACTGTCCTGATGTACGGCCACCTCGACAAGCAGCCTCCGGTGGGTGGCTGGTCGGAGGGCCTCGACCCGTGGACCCCGGTGATCCGCGACGGCCGGCTGTACGGCCGCGGCTCCGTCGACGACGGCTACTCCGGCTACGCGGCGACGACGGCGATCGAAGCCGTCCACGCGGCCGGCGGCGAGCACGCCCGCATCGTGGTGCTCCTGGAGACCGGCGAAGAGTCCGGCAGCCCCGACCTGCCCGCGTACGTCGAGCACCTGGCCGACCGCATCGGCGAGGTCTCGCTGGTGATCTGCCTCGACGCCGGCGGCAGCGACTACGAGCGGTTGTGGCTGGTCACGAGCCTGCGCGGGATGCTGCACCTCGACGTCACCGTCCAGCTGCTGGGTTCGGCCCAGCACTCGGGCATCGCTTCGGGTGTCGTCGCCAGCTCGTTCCGCGTGCTGCGGAAGCTCCTCGAGCGGCTCGAGGACACCGAGACCGGCGAGCTGCTGCTCGACGAGCTCAAGGTCGACGTCCCGGCGGACCGGCTGGCCGAGCTCAAGGCCGTCGCGCAGGACTTCCCCGAGGCGCTGTCGAAGGCGTTCCCGCTGGTCGAGGGTGGTCGCGTGATCACCGAAGACGCGCTGGAGCTGATGCTCAACAACGCGTGGCGCCCAACGCTGTCGGTGATCGGCGCCGACGGCTTCCCGAAGCCCGCCGACGCCGGGAACGTCCTGCGCGAGAGCACGACGTTGACGCTGAGCTTCCGCCTCCCGCCGACGGCCGACGCCGAGAAGGGGCTCGAAGCCGTGAAGCGGGCCCTGACCACGGACGTCCCGTACGGCGCGAAGGTCACCTTCGGTGGCAACCCGCAGGCGGAGGACGGCTGGAACGCGCCGACCGAGTCGCCGTGGCTGACGAACGCCCTGCGCACGGTCAGCGACGAGGTCTTCGGCCGGCCGCACCGCGCGACCGGCATGGGCGGCTCGATCCCGTTCATGGGCCTGCTCTCGCGCAAGTACCCGGAGGCGCAGTTCCTGGTCACCGGCGCGTGCGGGGCCGACTCGAACATCCACGTGCCGGACGAGTGGCTGCACCTGGAGTACGCGCAGCAGGTCACCGAGGCCGTGGCGCACATCCTGGACGCTCACGCCCGCGGCTAGCGGCAGGCTTCGCGCAAGGTCGCGGCGGCCGTCTCCAGGCACGTCGGGAAGTCCTGGTCGCCGCCGGAGTCGATCCAGCGGTCGAAGGCGTCGCCGAGGATGATCGCCGCGATCTGCGCCGCCGGTTTCGCGAGCTCGGGCGGTGTCCCCCGCCGCTCGAGCGCGTCCCGGATCGCCGTGGTGATCGCGGCCGCCTTGCTCCGCTCGCGTTCGCGGAGCTCGGCGCTCGAAGCGATCACCGCCCGGCGTTCCGGAGACGGGTCGACGAGCCGAGTGACCTGGGTGCCGACCTCGACGAGCGCGCCGAGGGCCGTCCGAAGCGGCGACTCCGCCTCTTCGGCGGCGAGGACGGCTTCGGTGACCGCGGGAGGTAGCTGCTCGGCGCCGGCGAAGAGGACTTCGCGCTTGTCGGGGAAATAACGGAAGTACGAGCGGCGGGTGATCCCGGCGCGCTCGGCGATCTGCGTCACGGTGACGGCGTCGTACCCGTGCTCGGCGTACAGCTCCAGCGCGGCTTTCCGCAGCCGGTCCGCGGTTCCGGGATCCCATCTGGCCACGAGCCCAGCCTACAAGCGATGTCTCAGTGTGTCGTCACGTGCTAGCCTCGGTGATGACACACTGAGACATCACTGGAGGACGACATGGAGATCTGGGTACTCGGGGCGCTGGGCCGGACCGGCCGGGGCATCACCGCCGAGCTGGCCGCGCGTGGACTGCCGGCCGTCCTGGTCGGACGCGACCGCGAACGGCTGGCGGCGAGCGGCTCGAAGTTCGTCGTCGCCGACGGAGCCGAAGCCATCGCGGCCGAGATCCGGCGGCAGCGGCCCACCGTCGTCGTCAACACCATCGGCGAGTACGCCGCCACGGCCGGGACGATCGCCCGCGCGTGCCTGCCCGGCGGACACTACGTCGACCTGGCCGCGGACCTGGTCGCCGTCCCGCGGCTGCTCGACCTGCACGAAGAAGCCCTGGCCGGCGGCAGCACCTTCGTGACCGGCGCCGGGTTCGGTGTCCTGGCCACGGAGGCCGTCGTCGCGAAGCTCTGCGATGGGCGCGCGACGCCGAGTTCGGTACACGTCGACGCGGTGGCGTCGGTCGCCATCGAAGCGGGCGCCTTGGGAGTCGCGCTGGCCGCCAGCATCGTCGACGCACTGACCACCGGCGGCCGCGAGTACCGGGACGGTCGCTTGGTTCCCACGCGGCTCGGCGCGAACGCGCAGACGCTCACGTTCCCGGACGGCGAGACGGCGAAGTTGGCGAGCGTGCCGTCGGGTGAGCTCGTGGCGGCTCAGCGGGCGAGCGGCGCGCCGTCGGTCGGCATCACGTCCGGCCTCGCGCCTGCGTCACCCGCGGTCCGGGCGGTGCTGCCCCTGCTCGGCCGGGTGCTGGCCGTCCCGGCGTTGCGCCGGTTCGCGGTCCGGCGGCTCACCGGGGTCCAGGCGAAGGCGGCGCCGCGCCCTCGTACGCATTCGTGGGGCCACGCCGTCGTCACCTGGCCCGACGGCACGACGCGCGAAGGCTGGCTCCGCGCCGGCGATGGCATGGACTTCACGACGGCGGTCGTGGCCGAGGTCGCGGACCGCCTGGCCCGCGGCGAAGGCAAACCCGGCGCGCACACCCCGGCGTCGGCCCTCGGCGCGGACGTCGCCGAAGCGGCGGGCGCGACCTTCTTGCTCTAGGCCAGCCGGGTCAGGTGGACCGAGACGTCCAAAGTGGACTGCCCACCGCCCGTGAAGATCCCCTTCAACGGCGCCACATCGGCGTAGTCCCGCCCCATCGCCACCCAGACGTGCCGCGGACCGACCGGGATGGCGTTCGTCGGGTCGTACGCCCACCACCCGCCGGTCCAGACGTCGACCCAGGCGTGTGACTCGCCCTCGACCACCTCGCCGAGCTTCGCGTCCCGTTTCGTGTGCAGGTAGCCCGAGACGTACCGGGCCGGGACGCCGATCGCGCGCAGCATCACCAGCGTGACGTGCGCGAAGTCCTGGCAGACGCCTTCGCGCGCCTGCCAGGCGTCGGTCGCCGTCGAGTGGACGCCCGTCGTGCCCGGTTGGTACTTCAGCTGCTTGTTCACCCACTCGCACACCGCCAGCACCGACTCGGCCGGGTCTAGGCCGGTCCGCAGCGCGCGAGCCTCGCGCGCCAGGGCGACGTCGCGCGGGGTGTAGTCGGTCGGCGTCAGGTACTCCGTGCGGTGGTCGACGACCGTCTCGCTCCGCAGGTCCTTCCACGACGCCGTGCGGATCGGCTCGGCTTCGTCCGCCGTCTCGACCACCGACGTCGCCAGCACCGTGAACTCCGTGTGCGGCGCGTGCAGGTCGAACGACGTGACGACCGTGCCCCAGTAGTCCGTGTACCGGTAGGCGCGGGTCGCCGGGGTCGTCTCGATGCGCGTCGCCACCGTCGTCTGGCGACGGTCCGAGCGCGGGGTCAGCCGCGCCTCGTTGTACGACTGCGTCGCCGGCGTCGCATACCGGTACCCCGTCCGGTGCGCCACCCGCAGCTGCCACGTCACAGCGAAACCTCCGCACCGCTCCACGCCACCCACGGCGACGTGCTGAAGTACTGCAACGACACCGCTTCGCCGATCTCCTTGATCGACGTCTGCAACGCCCCGAGCCGCCGCGGCAGGTCGGTCAGCAGGTCCGCCGGGCGGAGGAACTCCAGCTCGCTGCGGGCCCGGCCGAGCTGGCGCAGCGCCTCGGACTTCTCGCTGTTGCGCGCGCCGCCGCCCGGGTCGAGCCGCTGCAGGCACTCCTCGGCCTGCCGCAGCGCGTGGAACACCGACCTCGGAAACAGCGTGTCTCGCAACAGGAACTGCACGACGCGGGCGGCGTCCAGCGCACCCCGATACGTCCTCAGGTACGTGTCCTGCGCGCCGGCCGAACGCAGCACCGTGATCCACCCCGGCGAAGACGCGCGGTCCGCGACCCGCGACAGCAGCAGCCGGACCAGCATGTCGGCGCGTTCGATCGAGCGGCCGAGGACCATGAAGAGCCAGCCGTCGTCGCGGCTCATCGTCGAATCGGCGAGCCCGGCGAACATCGCCGCGCGTTCCTCGACGAACGACAGGAACGCGTGCGGCCCGGCTCGACGCGCGTAGCGCTGCCGATCCGGGACGGCGTTCCATGTCGCGTTCAGGCATTCCCACAGCTCGGTCGAGACGACTTCGCGGGCGCCCCGCGTGTTCTCTCGTGCCGAGTTGATCGAGCCGACGATCGACGCCGGGTTGTCCTTCGCGTACGCCACCAGCTCGGTGAGCTTCCAGACGTCGAGGGCGTCCCCGTCGGGCGTGTCGATGCCCAGGACGGCGAGCAGCTGACGGCTCGCGTGGTCGGGGTCGACCGTCGCGTCCTCCAGCAGCTGGTGGACCGAGACGTTGAGGATCCGGGAGGTGTCGTCGGCGCGTTCGACGTACCGGCCGATCCAGTACAGCGACTCCGCGTTGCGTGCCAGCATCCGGACCCCCTAACTCTGTTGTTGCTGCTGTTGCTGGGACGACGTCAGCTCGGGCCCCTGTTCGGCGACCAGCCCGTCCACAGTGGACATCGCGCCGAGCGCCGGTTGTTCGAGCTCGCGCTCGACGGTCGACGCCCGGGACGCCAGCACCCACGTGTCCTTCGAGCCGCCGCCCTGCGACGAGTTGACGACCAGGCTGCCCTCCGGCAGCGCCACCCGCGTCAACCCGCCGGGCAGGACGAAGATCTCCTTGCCGTCGTTGACGGCGAACGGCCGCAGGTCGACGTGCCGCGGCGCCAGCCGGTCCTCCACCTTGGCCGGCACGGTCGAGAGCTGGACGACCGGCTGCGCGATCCAGCCGCGCCGGTTCGCGCGCACCTTCCGCCGTAGCGTCGCCAGTTCCTCCTGGGTCGCTTCGGGACCGAAGACGATCCCGTAGCCGCCGGAGCCTTCGACCGGCTTGACGACCAGCTCGTCGAGGTGCGCCATGACGTGGTCGAACTCGTCCGGCAGCCAGCACCGGAACGTGTCCACGTTGGGCAGCAACGGCTTCTCGTTGAGGTAGTACTTCACCATCTCGGGCACGTAGGTGTAGACGAGCTTGTCGTCGCCGACGCCGTTGCCGACGGCGTTCGCGACGACGACGTTGCCCGCGCGCGCCGCGTTCAGGACGCCGGCGATGCCGAGCACCGAGTCCGGCCGGTAGTGCACCGGATCGAGGAACTCGTCGTCGATGCGCCGGTAGATGACGTCGACCGGGCGCTCGCCCTCGGTCGTCCGCAGGTAGACGACGTTGTCGCGGCAGAACATGTCGCGGCCTTCGACCAGTTCGACGCCCATCAGCCGCGCCAGCAGCGAGTGCTCGAAGTACGCCGAGTTGTGGACGCCGGGGGTGAGCACGACGACCGTCGGGTCGGCGACGTTCGCCGCGGACGCCGCACGCAACGCCCGGAGCAGGTGCGACGCGTAGTCCCCGACCGGCCGGACGCGGTGCTGGGCGAACAGGTCCGGGAAGACCCGCGCCATCGTCCGCCGGTTCTCCATCACGTACGACACCCCGGACGGGTTGCGGAGGTTGTCCTCCAGCACCCGGAACGTGCCCTCTTCGTCGCGCACCAGGTCCACTCCGGACACGTGGATGCGCACGCCGTTCGGCGGGTTGATGCCGAACGCCTCCCGCTGGAAGTGCTCGCACGAGGTGATCAGCCGCCGCGGCAGCACGCCCTCACGCAGGATCAGGCGGTCGCCGTAGATGTCGGCGAGGAACGCTTCGAGCGCCCGGACGCGCTGGGCCACGCCGCGCTCGAGCTTCGACCACTCGGCCGCCTGGATCACCCGCGGCACCAGGTCCAGCGGGAACGGCCGCTCCTGGCCGGACAGCGAGAACGTGATCCCCTGGTCGACCATCGCCCGGTCCAGCGCCATCGACCGGGAGTTGAGGTCGTGGGCGTCGAGCGCGGCGATCGACTCGTACAACGCCCGGTACGGCGCGCGGACCGTACCGTCGGCCGCGAACATCTCGTCGTACGCGCCCGCGTGCGGACGCTCCGGCGAGAGGTACCCGTCGAACCGGGCCCCCGGCCGGGTGATCCGGCGGGTCGTCGCCTTCCTCGCGCGTCGACCGGACGGGGGCAGCCGGGGCGGGGTCGCGTTCATGAACGACATCCTCACCCACGTGCCCCTTCGTGCGCGACACTCCCGCACTGGTGGGCGCGGGGCGAAACGTCGCTGTAACTCGCCAGTGCTGTGCTTTGGTATGGATGAGTGGCAATATGCGTGCTCTCACGAACTGAGAACTACGAGGAGTGACGACGTGGCCCGAGGACCCCAACTCAAGGCGCTCGCCCTGTTGCCGGCATTCGCCCTGGTCGGACTGACCATGGCCTGTGGCGCGGGGGGTAGCGGTGCCGGCGACGTCGGCTCGAGCAGTGCCGCCCCGGCGGGTACTGGATCGGGTGACGCGGGCACGGTCGCGAAGGACGATGCGCTCGCCGCGCTGGTGCCCGCCGACGTCAAGACCGACGGCAAGATCGTGGTCGGCCAGGACCAGAGCTACCCGCCGAACGAGTTCGTCGACGGCGGCAAGGCGACCGGCTTCGACGTCGATCTCGGTACCGCGATCGGCCAGGTGCTCGGCGTGCAGATGGAGTTCCAGAACTCCTCGTTCGACGGCATCATCCCCGGCATCGGCGCCAAGAAGTACGAGCTGGGCATGTCGTCGTTCAGCATCAACGCCGAGCGGCTGCAGTCGGTCGACATGATCTCCTACTACAGCGCGGGCACGTCGCTGGCCGTGCTGAAGGGCAACCCCGACGGCCTGAAGGCCGACGACCTCTGCGGCAAGAAGATCGCCGTGCAGAAGGGCACCACGCAGGTCGAGGACCTCGACAAGAAGACCGCGGCCTGCACCGGCGCGGGCAAGCCCGCCATCGAGGTCACGCAGCTGCAGGCCCAGACCGACGTCAACCTCGCCCTCACCGCCAAGCGTGTCCAGGGGGAGCTGGCCGACTCCCCGGTCATCGACTACGCGGTCAAGCAGACCAACGGCCAGCTCGAGTCGGTCGGTGCGCCGTACGACACGGCGCCGTACGGCATCGTGCTGCCGAAGAACAGCGGCGACTACGGCAAGGCCGTCCAGGGCGCGATCCAGAAGCTGATCGACAGCGGCGCGTACAAGAAGATCCTGGACAAGTGGGGTCTGAACGCCACCGGTGCGGTCACCAAGTCGGAGATCAACCCGGCCTCTTGAGTTAAGGACTGAGTTCGTGAGTTCCTCCGAAGCGCCTCCCACCGAGGCGCCGATCGACGCCGATCCCATCACGGCCGTCCCGGTGCGCCACTACGGGCGCTGGGTGGCCGGCGTGATCATCCTGTTCGTGGCGTTCATCGTGATCCGCAGCGTGATCACGAACGACGCGCTGCAGTGGCCGGTCGTCGGGGACTACCTCTTCGACGACCGGATCCTGCGCGGCCTGCAGAACACGTTGATCCTGACGGTGATCTCGATGCTGATCGGGATCGTCGGCGGGATCCTGTTGGCCGTCATGCGGCTGTCCCCCAACCCGCTCACTTCCGGCGCGGCGGCCCTCTACATCTGGCTGTTCCGCGGGACCCCGCTGATCACGCAGCTGATCATCTGGAACTTCCTGGCGCTCGCGTACCCCCGGCTCGGGCTCGGGGTGCCGTTCGGCCCGGAGTTCGTCAGCTGGGACACCAACCAGCTGATCACGCAGTTCACGGCGTCACTGCTCGGCCTCGGGCTCAACGAAGCCGCGTACATGGCGGAGATCGTGCGAGGCGGCATCCAGTCGGTCGACGACGGCCAGCTGGAAGCGGCGGGCGCGCTCGGCATGAGCCGCACGAGGACGTTGCGGCGGATCATCCTCCCGCAGGCCATGCGGGTGATCATCCCGCCGACCGGCAACGAGACGATCTCCATGCTGAAGACGACGTCGCTGGTCGTGGTCATCGGGTACTTCGAGCTGATGGTCGCGGCGCAGACCATCTACTCGCAGAACTACAAGACCGTGCCCCTGCTGATCACGGCCGCGGCCTGGTACCTGTTCATGACGTCGGTGCTGACCCTGGTCCAGATGCAGATCGAGAAACGGTTCTCGCGCGGCACCTCGCGTGGTGAAGCGACGAAGACCAGGTGGGCGGGCCGGATGCTGGGCTTCCGGTTCGGCTCCGGCGCCAGTGGCGGAAAGGGATGAGGCAGTGACCCCGGTCGTTTCCGCGCAGAAGATCTGCAAGAGCTTCGGCAGCGTCGATGTCCTCAAGGGCATCGACCTCGAGGTGCACGAGCGCGAGGTGCTCTGCCTGATCGGGCCGTCCGGCTCGGGCAAGTCGACGCTGCTGCGCTGCATCAACCACCTCGAGAAGATCGACGCGGGCCGGCTCTACGTCGACGGCGTGCTCGTCGGCTACCGGCAGCGCGGCGACAAGCTGCACGAGCTGCGCGAGAAGGAGGTGGCGTTCCAGCGCAAGGACATCGGGATGGTGTTCCAGCGGTTCAACCTCTTCCCGCACATGACCGCGCTGGAGAACGTCATGGAGGCGCCGATCCAGGTGCGGCGCGAGCCGAAGGCCCAGGTGCGGCAACGCGCGCTGGAGCTGCTCGACCGCGTCGGCCTCGGCGACAAGGCGAAGAACTACCCGGCACAGCTGTCCGGTGGCCAGCAGCAGCGCGTCGCGATCGCCCGGGCGCTCGCGATGAAGCCGAAGCTGATGCTGTTCGACGAGCCGACGTCCGCGCTGGACCCGGAGCTCGTCGGCGACGTCCTGGGCGTGATGAAGCAGCTCGCCAAGGACGGCATGACCATGGTCGTCGTCACGCACGAGATGCAGTTCGCGCGCGAAGTGGCGGACAAGGTCCTGTTCATGGACGGCGGCGTCGTCGTCGAAGAGGGCCCGCCCGACCAGGTCATCGGGAGCCCGCGAGAGGAGCGGACGAAGTCGTTCCTCGCCCGGGTGCTGAACCCCAACGCGTGACGAATTCCGTTCGCGTTCGCTACGTTGGGGGTGGGTGAGGGAGGGGGGCTGCCGTTTTGACGACCGAAAGCGCACTGCCTCCTCTCGACCCGTTCGCGGGCATCCCCGACCGCCGGTACGAGGTCAAGGCGTCTGACCTGCTCAAACCCGGAAACGGCGGGCTGCTGCGCTGGCGGCGAACGGCCACGAACGCGCCGATCGTCTACGTCGAGGACGCCTACATCACCGGCACGCTCGACCTGCGCGCCGCGGACCTCAAGTACCTCTTCCGGTTCGAGCGCTGCCGGTTCGAGCAGCCGCCGGACGTGCGCGAGGCGCACCTGCTCGGCCTGGTCTTCCGCAAGTGCTGGCTGCCCGGGCTCAAGGCCCGCAACATGCGCAGCCGCAACGACGTCCGGCTGATCCGCAGCGTCGTGCAGGTCGACGGCGCCGACCGCGAGATCGAGGAGACCACCGTCCAGCGCGGCGACGACCGCGAACGCGGGATGCCGAACGCCGCGGTCAACCTCACCGACGCCGTGATCGAGGGGTCGCTGGTGCTCACCCGCACGGTGATCGCCCACCCGCACGGCAAGGCGATCCACGCCGACCGGCTGGTGCTCGCCGGCGCGCTGCTGGCGTACCGGATGGTCGCGAACGGCGAAGTCCGGCTCCCGGGCCTGCGGACCGGCGGTAACGTCAACTTCTCCGGCGCCACGCTGAACAACCCGGACGGCTTCGCGCTCAACGGCAACGGCCTGCACATCGGCGGCAGCCTGCTCTGCGAGGTCGACAACTACGGGCCCGCCAGCCAGCGGAAACGCTTCTCCGCGACCGGGATCATGTACCTGCCGAGCGCCACGGTGGACAGCGACATCGTGCTGCGCGAGGCCAAGCTGACCGTGTCCCAGCAGGGTCCGATCGCCGTCGACGCGTGGAAGTCCAACGACCCGTACCTCGACCCGCGCCCGGCGCTGGTCGCCGACCGGATGCGCGTCGACGGCAACGTCGAGCTGTCGGACGGCCTGCAGGCGCTCGGCACGCTGCGCATGGTCAACGCCCGGATCGGCGGTTCGCTGCGGCTGGCCGGCGCCGAGGTCAGCGTGGTGCGCGGCAAGTCTCAGCCGTACTACGACCGCGCGCTGCACCTGGACGGCACCGAGATCGGCGGCGACATCGAGGCGACGAGCCTGCGCGTCCCGGCCGGGCAGCTGCGGCTCGCGGACGTCACCGTCGGCGGCAACTTCCTGGCCTGGAACTCGATGTTCCGCCACCCGGGCCGGGACGTCTTCTCCGCGCGCCGGTCGAAGATCGCGGGCAACTTCCAGCTCACGGACGCGACGATCCACGGCACGCTGCGGCTGCAGGGCGTCGAGGTCGGCGGCTCGATCAACCTGGCCGGCACGCGGTTGACGGAGCCGGGCCTGCGCGCGACCAGCAGTTTCTCCCTCGACATCCGCACCGGCCGGATCGGCCGCGACCTCACGCTGCGCGACAACAACGGCCGCCCGTTCGTCGCGGAAGGCGGCGTCAACCTCGACGGCGCGCAGGTCGCCCGCCGAGTGGATCTGCGCGGCTCCCAGCTAGGTTCGCTGTCCCCGTTCCTGGTGGCGCTCGACGCGGGCGACGTCGCGGCGGACGAGTTCACGCTGACGCCGACCGTCCCCCCGACCGGCCGGGTGGTGCTGCGCCGAGCGCACTGCGGAACGCTGACCGACAACGAGGCGTTCTGGGCGGCGTCCGGCGGCATCGAGCTGGAGGACTTCCGCTACGACGCCCTGGGCAAGAGCATCCCGCTGGCCGACGACAAGGCGCTGGACCACCGCATCGACCTGCTGAGCAAGGCCATGCGCGGCTACCGGCCGGGCCCGTACGACCAGCTGGCCCACATGCTCCGCGCGGCGGGGAACGAAGAACACGCGTCGACGGTGGCGTTGCGCAAGCAGCAGTTCCGGTACGAGGCGCTGGCCGGCGGCTTCAAGTTCTTCGGGCCGGGGGTGCGGCTGTGGAGCTGGCTGCAGCGGTCGATGGTCGGGTACGGCTACCGGCCGGTGCGCGCGCTGGGCTGGCTGTTCACGCTGCTGGTGCTGGGGAGCCTGTGGTTCGGCCTGGGCTCGGACGACTGCGTGACGTGGAAGTCGTCGGATCCGGCGCACGAGATCATCGCGAACGGGCCGCGCTGTGTGGTGAACCAGCAGGACACGGGGCTGCAGTGGAACCCGGTGATCTACACGGCGGACCTGCTGGTGCCGATCGTGGACTTCGGCAACAAGTCGCGCTGGTACATGCACGGGCCGGACAACTGGGTGGCGGCCGGGTTCACGGCCTCGGGCTGGATCTTGGCGACCACGGTCGCGGCGGGCGTCAGCCGGATGCTGCGGCGGGAGAACTAGCCGCTTCTAAGCTTCTCTAGCCGTGAGCCTAGACGTCGTCAGAGTCGGCTAGTCGATGAAGCGGGACCAGAACGGTATGTACCTCGGACCGTCCGGCGGGGCCGTGCTGATGCCGCCCGTCGCGAACTCGCGGTTCAGGTAATCCCGCAGGTCGGAGCCGTACACGATGATGTCCGTCTGGTACACCGACAGCACCGGGTAGCCCGCGGATCCCGGCACGCCCGGCAGGTAGCGGTGCCCGCACACCGGCACCAGCTGCGGCACGTCGGCCAGGCGACGGCGGGCTTCGCGGACCGCGTCCTCCGGGCCGACCGGGCGCGTGCCCCAGTCCGGGAGCCAGAAGCCGTTGTGCTCGACGTCGTACAGCACGCCGTCGACCGGCCAGGCCAGCCGTTTGCGAAGTTGCTCCGAGTTGCCGCAGCGCCAGTCGGGCCAGCGGTCGCCGATCGGGACGCCGGCGGACAGGAACGTGCGGTGGTCCGCGGCGAAGTGGAAACCGAAGCGGCGCTCGACGTCGTCGAGCTCGGGTCCGGTCAGCCCGGGACGCACGGGCTCCCGGAGGTTCTCTTGCAGGTGCCGCGCCTCCTCGAAGGTGAGGGCGCCGGCCGGCTGGACGGGGGTCATGAGGTGAGCCTAAGCGGCGGCTCACCCCGCCGCGCGCCCTTTTCCGCCGTTCAGGCAGGGCACCCCGTGGGGTGAGTTTGTTCTCTCATCGGCTGAACTCCGGAACAGAGCGTGAACACCTGTAGTTCACTCTTGCCGTGACATCACCCCGACCGCAGGCCCGCGTGCGCGCCCCCGAGCTGCGCGGCGACGTCTGGCTGAACACCGGCGGCCGCGCGCTGACCCTCGCCGAGCTGCGCGGGCGCGTCGTCCTGCTGGACTTCTGGACCAGCGGCTGCATCAACTGCCTCCACGTGCTCGACGAGCTGCGCCCGCTCGAAGCCGAGTTCGCGGACGTGCTCGTCACGATCGGCGTCCACTCGCCGAAGTTCCTGCACGAGGGCGAGCGCGCGTCGATCGAAGCCGCGGTCCGGCGCTACGAGGTGCACCACCCCGTGGTCAACGACCCGAAGATGGAGCTGTGGTCGCAGTACGCGGTCCGCGCGTGGCCGACGCTGGCGGTCGTCGACCCCGAGGGGTACGTCGTGCACGTCGCCGCCGGTGAAGGGCACGGAGAGGCGCTTCGCCGCGTCATCGCGGACCTCGTGACGAAGCACGAAGCGAAGGGGACGCTTCGCCGCGGCGGCAGCCCGTACGTCGCGGTCGAAGAGCAGGTCAGCGAGCTGCGCTTCCCGAGCAAGGCCGTCGCGACGGCCGAGGGACGTGTCCTCGTCGCGGACACCGGGCACCACTCCGTCGTCGAGTTCGCCTCGGACGGCGAGACGGTCATCCGGCGCTTCGGCAGCGGAGAGCGCGGTGGCCAGGACGGGCCGTTCGACATCGCGACGTTCGCCGAGCCGTCCGGTATCGCGCTGCTGCCCTACGACGTCGCCGAGCGCGCCGGCTACCATGCCGTCGTCGCCGACACCGCCGGTCACCGGCTGCGCGGCCTCGACCTGATCACCGGCGAGGTGACCACGGTCGCCGGCACCGGCGCGCAGTGGCGCAGCGGACCGGACTCCGGCAAGGGCGTCGAGGTCGACCTCACGAGCCCGTGGGACGTCGCCTGGTACGGCCCGGCAGGCGGGGTCGTCGTCGCGATGGCCGGCAACCACACGCTGAGCGTGTTCGACCCGGTTTCCGGCACCATCCGCCGCTTCGCGGGCACGACCGTCGAAGGCCTCCGAGACGGCGACGTCGGCGAAGCGTTCTTCGCGCAGACGTCCGGCCTCGCCGCGGACGGCGACAAGCTGTGGCTCGCCGACGCGGAGACGTCGGCGCTGCGCTGGATCGAGCCCGCCGGCGAGTCGTTCACCGTGCACACGGCGATCGGGGTCGACCTCTTCTCCTTCGGCCACACCGACGGCCCGGCCGACGAGGCGCTGCTGCAGCACCCGCTCGGCCTCGCCGTGCTGCCCGGCGACAAGATCGCGATCGCCGACACCTACAACGGCGCCGTACGCCGCTTCGACGTCTTCACGCGCCAAGTGACCACGATCGCCACCGGGCTTTCGGAGCCCCAGGGGCTGCTGCTGCACGATGGTGAGCTGCTGGTCGTCGAGTCGGCGGGCAACCGGATCGGCCCGCTGCCCGTGGGCGAGCCGACGCAGGTGTCGGGCGATGCGCACGCTGTACGCAGGCCGCCGACAGTGCTCGCACCGGGCGAGATCGACTTTTCGGTCGTCTTCACCGCACCGCCGGGCGAGAAGCTGGACGACCGCTTCGGCCCGTCGACGCGGCTGGAGATCAGCGCGTCGCCGCCCTCGCTGCTGGCCGACGGTATCGGCACCGGCACGGATCTTTCACGCAAGATCCTTTTGGCCGACGGTGTCACCGAGGGCGTCCTGCAGGTGGTCGCGCAGGCGGCGAGCTGCGACGACGGTGGTGAGCACCCGGCGTGCCGGATCACCCGGCAGGACTGGGGCGTCCCGGTGCGGATCCAGGCGGACGGGGCGCGGGAGCTGAGCCTGGTCATGGCGGGTGTGCCCGCCGAGTAGCATGCGAACCGTGGCTGACGGGGCGAAACTCGAGATCCAGATGCTGCACGACCGCGTCCTCGTGCGGCTGTCCCCGGAAGAGGGCGAGCGCCGAAGCAGCGGAGGCATCGTGATCCCCGCGACGGCGCAGGTCGCGCGCCGGCTCGCGTGGGGTGACGTGCTGGGCGCCGGGAACAGCGTGCGGAACGTCAAGACGGGCGACCGCGTGCTCTTCAACCCGGAGGACCAGCTCGAGGTCGAGATCCAGGGCGAGGGGCACCTGGTGATGCGCGAACGCGACATCCACGCGGTGGCGACCGAGCGCACGGAGCACGGGACGGGGCTCTACCTGTAGGGCGGGGGCGTGGCACACGACGAGGCGCGCGAGCCTGCCGAGGTGCGGGAGCTCGAGCCGGCGACCGTGGAGTCGCCCGCCGCGGCCGAGCCCGCCGGATCCCCGGCCGTAGCCGTGCCTGCTGCCAAGCGAGCCGAGCCTGCGCCAGCTGCGGTGGAACCCTCTGCCACAGCCGCAGGCGCAACCGGGCCTGCGCCCGCGGAGCCAGCCGCTGGAGCTGCCGAGGCATCGCTTGGCGTGGCCGAGCCCGCTACGGAGCCGACCTCCGAGGTCCTGCCCGCCGAGCCGCCTGCGGCAGCCGAGCCCCGTGTGGAGCCGCCTGCGGGAGCTGCGCCCAACGAATCCCCTGCCGTAGCCGAGCCCGCTGCCGAACGCGCCGAGCCCGTGCCCGCTGCGGTGGAACCCTCCTCCGCGGGCGAAGGTGCGACTGGGCCTGTGCTCGCGGAGCCACCTGCCGCGGTCGAACCCACCGAATCGCGCGCAGAACCCGAAGCCGCGCTCGCGGATTTACCCGCGGCGACCGCACCCGCTGCGGAGCCGCCCGTCACCAAGCCCCTAGCCGCCGAGGAACCTCCTGCCGCCGCTCAGCGGGCACCCGCCGTCGATGAGGCCGCCGTCACCAGCGATCTCTTCGCCGATGACCTGCTCGGTGAACTCCTCGAAACCCCCACCCCGCCGCCCGCCCCCGAGACTCCCGCGCGGAAGCTTCGGACCGGCCTCGCCCGGACCATGATGTCCATCGGGATCGCGCTCGGGCTCTTCGTCATCCTCTACGCCATCGACCTCATCGCCAGCGCCGGCGACGTTCCGCGTGGGGTGACCGTCGCGGGCATCGATGTCGGCGGGCTGACCCATGCCGAGGCGGAAGCCAAGCTGCGCAAGGAACTCGAGCCGCGGCTCACCCGGCCCGTCGTCATCCACGGGGGCGATGTCCAGGCCGAGCTCGTGCCTTCGCAGTCGGGGCTCGGGCTCGACTGGCCGAACACCCTCGGCCTCGCCGGGCACCAGCCGCTGAGCCCGATCACGCGGGTCATGTCCTTCTTCACCAGCCGTGAGGTCGGCGTCGCGACGCGGACCGATCCGAACCAGATCAGCCAGGCCGTGCGCGAACTGGCCGAGGGCAGGCTGAACCACCCGGCCACCGAAGGTGCGGTCGGGTTCACGGCGGTCGGCGATGGCGGTGTCACGCCGTACCCGATCCTGCCGCGCCAAGGCCAGCAGCTGACCGACCTCGCCGGCGCCGTGCACGCCGTCACCGACCACTGGCTCGACCCCGGTGGCGTCAAGCTCGGCCTGGCGATCACGCCCGTCAAGGCGACCGCGGCCGGCGTGCAGGCCGCCTACCAGCAGATCGTCGTGCCCGCCGTCGCGAAACCGGTCGTCGTGCACGGGCAGGGCAAGGACGTCCCGCTCACGCCGGCCACGATCGCGTCGTCGTTCCAGTTCGCCGCCGTCGAGGGTGGGGCCCTCGAGGTCCGCATCGACCAGGGCAAGCTGCAGGCCGCCCTGAAGGACGGGCTCGCGAGCACCGAGACCGACGGCCAGGACGCCCAGATCGTTTTCACCGGCGACCAACCCGCCGTCGAGCCCTCCGAGGACGCCCGGAAGGTCAACTGGGAGAAGACCTTCCTGCCACTCATCGACGTGCTCAAGAAGACCGACGGCCGGGACCTGCCCGTCGTCTACAGCGCGTCGAAGCCCGGCGTGACCACCGACGCCGCCGGCGCGCTCGGCATCAAGGAAGTCGTCGGCGAGTTCACCACCGGCGGCCTGGCCGGGCCGGCCGCGACGAACAACCGGACGCTCGCCGCCCGGGTGTCCGGCACGATCGTCAAGCCCGGCGAGACGTTCAGCCTCGGCGCCCGCTCCGGCCCGCGCACTGCCGACAGCGGCTACGTGCCCGCCCCGGCCGACGAAGACGGCACCGGCTCGACCGTGGTCGGCGGTGGCGTCTCGCAGCTCGCGTCCACTTTGTACAACGCGGGCTACCTCGCCGGCCTGGCCGACGGCGGCCACCTCGAGCACGACCACTACCTCGACCGCTACCCCGCCGGCCGCGACGCCAAGGCCGTCAACGCCGACGGCAGCGCCGTCGAGCTCAAGCTGACCAACGACTCGCCGACCGGGATCGCCATCCAGGCCACGGTTTCCGGCGACTCCGTGACGGTCCGGATCTGGGGCACCCGCCACTACCGCGTCGAGAGCCAGGCCGGCGCCCAGACGCCCGGCGACCCGCCACCGGTCCAGTTCGGCGGCGCCGAACCGTGTCAGCCCACGATCGGCACGCCCGGCTTCAGCGTCACGGACACCCGCGTGCTCTACGACGTGTCGTCCGGCGCCGAAGTCCGCCGGACAACGCACACCGCGACCTACGGTCCGCGCCCGACCATCCTCTGTTGAGTTGTCAGCGAAGGACCATGCATCCCGCCTCCTCGAAGTCGTGTAACCATGCCGGCTCCCGGAAGTACTTGTTCCACCGCAGATCCAGCTTGTCCAGTTTGGACAGTTGAGCCACTGAATCCGGCAGGGTCACCAAGAGGTTCTTCCGCAGGTCGAGCTGACGCAGCTCGCCCAGCGAGCCGATCGACTCCGGCAGCGAAGTCAACCGGTTGCCCCGCAGGTGCAGCTCCCGCAGGGCGCCGAGCGTGCCGATCGACTCCGGCAGCGCGGTCAACGCGTTGCGGTACAACCGGAGTTCGCGCAGCGAAGAGAACCCGGACAGGTCCGAAGGCAACGCGGTGAGCCGGTTGTCCGTGCAACCCAGATACCGCAACCGGCCCAATCGGCACCACGCACTTGGGAACGAAGACAGCCGGTTGTCGCTGATGTACAAGTATTCGGTGAGCCCGGCCAGTTCGCCCAGCTCGTCCGGCAGCGAATCGAACTCGTTGTGCGCCAAGTCGAGCGTGTGCACCGACTTCAGCGCCGAAATACCCGGTGGCAGCGAGGAAAGCCGGTTCGTCGCGAGGTTGAGCACTTCCAATTCGGTGTGCTCCCACAACAACGCGGGCACCGACGTGAGCGAGTTCTTGTACAGGTCGAGCCGGGTCACCCCCGGTGGCAGCGGGGGAAACGAAGTCAGCCCCTGGCCGCTCAACTCGAGGGACGTCATGACGGCCGCCGGGTCCGGGGCAGCAACGCCCAGCTGCGCGCGTCGTCCGGAGTGGACACCTGGATCCGCAGTCCCGGCGCCTCGGACACCGCCAGTTCGATCAGCCTGAGGTTCATCCGGCCGGCCTGCGGGTGGTTCAGCTGCCGCAGCCGGGCCTGCGGTTCGGCGACCTCGTGCCGGGCCCACAGTTCGGCGAACTCCGGGCTCAGCGCGCACAGCCGGCGGATGTCCTCTTCCCACGACGGATCGCCGACGTGCCTGCCGTACTCGGCGCGCATCCGCGCGACCATGTAGGGGACCTCCTCGTCGTAGTTCACGAAGAACCGCCGCGCGTTCGGTTCGGTCACGCAGCACCACAGCAGGTTCTTGTGGAGGCACGGCAAGCTGTGCCACTCCCAGAACAGCTCCTCCTGGGCCGCGTTCGACTCCAGGATGTCGAACCGGCCGTTGACCAGCGTGGCGGGCAGCGGGTCGAGCGCGCGAAGCACCTCGCGGACCGTGTCCGGCACCGTTTCCACCGTCGACGGCAGCCGGGACGGCGTCAGCTCCGCCAACCGGTACAGGTGCTCCCGTTCCGGGGGTTCCATCCGCAGCGTGCGCGCTACCGCATCGAGCACCTGCGAGCTCGCGTTGATCGGCCGCCCCTGCTCCAGCCACGTGTACCAGGTGACGCCGACACCGGCGAGCAGCGCCACCTCTTCGCGGCGCAACCCGCTGAGCCGACGACGTGGGCCGGGCGCGAGCCCGACTTCCGCCGGGCCGATCCGCGCGCGGCACGCCTTGAGGAACTGGCCGAGTTCCTCTCGGCGGCTGGTGTGGACCGGTGTCGGGGTCATGCGGACATGGTGCCCGAGGGGTACGACAGTTTTAGACGGTTCAGCGGACGAAGGAGGTGCTGGGAGTACCAGCATCCCCAGGCTCTCTCCACTCACAAACGAAAAGTCCCAATGTCAGACGCATGACACTGACCACCCCTGCCCCGGCCACGGACCGGGAAGCCCGGCCGGACCGGCGGCCGTGGTTCATGCTGGCCGTCCTGCTGCTCGGCCAGTTCATGGCGCTGCTCGACGTCACCGTCGTGAACGTCGCGATGACCGGCATCCGCACCGACCTGCACGCGTCCGGCGCCGCGCTTCAGCTGGTCGTTTCCGGCTACACCGTGGGCTACGCGATGCTGCTGATCACCGGCGCCCGGCTCGGCGAGCTGTTCGGGCGGCGCCGGCTCTTCGTCACCGGCACGATCGCCTTCACCGTCTGCTCCGCGCTCTGCGGCCTCGCGCCGGGCCCGGCGACGCTGATCGTCGCGCGGATCGCCCAGGGCGCCGGGGCGGCCTTGATGATGCCGCAGGTCATCAGCGTCATCCAGGCGCGGTTCACCGGCGCGGCGCGGGCCAAGGCGCTCAGCGCGTACACCGCGGTCATCTCGGTCGCGTTCGTCGCGGGCCAGGTCGTCGGCGGGGTGCTCGTCGGCGCCGATCTGTTCGGGGCGGGCTGGCGGCCGATCTTCCTGGTGAACGTGCCGATCGGCGTGCTCGTGGCCGTGCTCGCGCTCAAGCTGGTGCCCGGCGGTGCCGCGAAGGCGGGCCGTCGGCTCGACTTCGGCGGGCTCGCGATCGCCGTGCCGGCGGTGGTGCTCGTCGTGCTGCCGCTGGTGCTCGGGCACGAAACCGGCTGGCCCGCCTGGACGTTCGGCTCGATCGCCGTCGGCGCGCTGCTGGCCGTGCTCTTCGTCTTCGTGGAACGCCGCGTGCGCGACCCGCTCGTCGACCTCGCCGTGCTCAAGATCCGTGGCGTCGCGCCGGGATTGGCCACGCTCGGGGCCGGCGTCGCGTCCTACGGCGGGTTCCTCTTCTGCGTGTCGCTGCACCTGCAGTCGGGCCTCGGGAAGACGGCGATGGCGGCCGGCCTGGCGATGGCACCCGGCGGCATCGTGTTCGGGCTCTGCGGGTTCTTCTGGAACCGGCTGCCGCGGCGGGTGCACGCTTGGCTGACCCCGTGCGGTTACGTCGGTTCCGCGGTCGCCTACGCCTTGCTCGCCCTGGGCAGCGACGGCGGCGCGCTGTTCTTCGTCGCGCTGCTGCTCTTCGGCGTGTCGATGGGACCCGCGTTCGGCTCCCTGATGGTGAACGCGCTGACGCACGTCCCGCTCGACCGCGCGGCGGACGTCAGCGGTCTGCTGACCACCACGCTGCAGCTGGGCCAGGTCGTCGGCGTGGCGACGTTCGGCAGCCTGTTCCTGACGCTCGCCACGACGTCGTCCGCGCACGCCCTCACCACGACGATGACCTGCGCCGCCGTGCTGCTGCTCGCCGGCGCAGGTCTGGCCGTCAGGCGGTAGTGCGGCTGCCGCCCTTGACCTTGGCGTAGATCGCCGAAGCCGCGATGACCCCGACGACGGCGGCGACGATCTGGAAGATGTGCCGGATCCAGTCGATGCCGGAGGTGTCCTTGACGCCGAACACCCCGGCGAGCCAGTTGCCGATGAACGCGGCCACGATGCCGACGACGATGGTCAGCCAGATCGGGATCTTCTGGTCGCCCGGTGCGAACAGCCTCCCGAGCACGCCCAGGACCAGGCCCACGATGATCGTCGAGATGATGCCCCAAAGTCCGCCGAGCACAGCTGCCTCCTCGGATAGCGCAATAAGCGCCACCGTGACACCGATCGCGGCGCGTCGCTCGCGCAGACCCCCGATGGAGTGAGCGCGAAAAAAGATCCGGCCCGGCTCGCCTTGACGGCGAACCGGGCCGGATCGGCCTGGGAAGGGGCTACCTCGTCACGCCACGGCGGCCGTAGAGCCCCGCTGCCACGCTGACGCCGATCGCCGCGAGGACGACCTGGGTGAGGATCTCCAGCCAGTCGATGCCGTTGGTGTCGGCGTACCCGAGCCCGCGGGCGATGGCCGTGCCGATGAAGGCGGCGATGATGCCGATCACGATGGTCAGCCAGATCGGAATGCCCTGCTTGCCGGGAGCGACCAGCCGGCCCAGGACACCGATGATCAGCCCGACGATGAGTGCGCTGACGATGCCGGCAACAGTCATCACTTTCTCCTCTCAAGGATCCGCGAACCCGGCCACTCGGGTCCGTCGGACTCGGTGAGCGGAGTGCCCCGGGCGGACGGCCCTGAAACGCGAAAAGGGCCCTCCCGACGCGGGGAGAGCCCTTTTCGTGACCATCAGAAAGCGGCTTCGTCGAGCTCCATCAGCGCGTTGTCGGCGGCTTCCACGATCGCGCGGCGGGAGGTCAGCTCCGGCAGCACCTGCTTCGAGAAGAACGAGGCCACGGCGATCTTGCCCTCGTAGAACGGGACGTCCTTGGCGGACGCGCCCGCGTCGAGCTTCGCGATGGCGACCTCGGCGTGCTTGAGCAGCTGCCAGCCGATGAGCAGGTCGCCGACCGACATCAGCAGGCGGACCGTGTGCTGGCCGACCTTGTTGATGTTCTGCGGGTCCTCCTGCGACGTGGTCAGGTAGCCGATCAGCGAGCCCAGCATGCCCTGGGTGTCCTCGAGGGCCTGCTTGAGCAGCCCGCGCTCGTTCTTGAGCCGGCCGTTGCCCGCCTCGGACTCGATGAACTTCGTGATCTCGCCGGCGACGAAGGCCAGCGACTGGCCCTTGTCGCGGACGATCTTGCGGAAGAAGAAGTCCAGCGACTGGATCGCCGTGGTGCCTTCGTACAGCGAGTCGATCTTGGCGTCGCGGATGTACTGCTCGATCGGGTAGTCCTGCAGGAAGCCGGACCCGCCCAGCGTCTGCAGCGACTGCACGAGCTGCTCGGTGGCGCGCTCGGAGCCGACGCCCTTGACGATCGGCAGCAGCAGGTCGTTGACGCCGTGCGCGACCTTCTGGTCGCCCTCGCCGGTCCACAGCTGGTCCTGGAACGACGCCGTGTACAGGTACACCGCGCGGAGGCCCTCGGAGTACGCCTTCTGGAGCATCAGCGAGCGGCGGACGTCGGGGTGGTGCGTGATGGTGACGCGCGGGGCGGCCTTGTTCAGCATGTTCGGCAGGTCGGCGCCCTGGACGCGCTCCTTGGCGTACTCGAGCGCGTTGAGGTAACCCGTCGACAGCGTCGCGATGGCCTTGGTGCCGACCATCATCCGGGCGTACTCGATGACCTGGAACATCTGCGCGATGCCGTCGTGGACCTCGCCGAGCAGCCAGCCCTTGGCCGGGGTGCCGTGCTGGCCGAAGGTCAGCTCGCAGGTGGTCGAGGCCTTGATGCCCATCTTGTGCTCGACATTCGTGACGTAGGCGCCGTTGCGCTCGCCCAGCTCACCGGTCTTCGAGTCGAAGTGGAACTTCGGTACGAGGAACAGCGACAGGCCCTTGGTGCCCGGCTTGGTCTCGATGCCGGGACCCTCGGGGCGCGCCAGCACGAGGTGCATGATGTTTTCGCTCATGTCGTGCTCGGCCGAGGTGATGAACCGCTTCACGCCGTCGATGTGCCAGGAGCCGTCCTCCTGCTTGACGGCCTTGGTGCGGCCCGCGCCGACGTCGGAGCCGGCGTCCGGCTCGGTCAGCACCATCGTGGCGCCCCAGGCCCGGTCGATCATGAGCTGGGCCCAGTGCTTCTGCTCTTCGGTGCCGTTCTTGTTCACGATCATCGCGAAGTTCGGGCCCGCGAGGTACATGAACAGCGGGGCGTTGGCGCCGAGGATGAGCTCGGACGCGGCCCACTGCACGGTCGGGGGCAGCCCGAAGCCGCCGAGGTCGTTCGTGAGGCCGAGCCGCCACCACTCGCCGTCGAGGAGCTGCTGGTAGCTCTTCTTGAACGACTCGGGGATCTTGACGCTGAAGGTCTTCGGGTCGTACACGGGCGGGTTGCGGTCGGCGTCGGCGAAGGACGCGGCGAGCGGGCCGGTCGCGAGCTTGTTCAGCTCGGACAGCACACCGCGGGCGGTCTCTTCGTCGGACTCGGCGAGCACCCCCTTGCCCAGGCGCTCCTGCACGCCCAGGACCTCGAAGAGGTTGAACTCCAGGTCTCGGACGTTGCTCTTGTAGTGGCCCATGTCGTCACTCCAATGTGTTCGGCTCCCCGGCCGGGCACACGTCGCCTTACTCGCCGGTAACTTCAGGATATTACCTGCGGGTAACTGGAGCAAGCAGATCCGCACTTCCGAGTACGGAAATCCGGGCACCTTCAGGGGTCAGCGCTGGCCCGGAAGGGCTGTTGTGTCGGCAGTCACCGGCATGTGGCCGTCCTCCGCGCGGGCAACCAGTATCCCGCCCCGGAAGGCGATCGTCACGGCGTGCGTCCGGTCCCGCGCGGACAGCTTGCGCAGGATGCTCTTGACGTGGGTCCGGACCGTCTCGACGGACAGGAACAGCAGCTTCGCGATCGCCGAGTTCTCGAGACCCTCCGCGACGAGCTGGAGCACCTGGTACTCGCGCCTGGACAGCGGCATGCCGCCGCGCGGCGACGGCGGGCTGTCGTGGGCGAGGTCGCCCTTCGGCACGGTCGACCGCTTCGGCCGGGCGGTGAGCGCGGCCAGCGCCGGGTCGATGTACCGGCGTTCGGTGTGGGCCCGCCGGATCGCTTCGGCGAGCCGTCGTGAGTCGATCGACCGCGGCACGATCGCGTGCGCGCCCGCGGCGATCGCGGCCGCGAGGTACTGCTGCGTGCGATTCGTGTCGCGGATGAGCGTGACCAGGATCAGCGCCGGGTCGCCGGCGTTGAGCAGCTTCGTCAGGTGGCAGTTCGGGTCGAGCGCCGAGTCGAGCACGACGACGTCCGGCTTGACCTGCTCGCACAGCTGCAGCGCGGCGTGGTGACTGGCCGCCTGGCCCGCCCAGTGCAGCCCCTGGCTGCGGTGGACGAGCGCGGCGAGGCCGTCGCGGAAGATCGGGACCGGGTCGACGACCGCCACGCCGAGACTTCGCCCGCCGGGTCCGGCGGGCCCGATCGGCCTGCGGGTGGGCTCGATGCCGTGCATCGTGGGCCTCCGTCTCTGCGCCGTCGCTCTTGGGACGCCTGACGCGACCCCTCGGTTCACGCGCCCGGCACCGTCCGGTTCCCCCTGCCGGGACCGGCCAAAAGTGACTCCTCCTATCGGGTACGAGTCGCGATTGCGCAGCTCATGACGCCATCTCCCCCTCATGGCCTAATCGCCCGGTCACAGCAAACTCTGGGTAGAAAACCTTTGGAAGAAGTCGGCTCGACCGGGCGGGAAAGGTCCTGATGGGGCGGTTGGCGCTACTGAGGGTGGCTCGCCTCTTTTTCAACGATTTCGACGATGTTCGGATGCGGCTCGCAGCTCCGCGAACTCCGCCGCGAGCCCGGCCGGCGTCCAGTGCGCGTTGAGGCCGCTCGGGTTCGGCAGCACCCACACCCGGGTGTCGCCGATCCGGTGCTCCTGCCGGCCGACGCGCGCCTTCGGGAAGCCGAACGCGGTCCGGTAGGCGGTGATCCCGACGACGGCCAGCCACCGCGGCCGGTACTCGAGCACCTTCGCTTCCAGGAGCTGGCCGCCTTCGCGGAACTCGTCGGCGGTGAGCTCGTCGGCGCGGGCGGTGGTCCGGGCGACGACGTTCGTGATGCCGAGCTTCAGATCGAGCAGCTGGTCCTGCTCGCTCGGTTTGTAGAGGCGTGGCGTGAACCCGCCCTTGTGGAGCGCGGGCCAGAAGCGGTTGCCGGGCCGCGCGAAGTGCTGTTTCAGCGCGCCGGAGTAGAGGCCGGGGTTGATGCCGCAGAAGAGGACGTGGAGGCCGGGGGCGAGGACGTCCGGGATGGTCGTGTTGTGCGCGGCGGTCAGCTGGTCCTTCGTGGGTCGGGTGCTCACCCGTCCAGTTTCCGGCACCCTCGGGGGATGGAGGTCACCGCGGACGGGTGTTCGGTCGAGGTCTACCTGCTGTTGCCGCCGGCCGGGGAGCCGGAGATCGTGCACGCGGCTTTGTCGCCGGGGGCATCGATCCTCGAGCTGGGGTGTGGGGCCGGCCGGGTCACTCACCCGCTGGTGGAGCTGGGCCACCCCGTGGTCGCCGTGGACGACTCGCCGGAGATGCTCGCGCACGTCCGTGCCGAGACGGTGTGCGCGCGGATCGGCGACCTGGACCTCGGGCGGCCGTTCGACGCTGTGCTGCTCGGGAGCCATTTGGTCAACACGGCGGTGGACTCGGACCGGCACGCGCTGCTCGCCGCCGCGCGGCGGCACCTGGCGCCGGCCGGACGGCTGATCGTCGAATGGCACCCGCCGGAATGGTTCGACGCCGTCGCATCCGGGCAGGGCGGGCGTCTCGGAGAGGTGGCGGTCGAGCTGGCCGATGTGGTCCGGGAGGGAGATCTGCTGTCGGCGACGGTGCGGTATTCGGCCGGTGAGCGACGGTGGGAGCAAGAATTCACGTGCCGCCGGCTGACCCTCGAGGAGGCTCTGACCTCAGCAGACCTGATCTTCGACGGCTGGCTCACGGACGACCGGAACTGGTTCGCCGCGCGCCACCGTCGCCGGGGGTAGCGAATTCACCACAGACCTGCGTAACCTGTTGTGATCTCCCGCACAGCGCCGTACCGAGGAGGATTTCGTGCAGCTTGCGATCGTCCTCGGGCTCGTCGCGCTCGTACTGGCCGTCGCCGTCCTCGTCGTCGTTCTCGAGGACCGCCGGGCCGCCAAGCGGGCCGCCCTGCAGCGGAAGGCCCGGTTAGCGCGTCTGGGCGAGGTGGACCCGCTCGCGCCGGGCCGGCTGCACGCCGATCGGTGAACGCAGGACCGCCAGCAGCAGCGCGCCGAACACCCAGCCGACTCCCGCGCCGAACGTGTTGTTCATGAGGTCGTCCACGTCGAAGATGCGGTAGACGTACGGCGCCGTCCCGAAGTTGGCCGTGACCTGCGTGAACTCGATGAGCAGGGACGCGGTGAAGCCGATCAGGACCGTGCCGATCAGGCCGCGGTGCCACAGCACCCGCGCGAACACGCCCAGCGGGACGAACAGCAGCACATTCATGCAGGCCTGCTGGAACGTCTGCGTCATGAACCACTGCGACAGCGGCTCGCCGTGCTTCAGCAGCTCAGTGTGGATGTCGGTGATCCACTGGAACGGGTGCAGCTGCACGGTCTGGCTCAGCCGGCGCGTGCCGGGGCCGGGCAGCGGCAGGAAGACGACCGCCAGGGTCATGCAGCCGTACAGCAGGACCGCGCCGGTCGTCGCGATGCCGCGCAGGCGCAGGCCGCCGTGCCGGGCCAGCTGCGTGATCAGCTGCGGCACCAGCACCACGGCCCACAGCGCGAGGAAGCCGATGAACCCGTACTGCAGGGCGGTGACCTGTGCGTTCGTCATGCCACCGACGTTATGGATCTTGACCCGGGAGCCGCTTCGGTCGATGAGCCGGACCCGATCGGCCACTCGGCCGACCGGCCCGGGCCGATCGGTCAGTCGTCTTCGCGGTCCTCGGAGCGCTCGGCCCGCCACGCGCTGAACACCGTGCCCCCGATCAGCAGCACGACGACGGCCAGCACCACGAGTACGACCTCGATGCCCATGTTTCCCCCAGTTGCCGGATCGATCGCCTCATCGCGCGAGCGTTAATGGGTGTTACCAAACCCTCGGTGTGCGTGAGCCCTGACCTTCGATGTGGGTTGCGCCACAGGCGCGTGGCCGCGGACTCCGTCGGCGAGTCCGAAGTCATATCCGGAAAAGGGAGACGTAACCGGATGCGTCTTGCGCTGACCCGGGAATGACCACGACGCTCGGCACGTCGAAGTCTTGTGGGGGCAACGAAAGGGAACGCTCATGGCACCGGTCCGGGTCGGCATCGTCGGGCTCAGCGCGAACGGCGGCTGGGCCGCCACCGCGCACGTGCCCGCGCTGGCCGCCGTGGACGGCTACGAGCTCCGTGCGCTGAGCGGGAGCAGCGCCGAGACGGCGCGGGTGGCCGGCGAGAAGTACGGCGTGCCGCTGACCTTCGGCGATGCCGGGGAGCTGGCACGGCACCCGGAGGTCGACCTGGTCGTCGTCGCGGTGAAGGTGAGCGAGCACCGGGCGCTGATCGAGCCCGCGCTGGCCGCCGGCAAGCAGGTGCTCAGCGAGTGGCCGCTCGGCGTGAGCCTGGCCGAAACCGAGGCGCTTGCGGAAGCCGCGAAGGACGCCAAGACGGCGGTCGGCCTGCAGGGACGGTCCGCGCCCGCGCTGCGCTACCTGCGTGACCTCATCAAAGACGGTTACGTGGGCCGCGTGCTCTCGACGTCGTTGATCGGCTCGGGTGGCAACTGGGGTCCTTCGGTCCGGGCCGGGCGCGACTACCAGCTGCACCCCGAAGGCGGGGCGACCATGCTGACGATCCCCTTCGCGCACACCGTCGACGCGTTCGACATGGTGCTCGGCCGGTTCGCCGAGCTGTCGGCGACGGTGACGACCGTCCGGTCGCGGGTGCGCGACGAGGTCACCGGCGACTCGGTCGCGATGACCGCGCCGGACCAGATCGCCGTCAGCGGCGTGCTGACCGGCGGCGCCGTCGCCTCGCTGCACCTGCGCGGCGGGTCGTCGCCCGCCACGGACTTCCACTGGGAGATCAACGGCACCGAGGGCACCCTGGTCGTCACCGCCGCGGACCCGCTGTTCTGGATCGCGAAGCTGACGCTGCGCGGCAGCCGGACCGGTGTGCTGGAGAAGCTCACCGTGCCCACCCGGTACGAGCTGCCGCAGCTGGCCGGGCGCAGCGCCGAGCCGTCGTACAACGTCGCGCACGCCTACGCGCGGCACCTCAAGGGCGACCTGCCGGACTTCGCGCACGCGCTGCGCGTGCACCGCGTGCTCGACGCCGTTCAGCGCTCCGCCGACGCCGGCGCGCGGATTCACCCGGACGCAGAGTAACTGTTACCGGCCGTTGTAGCTTTTCCGCCGGCCTCGACCTACTCTCGGGTAATGGACGACGTTGTCTACGACCGCGAGGGCCGGGGCGAGCCGCTGGTGCTGATCCACGGCATCGGCCACCGTCGTCAGGCTTGGTCGCCGGTGTTTCCGCTGCTCACGCCGCATCGTGACGTCATCGCCGTGGACCTGCCGGGCTTCGGCGAGTCACCCGAGCCGTCCGGCGGTTACGGCGTCGAGCCCGCGCTGGTGATGTTCAAGGAGCTGTTCACCGAGCTGGGTCTCGACCGTCCGCACGTCGCGGGGAACTCGCTCGGCGGCTTGCTGTCGCTGGCGCTCGGCCAGGCCGGGCTCGTCCGCAGCGTCACGGCGTTGTCGCCGGCCGGGCTGTGGAACCGGACGCAGAAGATGTACGCGATCGCCACGCTCAAGGCCCACCGCGCGCTCGCTCAGCGCACGCCCCCGCACGTCGTGCGCCGCATCGCCGCCACGCCGGCCGGGCGCAAGGCGCTGACCGGGATGATCGTCGGGAAGCCGGGCCTGCTGACCCCGGACGCCGTCGTCGAGGACGCCCACGCGCTCGCGACCGCGCCGGGTTTCGAGCCGACCGCCGCGCAGTCCCGCGGGGACTTCCGCTTCACCGGCCCGGTCACCGGCGTCCCGGTGACCATCGCCTGGGCCGAGCACGACCGGATCCTCGCCCGCCCGCGCGTCGCCGACCTGCGGAAGGTCGCTCCCCACGGGACGTTCCGGCTCTTGCCCGGCTGCGGGCACGTGCCGATGAACGACGACCCCGCGCTCGTCGCGCGAGTGCTGCTCCAGGGCAGCCGTTAGGTGACATTCGCTCTACGTCCGTCTTTTGACCCTGGTAGCTGACTGCTTCGCGAGGCAGAATCCTCCGCCGTGCGCCCGTTTGGGGACCTTGGGCGCGAATCGGAGGAACACGCATGAGGCTTTCAACCCGGCTCGCGGTGCTCGCCGCGGCCGCGCTGGCGACGACCGCGGTGACCACCGCTCCCGCGTCCGCGGGCCAGCGCCCGGACCCCACCACCGACGTCCGGATCATCGGGTTCAACGACCTGCACGGCAACCTGGAGCCGCCGACCGGCTCCAGCGGGCGTGTCACGCTGTCCGACGGGACCACCACTGTGGACGCCGGCGGGGCCGCCTACCTGGCCACGCACGTGAAGCAGTTGCGGTCGCAGGTGCGCAACTCGTTCGTCGTGTCCGCCGGCGACAACATCGGCGCGTCGCCGTTGACCTCGGCGCTCTTCCACGACGAGCCGACCATCGACTTCCTGAACATGCTGGGCGTCAACGCGTCCGTCGTCGGGAACCACGAGTTCGACGAGGGCTACCAGGAACTGCAGCGCATGCAGTTCGGCGGCTGCCACCCGACCGACGGTTGCCAGTTCGACAAGAAGTTCAAGGGTGCGGACTTCCCGTTCCTCGGGTCCAATGTGTACTTCACCAACGGACTGCCCGCGCTGTTGCCGTTCTCCGTCAAGTTCGAGGGCGGCGTGCCGATCGGTGTCATCGGCGCGACGCTGAAGGACCTGCCGTCGGTCGTCACGCCGGAAGCGATCAAGGGCCTGAAGTTCGGTGACGAGGTCGAGGCGATCAACCGCACCGCGAACCTGCTCGACTTCTTCGGCGTCAAGGCCCAGGTCGTGCTCATGCACCAGGGTGACAGCACCGAGCTCGAGGGCCCGAACGACTGCAAAGTCCTGCCGGGCCCGGCCACCGCGATCGCGAAGGCGGTGACCCCGAAGGTCGACGCGATCTTCACCGGCCACAGCCACCAGCAGTACAACTGCGTGATCAACGACCCGGCCGGCCAGCCGCGTCCGGTCATCCAGAGTGCGTCGTTCGGCCGGCTCCTCTCGGTCGTCGATCTGAAGATCAGCCTGAAGACGCGCGACGTCGTCCGGTCGGCGACGCAGGCCCGCAACGAGATCGTCACGCGCACGGTCACCCCGGACCCGGCGGTGGCGGCGCTGGTCGCCAACGCGGTGGCGAAGTCGGGCCCGATCGGGAACAAGCAGGTCGGCACGATCACCGAGGACCTGAAGGCGGCCGGGAACGCGGCCGGTGAGTCGGCGCTCGGCGACATCATCGCCGACGCGCAGCTCGCGGGCACGACGTCGAACAACGCCGTCATCGCGATGACCAACCCGGGTGGCATCCGCGCCGACCTGACGTACGCGTCGTCCATGGCAGGCGAAGGCGACGGCGTGGTGACCTACGGCGAGGCGTTCAAGGTCCAGCCGTTCTCGAACATCATGCAGACGATCACGCTGACCGGCGCGAACCTGAAGAACGTGCTGGAGCAGCAGTGGGCGCCGGGGGTGAACACGAAGTTCCTGCAGATCTCGAGCTCGCTGCACTACAGCTATTCGGCGTCCGCGCCGCAGGGCTCGCGGGTCTCGAACATCACGGTGAACGGCACGCCGGTCGACCCGGCGGCGACGTTCCGCGTGTCGGTGAACAACTTCCTCGCCGCCGGCGGGGACGGCTTCACCGAGTTCACCAAGGGCACGGACCTGGCAGGCGGGCCGGTCGACCTGGACGCGTTCACCGCGTACCTGAGCGCCCACCCGAACCTGGCCGCGCCCGTCGCGGACCGCGTCACGAAGCTGCCGTAGTTCCCGTATTTCCAAGACGCCGGGTCGACAATGGACCCATGACGACTTGGGAAGACGTCGTCCGCCTGGCCTCGGAACTTCCCGAGGTCGAGGCGGCGACCTGGTACCGCACGCCCGCGCTGAAGGTGGCGGGCAAGGGTTTCGCGCGGCTGCGCACCGAGGCCGAGGGCGGCCTGGTCGTGATGTGCGGGCTCGACGAGAAGGCCGCGTTGCTGGATTCCGGCGACGCGGCCTTCTTCACGACACCGCACTACGACGGGTCCGGCTCGATCATCGTCGACCTGGCGAAGGTCGACGTCGATCAGCTGCGTGAGCTGCTCGAAGACGCGTGGCGGCGGAAGGCGCCGCGGCGGCTCACGACTTGAGCTCGCCCTTGAGCATGCTCATCAGGATCATGTCGTGGCGCTCGCCGTCCATCGCGACGAACGCTTCGCGGTGGCGGCCGTCTTCGGAGAACCCGACCTTGCGGTAGACGTGCCGCGCGCGTTCGTTCTCGGCGACGACCCAGAGCGTGATCATGTGCAGCCGCATCGAATTGAAGCCGTAGCGGCACATCAGGCGCAGCGCTTCGGTGCCGTAGCCGCCGCCGTTGCGGTACTCGGCGTCGCCGATGTAGATGTCCAGCTCGGCGTTGCCGACCTCGGGTTCGGCGTCCCGCAGGTCGACGATCCCGATGAGCCGGCCGTCGGCCACGGTCTCGATGCCGAGAACGACCAGCTCGTAGCTGTTGACCGGGCGCTCTTCGGCGCGTTTGCGGACCTGGGCGAGCGACCGCGGGTGGCTGTTGTTCATCCACTGGCCGACCTCGGGGTCGCTCAGCCACGGGTGGATCATCTCGGCGTCTTCGGGTTCGAGGGCACGCAGCCGGACCAGGTCACCTTTGAGCATCCGTCCATGGTGCCCGACGTCGCGGCGGGGTTCGCGCGATTTTCGGGTGACCCCGGATCTGCGCGCCCGATGCCCCGATGGTGGGATATGGCGCATGCCGACCGAGTGGCCGCTGCGCCAGGACCCGGAAGCGCCGGTGATCATCGCACTGGCACTGGTCAACGACCCCGACGCGCTCGGCTTCGTCGTCCTGGACGACGAGGACGACTGGTTCATCAGCGACGGCACCGAGCTGTCCGACGACGTGGTCGTCAACCGCGAGAGCTTCGGCAAGATGTCGGTGCGCGAGGCCCTCGAGCTGCTCCCGCAGCTGGCCGCGCTGGCCGAGCTGCCGATGGGGATGGCCGCCGACTGGGACCCCGAGCGGCGCATGTGGCTGCTGTCGTCGGTGACCGGCTCCGACGACGAAGACGAGGACATCCGCCTGCTCGACCAGCGCCGCGCGGCCTGGAAGTTCGAAGGCTCGCCGGACGACGAAGCCCAGATCAGCAGCGGCCTGACGGAGATCCCGACCGGCTCGCAGAAGCCGGTGCGCGCGGTCCGCCAGGTCGTCCGCGAGCAGGACGGCACCTGGCTGTTCGTCGGCTTCGAGGTTCCCGAGGCCGAGGACTTCGAGGTCGAGGGCCTGGAGCTGGAGCACGTCGCGAACCTGTACCCGGACGTCCGAACCGTGCTCAAGGCGGCGCCGGGCCAGGTCTACGACCGAGCGACCCCGGACGCCGACTGGGAGCTCGTCGAAGGCTGAGAAAAGTCCGGCGCGGTTGTCCACGGGACGTCCGCGCCGTTCGTCCTTACAGTGAAAGCCGGCGATCGGCGCCGGTCAGGACCTGTGAGGAGCAGCCATGCCCCAGTACGCCGCCATCATCTTCGCCTCCGACGTCGACCCGACCAAGCCCGAGGCCGCGGACCTGATGAAGGACTACAACGAGTTCCACGACGGCGCCCAGGCCGTGATCCGCGGCGGCGCGGCGCTGTACCCGACGGCGACCGCGACGACGGTCCGCGTCACCGGCGGCAAGGGCGGCGACGTCGTCACCAGCGACGGCCCGTACGCCGAGACGAAGGAAGCCCTGACCGGCTTCTACCTGATCGAGTGCGCCGACCTCGACGAAGCCGTCAAGGTCGCGTCGCGCATCCCGGGTGCCTGGGACGGCGCGATCGAGGTCCGGCCGGTCGTCGACTTCGGCCAGTGACCCACGCCGGGGACGCGGTCGCGCGGCTGGTCCGGGACGAGGGCACCCGGGTACTGGCCACGCTGGTCCGCGTCACCGGCAGCGTCGACCTGGCCCAGGACGCGGTCCAGGACGCCGTCGTGCGCGCGCTGGAGACGTGGCCGCGCGACGGCGTCCCGGACAACCCGCGCGGCTGGCTCCTGGTGGCGGCCCGCCGTCGCGCGGTCGACGTCGTCCGCCGCGAAGCGAAGCGGTTCGGGAAGGAGGCGGACGCGATGCCGGCGTTCGACCCGTTCCCGGACCCGGTCTCCGTCCGCGACGACCTGCTGCGGCTGGTGTTCACGTGCTGCCACCCGGCGTTGTCGGTCGACGCCCAGGTCGCCTTGGCGCTCCGGACGTTGGGTGGGTTGTCGACGGCGGAGGTCGCCCGCGGCCTGCTGGTCCCCGAAGCGACGATGGCGAAGCGCCTGACGCGCGCGAAGCAGAAGATCGCTCAGGCCCGCATTCCGTACCGGGTGCCTCCTGCTGAGGAACTGCCTTCCCGCTTGTCCGGTGTGGCGTCGACGGTGTACTTGATCTTCAACGAGGGCTACACGGGCCGGGTTTCCCTCATCGAGGAGGCGGTCCGCCTGGCGCGTCTGCTGGCTTCGTTGATGCCCGACGAGCCGACGGCGCTGGGGTTGCTGGCGCTGGTGCTGCTGCAGGACGCCCGCCGCGCGGCCAGGTTCTCCGCGGGCGTGCCAGTACTGCTGGCCGAGCAGGACCGATCGGCGTGGGACTTCGCGCTGATCAAGGAAGGCGTCGCGCTGGTGGGGGTCGGCCTGCGCCGGACGCCCTCGGTCCCGAACCCGTACGTGGTCCAGGCGGCGATCGCGGCCTGCCACGACCTGGCACCGTCGTATTCGGAGACGAACTGGGATGCCGTCATCTCTTGGTACGACGTGCTGTTGTCGGTCCAGGACACCCCGGTGGTCCGCCTGAATCGCGCGGCGGCGGTGGCGGAAAGGGACGGGCCTTCCGCGGCGCTGGAACTGGTGGACGCATTGGCCGGCTTGGACGATTATCCGTGGTGGCACGCGTCACGCGCGGAGTTGTTGCACCGCTTGGGATCGCGTTCGGCTTCGGATGCTTTGGAGCGGGCGGTGGAAACCGGTTTGCCCGCCGCGCACGTGGCTCATTTGCGGGCTCGGATACAAAACGAAAACCCCGGAGGAAGTGTCCGGGGTTTCGCTGAGAGCGGATGACGGGAATCGAACCCGCGTATTCAGCTTGGGAAGCTGATGTTCTACCATTGAACTACATCCGCAGTGCGTCGCAAGCATACACGGCGGCGTGATCCCCGTGTCCAGACCCTCCCTCCTTGACGTTCGCGCCTCAAGTGACAACACTTGTTGTCGACTTCGGAGGTGAGCGCCGTGGATGAGCCCGAGCTGTTCCGGCAAGGCGGGTTCCGGCTGGCCCAACGGCTGTTCGTCGAAGGGGACATCCGGGGCGACGAACGCCAGGTCGCGCGGCTCCGGGAGTTCGCTCAGGTGCAGGACCAGCATGCCGACGACGTCGTCGCGTGGATGGCGCAGCAGCCGAAAGGCCAGGGGCGCAGGCTCTTCGAGGACGCGCTGAAGAACGGCGCCGCCGCGGACGGGCCGCTCAAGGCCTTCTTCGACGAGGTCGACGCGAAGCCCTACTGGGTCGACGACGAGCGGCTCGAGCGCGGCGCCAAAGCCATCACGCGGGCCGGATTGCTCGGGCTGTTCCCGCTCGGCGACATGTCGCTGATGGGCGGCTACCTCGCGTCCCGTGCCACGAAGTCCCTGGTCGGGACCGGGGAGATCGAGTACAAAGCCACCCGTCGGCTCGTCGAGACCGCCGCCTGGTGGATCGACGTCACCACGCCCGGCGCCCTCAAGCACGGCGCGCAGGGTTACGCCTCCGCCCTCCGGATCCGGCTCGTGCACGCCCACGTGCGCGCCGCCATGAACCGGCGGGACGACTGGGACTACGACGCCTGGGACCGGCCCGTCAACCAGGTCCAGACCGCCGGCACCCTGCTGCTCTTCTCCCTCGTTTACGTCTTCGGCACGCAGCTGCTCGGCCTCCGCTACTCCGCCCGCGAGCGCGGCGACATCCTGCACCTCTGGCGCTACATCGGCTGGCTCATGGGCGTCGACGACGAGCTGCTGCCCACCTCCGAAGAGGACGCCTGGCGCCTCCTCTGGCTGCTCGCCGCCACCGAGTTCATCCCGGACGACGACTCGAAGCGCCTCGCCAAGGCGCTCATAGAGGCCAACGCCGCCGTCGGTGAAGGGCGCGGCGCCGTCGGGAAGGTGCTTTCGCACGTCTCCGTCGCCGTGCACTCGTCGATCAGCCGGCTCGTGCTCGGGAAGCGCAACGCCGACTTCCTCGGGCTGCCGAACGACCCCGTCGCGCAGGCCGCGATCGTCGCGGTGGCGGGCGTCAACTTCGCCGCCGAGACCGTGCGGCGGTTCATCCCCGGTGCCACCGCGCTGCAGGAACGGCTCGGCGAGGCCGGGCGCCGCGGGTACGTGAAGCGGCTCGAGAAGATCTTCGCGCCCGATACGACCTACGCGCAGCACATGCGAGCGGCCTGAACCCACCGGATAGGCTGCCCGGCGTGCTGCTCAGTGACCGTGACCTCCGCAAAGAGCTCGACGCCGGCCGGCTCGGCATCGACCCCTTCGACGCCGGCATGGTCCAGCCGTCGAGCGTCGACGTCCGGCTCGACCGGTACTTCCGCGTCTTCAACAACAGCAAGTACACCCACATCGACCCGCAACTGCAGCAGGACGACCTGACCTCGCTGGTCGAGAAGGAGGGCGACGAGCCCTTCGTGCTGCACCCGGGTGAGTTCGTGCTCGGCTCGACGTTCGAGCTCGTCACCCTGGCCGACGACCTCGCCGGCCGCCTCGAAGGCAAGTCGTCGCTCGGCCGCCTCGGGCTGCTCACGCACTCGACCGCCGGGTTCATCGACCCGGGCTTCTCCGGGCACATCACGCTCGAGCTGTCGAACGTCGCGAACCTGCCGATCACGCTCTGGCCGGGCATGAAGATCGGCCAGCTGTGCATCTTCCGGCTCTCCAGCGCGGCCGAGTTCCCGTACGGCTCGAGTGAGGCCGGGTCCCGCTACCAGGGGCAGCGCGGCCCGACCCCGAGCCGGGCGTACAAGAACTTCCACCGCGTCGACACCTGGCGCTAAGCGGAGATCTTCTCGTTCCAGTCGATGTGGTGGTTCCACATGAAGGCGTTCGGGTCCTCGTCGAACGGCTTCGAGAACACCCGCTTGATGAAGAAGTCGCGGACGACGCGGCCGACCGGGCCGATCACCTTGTCGTCGCCGTTGCGCTTCCCGGCGGCGACGACGGCTTCGACGCGCTCGCGCCGCAGGCTTTCGTACGTGCTCAGCGCGCGCTCGACGTCCGGCACGTCACGCAGGCATTTGCCCAGCGTGACGGCGTCTTCGATGGCCATCGACGCGCCCTGACCCGCCGCCGGTGACGTCGCGTGCGCCGCATCGCCGATGATCACCATGCGGCCGCGGTGCCAGACCGGGACCGTGGGGAAGTCGAACGTCGGCCACGCCGGGTAGACCTCGCGCGTCGCGCGGATGATCTCCGCCGCCGGCGTCCGGTCGCGCGCCACGAGGTGCAGCAGCTCGGCGCGCAGTTTCTCGCCGGCCAGCGTCGCCAGCTCGGACGTGGTCGGCTCGGTCTTGCGGGCCGGGTTCGCGAACCACCACACGCGCCCGTCGACCGGGCTCACGACGTGGCAGAAGAACACGCGCTTGCCGAACACCATGTTCAGCACGCCCGGCTCGTCCGGCAGGCTCAGGCCTTCGGCGAACCCGCCGGTGTTGAGCAGCGGCACGTACCGCGGCGACGGCGCGTCCGGATCGATGATCGTGCGGACGCGCGACCGGAGTCCGTCGGCGCCGATCAAGAGGTCGCCGGTTTCGTGTGAGCCGTCCGAGAAGTCCGCTCTGACCTGCGAAGACGTCTGGCTCGCGCCGATCAGGCGTTTGCCGTACCCGGCCTTGATCCCGCGCCGCGCGGCCTCGTCGCGCAGGGCGACGTAGAGGTCGGAGCGCAGCACGGTCTGGGTCACGGTGCCGTCCGGCAGCGTGCCGCCCAGGGTGAACTCGGTCAGCCGCGTGCCGTTGCCGAGCCCAATCGACATGCGGGGCGAGTCGAAGCCGGTGCTCTTGACGACGTCCTTGAGACCCAGCGGCAGCAGCGCGTCCAGGCCGTTCACCGCCAGCGTGAGGAACGCGCCGACGCCCTCGGCGCCGCGGTCGTACGCCTCGAACAGCACCGGTTCGTGCCCGGCTTCGTGCAGCGCGATGGCCGTGATCGTGCCCGCGATGCCGCCCCCGATGATCAGTGCCTTGGTCATCTCGTTCGTCCCCTCGAATCTCTTAGAAACTAATTCGTTCTGTCGAACTAAAGAGTGGGCTAGGCTGGGGCCCGTGTCAAGCGAGCGAGCGCACCTGGTCGAAGAAGTCCTGCTCAGGTCCCGGGAGCTGTCGACGGAGACGGTCATGTTCCACACCGCGATCTCCGAGACGCGGGGGCTGTCGGCGGTCGACAGCAAGGTCCTGGACTACCTCGCGCGGTTCGGGCCGCAGACGCCGAAGGACCTGGCGCGGCTGTCCGGCCTGGCGCCCGCGTCGGTGACCGCGATGATCGACCGGCTGGAGCGCAAGGGCATCGTCGACCGCCGGCCGCACCCCGACGACCGTCGCCGCGTCCTCATCGCGTTGGACGAACAGGCCATCGCGAGCGGCGTGCACCTGTGGGACAACCTCGTCAAGCGCATGTACGAGCTGTGCGACCGCTACACCGACGACGAACTCCGCACGGTGATCGGGTTCGTCGAGGGGGCCACCGCCCTCACGCACGAATCGACGGCGAAGCTGACCGGTTCCACGGACGGGTGAGAACTGACGCGTAAACCCCTCGTTCGTGCCAAGCTCCGAAAGGTCGTCCCGGCCCCGGAGGTAGCGAGGAATGCGGTTGCCCGATAGACCGCTTCGCTGGGTTCTCGTTCTGGCACTGGTTTTCCTCGCCGCGGCGGTGCCGCCGGCAGCCGGTGCGGCCGGCGCCGCACCCTTCGCGGTGGGCTACGACGACGTCGTCTACGGCGACTTCCTGTACGCGGGCAACGGTGTCCTGCGCTGCCCGGTCGCCGCCGACCGCGCGCCGAGCGCCGGCGCGGTCGACACCCCCGCGGCGTGCGCGAACACGGCGGACCGCAAGGACACCCTCGTCAACGACGACTTCTTCATGCAGTGGGCCGACATCGACGCCGACCCGGGCACGTTCGATTCCGCGAGTGCGTCCGTCCGCATCCCGCCGGGCGCTCGCATCGCTTTCGCCCGCCTGAACTGGGCGGGCAACACGACCGGGACGACGTGCGGCTTTCGCGAGGGCGTTCCCGCCGTTCCGCCGCCCGGGAACCCCGCCACGCAGAACGTCCGGCTTTCGGTGGGCAGCGCCGAGCCGGTTGACGTGGCGCCTTCGGGATTCGCTGAAGACGGCCCGTACTACTCCGCCCACGCCGACGTGACCAGCCAGTTCGCGGGCGCGCCGACCGGCTCCGCGCTCGACGTGACCGTCGGCAACGTCTGGGCGCCCCGAGGTTTCGACTGTGCCGGCGGCTGGTCGATCGCCCTGGTCTACGCGTATCCGTCACGCAATCCCGATTTCGCGCCGAACAAGCGCAAGGTCGTCGTCTACGACGGACACGTCCGCCAGGCCTCCGACGTCCCCGCGGACACGACGATCACCGGCTTCCGCGCGGCGGCCGCCGACGCACACATCGGCGTCACCGCCTACGACGGCGACTGGGGTGGCTCCGGCGACCAGTTCCTGGTCGACGGCACCCCGGCCGCCGAGCCCGCGACCGGCGGGACGTCGAACTTCTTCATCTCCAACGCCGACAACGCGGCCGCGCCGGGGGTGAAGAACAACTTCAGCGTGGACGCGAAGGCGTTCAACGTCGACAACATCCCCGCGGGCGCGACGAGCGCGAAGCTCGGCTTCGTCACCAGCGGGGACAGCTACCTCGCGCAGAACATGGCGTTTTCCGTGCCGGTGCCCGAACTCCAGGTCGCCCTGCGCGCGACGCGGCCGAAAGCGCACGCCGGCGAGCCCGTGACGTTCGCCGTCGCCGTGACCAACCCGGGCAGCGTCGCGGCGTCCGGGGTGCAGGTCGCCGACGAGGGCTTTTCCGCCTGCGCCAAGCCACTCGGCTCGCTGGGCCCGGGTCAGACGGTCACCTACGACTGCACCGGCCCGGCCCCGGACGACGACTTCACGAACACGGTCAAGGCGACCGGCACGAGCGCGCTCGGTGACGCGCTCGACGGAACCGCAACTGCCGCCGTCGACGTCGTGCACCCGTCGTTGGGCATGACGAAGACGGCCGACAAGCCCGCCTACCGCGCCGGCGACACCGCGACCTTCACGATCAAGGTCACGAACACCGGCGACACCGGGCTTTCCGGCCTGCGGGTCACCGACGCGAAGGCGCCTTCGTGCGCGCTCGCCGGGGCTCTCGCCCCGGGCGAAAGCCGTACCACGACGTGCACAGCGAAGGCCCCGATCGCCGACGGCGTCAACACCGCGGCCGCGGCCGCCACCGACGAGCTCGGCAAGCAGGTCACCGCCACCGCGGACGCACCCGCGCCGACGATCGCGCCCGCCGTCGAGGTCACCAAGACCGCGGACCCGCCGGTGATCCACGCGGGTGACGCCGTGACGTTCTCCGTCGCGGTCAAGAACACCGGCGACAGCCCGCTCGCGCCGCTGAAGGTCACCGACGACACGACGACGTCGTGCTCGCGCACACTCGACGGCCTGGCCGCGGGCGCGACGCGGACGTACACGTGCACGGCGAACCCGTCCACGACGACGACGTCGCACGTGACCGCCACCGGCACCGACCTCGCCGGGCAGCCAGTGGCCGCCACCGCGTCGGCGACCGTCACGGTGATCACCCCGGCTTTGACGCTCACGAAGGACGCCACGCCCGGCATCGTCCGCACCGGCGACCCGATCACGTTCACGATCACGGTCACCAACGCCGGCGACGCACCGCTGACCGACGTCGCCGTCACCGACGACCGCACCCCGGCGTGCGCCAAGCCGATCGGCGCGCTGCCGCCGCAGGGCAGGCAGACGTACACCTGCACCGCGCCGGCCCCACCGGACGACTTCACCAACACGGCGGCCGCGTCGGGGAAGGACCAGCTCGGCCGCACGGTGAAGGTCACCGACGACGCCGTGGTCGACGTGATCCACCCGGCGGTGGCGCTCGCCGCGCAGGCTTCGCCCGCGGCCGTCCGCGAAGGCGACACGGTGACGTGGTCGATCACCGCCACCAACACGGGCGACGTGCCGCTGACCGGCGTGACGGTCGTGGACGACCAGGTCGCGGGATGCGCGAAGCCGCTCGGAACGCTCCAGCCGCAAGCGACGCAGGCGTACACGTGCACGACGGTCGCGGGCGCCACCGGCTTCACGAACAAGCCGGCGGTGACGGGCGTGGACCCGACGGCCCGGCCGGTGACGGCGAGCGCGGAGGCCGCGTTCGCCGTGCAGCACCCCGGCGTGGCGATCACCGCCGACGTCACTGGCGGGCCGTTCCGCGAGGGCGACGCGGTGCCGCTGCGGATCACGGTGCGCAACACCGGTGACGTGCCGCTGACCGGCTTGCGGGTCACGGACTCGCAAGCGCCTAGTGGGCACGCCGACGCAGGGTCGCCGGCCGCCGGTGGGCAAGCCGCGAGCGCCCGGACGACCGGCGCGCCGATCTTGAACACGCCTGCCCCGGCCGCGCCAACGCCGAACACGCCGACCTCAGGCATGCCGACCCCGGCCACCCGAGCCGCCACTCCGCGGGCCACCGGACCGCAGGCGCGAGCCACCGGCTGCGCCCAGGTCCTGGACGGCGCCCTCGAACCCGGCGGCACCCGGGACTTCGGCTGCACCCTCACCGCGCCGGCCGACGACGTCACCGCCGTCGTCCAGGTCACCAGCACTCCGCCCACCGGCTCCGCGGTCGCCGCGAGCGCCAAAGCCACCGTCGACGTCGTCCACCCGGCCATCACGATCGGCAGGACCGTCGAGCCGAAGGTCGTCCGCCCGGGCGATACCGTCACCTCGACGATCACCGTCACCAACACCGGCGACAGCGTGCTGAGTGACGTCTCCGTAGCCGATCCGGGCGCACCGGCGTGCGCCAAATCCGTGAGTCCGCTGGAACCGCAGGCGAAGCAGATCTACACCTGCAGCGAAAGCGCGAGCCAAGAAGACTTCACCGCCACCGCGAAGGTCACCGCCACCGACGCCACGAACCGTCCCGTGACCGCCACCGCCGGGGAACCGGTCGATGTCATCCACCCGGCGGTCACCATCACGGACGACGCGACGCCAGCACAGGTCCGGCAAGGCGACACCGTCACGTTCACCCTCGTCGTCGCGAACACCGGCGATGTCCCCCTGACCGACGTGTCCATTGCGGACAGTCGCACTCCGGCGTGCGCTCAGCCCATCGGCACCCTCCCTCCCGGCGCTCTCCAGCACCACTCCTGCACGGTAAACGCCGGCACCGACAGTTTCGTGAGCTCCGCCACCGCGATCGGCACCGATCCGACGAACCGTCAGGTCAGCGCGACCGACGACGCCTCCTTCACGGTCCTGCACCCCGCACTTTCGATCACCCAGGACACGAAGGGTCCCTTCCGCGAGGGCGACACCGTGCCCCTCGCGATCACCGTCACCAACACCGGCGACGTCGCGCTGACCGGCGTGAACGTCAGCGAGCCCTGTGTGAAGGCCTTCGACAGCCTCGAACCCGGTGCGGCGCAGAAGTTCGACTGCACCACGACCGCACCGCACGACGACGTCGTGAGCACCGCGAAGGCCACGGCCACGCCCCCGATCGGCCCGCCGGTCGCCGCCGAGGACGCCGACCAGATCGATGTCATCCACCCGGCGGTGAAGATCACGCAGCAGGCGAAGCCGAGCACGGTCCGCGTGGGCGACGACGTCACGTTCACGATCACCGTCACCAACACCGGTGACGTCCCGCTGACCAGCGTGTCCGCGATGAGCGACGAGCCGTGCGCGAGAAAGTTCGGCACCTTGGCGGCCGGAGAAAACCGGAGCTACACCTGCACTCGAAAAGCGCCGGACGACGACTTCACCGCTACCGCCGAAGTGACGGGAATCGACCCGGCCAATCGCTCCGTGCAATCGAAAACCGAAGCGAAAGTCGACGTCGTCCACCCCGAGATCGCCCTGATGAAGGACGCGACGCCGTACGAAGTCCACCCGGGCGACACCGTCACGTTCTCGATTCTGGTCAAGAACACCGGCGACGCGCCGCTCACCGCCGTGTCCGTCGCGGACGACCACACGGCGTCGTGCGCGCATACCGCACCCGGCCTGGCCGCGGACGCCGAAATCACCTTCACCTGCACGGCGGTCGCGGGGAAGGAAGGCTTCACGGGCAAGGCGACCGTCACCGGCCAGGACCCGACTGGCCGTCCGGTGACGGCGTCCGGCGAGGCCTCCTTCGTCGTCCGAAGCGGCTGAACGGAGTAACGCCGAAGCGTCCGATTGCCGCGGACTTCATGTCGGTCGTCGAATGCCGGCCCGAGAAATGTGACCAGTGCGTTCGTAGGGTTCTCGCTGTAATCGTTCCGTGATACGTTCTCGCGCCGTGTCCCCCATTGGTGAACGTGGTCGCGTGGTGATGGTGTCACTCAGTGTGCTGCTCGGCGTTTTCTCCGCCGCGACAGGCACCTGGATGGCCACCGCGGAAGGAAACACGGCCGAACTCGGCGCCGCGGCCTTGGTGCTGCCCGACGCGCCGGCCGGTTCCGGGGGCGGCAGCGGCACGGACCTCGCCGGCGGGCAGTCCCCGGCGACGAAGCAGGCCACGACCGACGCTCCCGCGCCGACCACGTCCAGCGCGGCCCCGACTCCGACCGAGACGTCCGAAGCCCCGAAGCCGACGACGTCGGAAGCGGCGGCGCCGCCGAGCACCAAGGCCGCGGCCCGCGTCGCGTCCTCGACCGCCGAGCAGGTCATCTCCCTCGTCAACGACGAGCGCGCGCAGGCGGGCTGCAAGCCGCTGACCGAGGAGTCGCACCTGACCAAGGCCGCGCAGGACTACAGCGACGACATGTCCGCCCGGAACTTCTTCGCCCACACGAACCCCGAAGGCGTCACGTTCGACCAGCGCATCAAGACCGCCGGCTACTCGAAGCCGGGCGCGGAGAACATCGCGAAGGGGCAGACGTCCGCGGCGCAGGTCATGGACGCGTGGATGAACTCCGAGGGCCACCGCGCGAACATCCTGAACTGCTCGCTCGCCAAGATCGGCGTCGGCGTCACCACGAAGGGCTGGTACTGGACTCAGGACTTCGGGTACTGAGCGCTACTGACCCGGGTTGTTCCACCGCTCCGCGATCTCGCCGTAGCGGGCCAGCACCGTCGCGCGCAGCTCCGGATCGGTCCGCGGCACCGGCTCGATGAACACCTCGGTGACGTCGTTGAACGACTCGGTCAGCTCGCTCGCGAGCCGGACGCACGCGCGTTCGAGGTCGCCGGCGCTCAGGGAGTCGTCGAAGTCGACGCGGGTGCAGACGAGGACCTGGTCGGTGCCCATCAGCATCGTCTGCAGGTCCACGACGGCCTCGATCTCCGGCGCGGCGGACAGGTGGTCGCGGACGCCGCGGACGATCTCCGGGTTCGCCTGGCGGCCGATGAGCAGGCCGCGGTTCGTCCGCCCGAGCAGGTAGGCGACGCAGGCGAGCAGCACGCCGATGACGATCGACGCGATGCCGTCCCAGACCTCCGAGCCGGTGAGCTGGTGCAGCCCGATGCCGGCGAACGCGACCAGCAGGCCGATCAGCGCGGCCGAGTCCTCGAAGAGCACTGTCTTCGGTGCCGGGTCGTCAATCAGGCGGAGGTACGTCCGGAATGACCGGTTTTCGGCCTTCGACTCCCGGACGGTCTGGCGCACGGCCTGCACCCATGAGGTGCCTTCGAGCAGGAACGCCACCGCCAGCACGATGTAGCTGAGGATCGACGTGCTCTGCGCCTCGCCGTGGCCGAACAGCGTCGAAACGCCCTCGTAGAGCGCGAACATCGAGCCCGACGCGAAGATCGACACGGCGGCGAGCAGCGACCAGAAGTAGCGCTCCTTGCCGTAGCCGAAGGGGTGCACGCGGTCGGCCGGGCGGTCGGAACGCTTCAACGCGGTCAGCAGCAGGACCTCGGTGAACGTGTCGGCCACCGAGTGCGCCGCTTCGGAGAGCATCGCGCCCGAGCCGGTGATGATGCCCGCGATCAGCTTCATGATCGCGATCGCCAGGTTCACCCCACCGGCGAGCAGGACGGTCAGTGTGCTTTCGCCACCGGGCTTTTCGGGTTCCTCGCTCACCTTGGTGAGCGTAATGGTCAGAGGCGGCGCAGGCCGTGCAGCACGCGTTCCATGAGCGCCACGGCCGGCCGTCCGTCGGTGTTCACGCGGTTGTCGTGGATCGTGACCAGGCCCTGCTCGGCCATGTCGTCCAGCAGCACCCGGGCGACCCCGAGCGGCACGCTGAGCCTGGCGGCGACCTCGGCGACCGAGCGCGGGTGGTGGCACAACGTGCGCACCGAGCGGAACTCGCCGGTCAGCCGGGCGCCGTTCCAGTGCGCTCCGGCCCGGGTCGAGACCATGGCTTCGATCGCCAGGTGCCGCCGCGACTGCGTCCGGCCGCGGGTCAGGACGTACGGACGCACGAGGGTGCGCTGGACGGGAACGTAGCCGGCGGGCTCGACCATCCGGCGTTCCTCGAGGGGTGCTTCGCTGCGGAGGGCGTGCCGGCCGGTGGACGGGTGTTGATCTACCCCGCGTCCGGCCGCCGTGGTCCGCGGGTCCTCACCCATCCTCGCTGCCCCCTGATTCCGTCATCGGCTAAGTGGCCTCGCTGGCAGCGGTGACGGCGAGGAAAGGTCAGGATACGCCGGACCCCGGGGCTTTTGGCCAAGGTTTGTTGTTGGCCTGATGGGCCATTTCGGTGAATATCGTGAACATTCTTCGGGAAATCGATTACCGTTATAAATTCCCAGCTAGTGGATGTGTCCGGCGGTCGGTGACAAGGGGTAGTCCGGCAGCTACGGAAATGCGTGAATCGCAATGAGAACGGCCCCGGTCAGGACTTCCTGACCGGGGCCGCGTGCATTTCGATCTATGTCACTCTTTTGCGAGTGAAGGGGCACCGAGAGCGATCGGCTTCGGCTCCCGCTTGCGCTTGACCGATTCGAGCAGCATCTGCGCGACGTCGACGATCTCGACCTTCTCGCTCGCGCTGCCGTCGGCCTGGCGCGCCGTGAGGCCGTCGTTCAGCATCACCTTGCAGAACGGGCAGCCGGTCGCGATCTTCGACGGCGCGGTGCCGAGCGCCTCGTCGACGCGCTCGACGTTGATCCGCTTGCCGATCTTCTCTTCCATCCACATCCGCGCGCCGCCCGCGCCGCAGCACATCGACTTGTCGCCGTGCCGCGGCATCTCGCGCAGCTGCGCCCCGGTCGCGCTGACCAGCTCGCGCGGTGCCTCGTACACCTTGTTGTGGCGGCCGAGGTAGCACGGGTCGTGGTAGGTGACGTCCTCGGCGACCGGCGCCACCGGCACCAGCTGCTTTTCGCGAACCAGGCGGTTCAGCAGCTGCGTGTGGTGCACGACGTCGAACTGACCGCCCAGCTCCGGGTACTCGTTGGCGAGGGTGTTGAAGCAGTGTGCGCAGGTCACGACGACCTTGCGGGCCTTGCGCTCACGTCCCTCGAACACCGAGTTCAGGACCTCGACGTTCTGCTGCGCCAGCATCTGGAACAGGAACTCGTTGCCCGCGCGGCGGGCCGGGTCGCCGGTGCAGGACTCCTCCGAGCCGAGCACCGTGTACTTCACGTCGGCCATGTGCAGCAGCTCCGCGACCGCCCGCGTCGTCTTCTTCGCGCGGTCCTCGAACGCGCCGGCGCAGCCGACCCAGAACAGGTACTCGGCGTCGCCGAGGTCGCCGTCGAACACCGGCACCTCGAAGTCCAGGTCCTCGGTCCAGGCGAGCCGGTCCTTGGCGTTCTGGCCCCACGGGTTGCCCTTGTTCTCCAGGTTCTTGAACATGCCGTTCAGCTCGCTGGGGAACGACGACTCGATCATCACCTGGTAGCGGCGCATGTCGACGATGTGGTCGACGTGCTCGATGTCGACCGGGCACTGCTCGACGCAGGCACCGCAGCTGGTGCAGGACCACAGGACGTCGGGATCGATGACGCCGCCGTCATCGCCGATCAAGGCCTTCTGGGACTCGGCGATGGCCAGGACGTCGATCCCGGCGTACATGTTGTCGCCGGACAGGCCGACCTCGTCGCCCGCCATGTCGCGCTTGCCGCCGGCCATCAGGTACGGCGCTTTCGCGTAGGCGTGGTCACGCAGCTGCGTGATGAGCAGCTTCGGCGACAGCGGCTTGCCCGTGTTCCACGCGGGGCACTGCTCCTGGCAGCGGCCGCACTCGGTGCACGTCGAGAAGTCCAGCCAGCCCTTCCAGCTGAAGTCCTCGATCTTGCCGACGCCGAAGGTGTCCTCGTCCGGGTCGGCTTCCTCGAGGTCGAGGACCTTTCCGCCGCTCATCATCGGCTTGAGCGCGCCGAGGGCGACGCCGCCGTCCTGCTCGCGCTTGAAGTAGATGTTGAAGAACGCGCTGAAGCGGTGCCAGGCGATGCCCATGGTCATCGTGCGCGCGACGACGATCAGCCAGACCGTGGCGCTCATCAGCTTGACGAACGCGAACGCCGTGACCAGGTTCGGGCTGGCCGGCAGCAGCTGGCCGATCGGGTTGGAGACGAAGGACGCCCACAGCGGTCCTTCGTGCGTGTTCAGCGCGGATTTCGCGGCGCGGACGCCGATGATGCCGATGCCCTCGACGAGCACGACGGCCTCGATGAAGTAGGCCCACTTGAAGTTGGAGCCGGCGAAGCGCGACTGGCGGTCGGCGCGGCGCGGGTGGTTGCGCTGGCGGACCGCCATCAGCACCAGGATGCCGACGATCGTGCCGAGCCCGAGCAGCTCCATGAGCAGCTGGAACGGCGGGAAGTCGTCGAGGATCGGCCAGCCCCACGTCGGGACGAAGACCTCGCCGTACGCCTCGAACAGGGCCAGCGAGCCGAGCAGGAAGCCCCACATGACCAGCCAGTGCGCGGGTCCGACGCTGCGCTTGCGGTTCATCCGCGTGTGCGCGGCGAACTCCTTGATCAGCGTCTTCATGCGCGGCAGGAACGGCCCGTTGCGCGTCGAGTCGGGCTGCCCGAGGCGGATCACCCGCACGAAACGGGCGATCGTCGCGGCGAACATGCCCCAGGCGACGAGGCCGAGCACGACGGAGAGCCCGCCGAGCGTCAGTTGCAGAGCGCCCATCGTTCGGGTGCCTTTCGTCCGGATAGAACTGTGGTGGTGCCGGGAGACTAACCTTCCTTACTGATGAGTAACCCGTTGAGTGGCCTTAAGTCCCACCGATGTGGTGTACGTCGCTCTTTGTTTCGGGACGATCGTTCAGGTACTTTTCACCCTATGGGTGCGTACCTTCTCCTCGCGCTGGCGATCGCCGCCGAGGTCTCCGCGACGGTCTCGCTGAAGCTCTCCGAGGGCTTCTCCAAGCTCGGGCCGTCGATCGTCGTGGTGGCCGGGTACGCCGTGGCGTTCGTCGCGCTGTCGTACGTGCTGAAGATGGGGTTGCCGATCGGCGTCGCGTATGCGATCTGGGCCGCGGCCGGCGTCGCCCTGGTGGCGATCATCGGCGTCGTGTTCTTGAAGGAGCCGGTCAACGCGGCGATGATCGCCGGGCTGGCGCTGGTCATCGGCGGTGTGGTGCTGATCGAGATCGGGAGTGCATCGACGTGAAACTGCAGGTCGACGGCCGCAAGGCCCGCGGCGACAAGCGGCGCGCGGAGATCATCGAGGCGACGCTGCGGGTGATCGAGCGCGACGGCGTCGCCGGCGTCACGCACCGGATCGTCGCGGCCGAGGCAGGCGTGCCGACGACGTCCACGACGTACCACTTCTCGTCGCTGGACGACCTGCTCATCGCGACGCTCATCTCGTGCGCCCGCGACATGGCCACCGAGGTCTACTGGATGATCGACCGGGCCCGGTCCCGCGGTTCGCGCGGAGCGGAAGAGGTCGCCGGCCTCCTCTCGGAGGCGTTGGGGCCGCGCCGTGGGCGCACGATGGCCGAGTACGAGCTGTACCTGCTGGCGGCGCGGAAGCCGGAGCTGCGGCCGGCCGCGCGTCGCTGGCTGGACGTCCTGACGTCGATGGTCCGCCACGACGACGAAGTGGCGTTCCGCGTGTTCCTCGCGGGCATCGACGGGCTGCTGATCCAGGGCCTGATCGACGACGAGCCGCCGTCGGCGGAAGAGCTGCGGCCAGTGGTGGACTACCTGATGAAACCGCGTTGACGCCGGGCTTAGTTTCGGATCATGCGGACCTTCGGTGACTACGAACTCGACGACGATCGCACGCGGCTGGACCTCGAAGTGGTGTGGAAGTTCCTCTCCACCGAGGCCTACTGGGGCCGTTGGCGCACGCGTTCGCAGGTCGAGGCCGCGATCGACGGCTCCTGGCGGGTCGTCGGCGCCTACCGCGGTGACGAGCTGGTCGGCTTCGCGCGGGCCTTCTCCGACGGCGTCGGCTCGGCGTATCTGGCCGACGTGTTCGTCGTCGACTCCGCCCGCGGCACCGGCCTCGGCAAGGAGCTCGTGCGGGAGATGATCGACAACGGGCCCGGCGCCGGCTTCCGCTGGATGCTGCACACCGCCGACGCGCACGGGTTGTACCGGCAGTTCGGCTTCGACGAGCACACCAAGGGCCGCTACCTGGAGCGCGAGGGCGTCAACAAGGAGGCCCCGCGCTGACCCGGCACCGGTGCGGAACCAGCGCCGGGTCCCTCCTCCGAACTCAGCCCTTGTTCTCGTACACCGGCGTGAGCACCGCGCGAGCGAGCGTGTGCCCGAACATGTTGAAGCCCAGGAAGGCCGGCGTCGCGTCCTCCGGCACGTCCAGCTTGTCGACGTCGAGCGCGTGCACCGCGAAGTAGTACCGGTGCGGGCCGTGCCCGGGCGGGGGCGCCGCGCCGAGGAACTGCTTGACCCCGCCGTCGCCCTTCAACGTGACCGCGCCGGACGGGAGGCCGGAGCCGTCGCCCGCGCCGGAGGCCAGCTCCGTCACCGACGCCGGGACGTTGAACACCGCCCAGTGCCAGAACCCGCTGCCGGTCGGGGCGTCCGGGTCGTAGCACGTGACCGCGAAGCTCTTCGTCTCCGCCGGGAAGCCTTCCCAGGCCAGCTGCGGCGAACGGTCCTCGCCGCCGGCGCCGAAGATGCCCGAGAGGTGGGGCGTGGCCAGGGTTTCGCCGTCGGCGACGTCGGAGCTGCGGAGGGTGAAGGACGGCACGTCGGGCAGGGATTCGTACGGGCCGGGAGCTTGCGGCATGGATCCTCCTGATCACGGAACTGGAGCCTGGCGCCAGGTTAGGCCCCCCGAGCCGCCCCCGCGTGTCAGGGACGGATCTCAGGGTTCTTTCGGGGGGTTACCCCCATGTGCCGCACCCGCACCTGGCCATACCGTTTCTCACGCAGAGGAAACAACTGAGGGGACCAACGACCATGGCGCGCCCGCTTCTGGCTCTGGGTGGCATCGTCCTGATCGGCGTCGGCCTGGCGACCGCGTTCGGCTGGGGCTGGGGATCGGACTTCCAGAACAGCAAGACCCTTTCGGAGACCATTCGCAGCGTGAAGCTGGAAGGCGACTCGGGGTCGGTGAAGATCCGCACCGGCACCGGACCGTCGACGGTGCACGAAAAAATCAACTACCACTGGCGCAGCAAGCCGGGTGACACGTTCTTCCGCGTCGACGGCGACCAGCTCGTGCTCAGCGACTGCGGCAACAACTGCTCGGTCGACTTCGAAGTGGTTGTGCCCGAGGGCGTGCCGGTGACCGGCCGGATGGACTCGGGCGGCTTGGACGTCGCCGGGGTGGCGAGCGTGGACGTCCAGTCGGACTCCGGCCACGCCCGCGTCGAGGACGTGCCGGGCCTCGTGAAGCTGCGGTTGGAGAGCGGCGGGATCGACCTGTCGGACGTCGGCGAGGTCCAGGTGCACGCCGATTCGGGTAGCATCAAGGGCACCGGGGTGCGCGGGCCGGTCGACGTGACGGCGTCGAGCGGGAGCGTCGACTTCACGCTGGCGCAGGCGAACAACGTCAAGATCAAGGCCGACAGCGGGAGCGTCGACGTCGAGGTGCCGGGCGGGCCGTACCGCGTCGTCGGGGACAGCGACAGCGGGAGCCGGAACATCGACGTCCAGACCGACGGCTCCGCGCCCAACACGCTCGACCTCACGACCGAGAGCGGCAGCGTCACGGTCCGCGCGGCCTGACCTTTTCCTTACTACGGGGGCATTTTCACCATGGTCAAGATCGAACGGCGCGTCCTGGCGGCCGCGCTGCTGGGAGCCGTCGCGATGTTCGGCGTCGTGGGGTTCACGCGGGGGGAGGAGTCCGCGGCGCCGGCCCAGGGGGTGCCGGTCGCCGCGGATTCCCACTATCGAGTGACTTCCTGGGTCGGCACTCCGGCGGAAGTCGTTGTGCAGCAAGGAAACTCGGATTTCTTCTTCTCTTCCTGGACCGGCCGCCGCTCCTGAACCGTCGGTGGTCGCTGTTAGGAAGGAAGCACGCCGAAGGCCGGCGTGCAGGGGGAGGAACCAGATCATGGACGTGCGCCGGGTCGTCGCGGTCATCGCGGCGGTCGTGGTCCTGGCGGCGGTACCGGCCGTCGCTTCGGCGTCTTCGCCGGTGTGGCAGCCGTGTGCGACGCAGCAAGAACCGACAGCCGAGTGTGCGGCGGTCGACGTGCCGATCGACCGCGCGCGGCCGGAGCTGGGCTCGGCGCGGCTCGCGCTGGCCCGGTTGCCGGCGCTTGATCCGGGCAGGCGGATCGGCTCGCTGCTGGTGAACCCGGGCGGGCCCGGCGGCTCCGGCGTCGGGTTCGTCCAGTTCGGCGGGCTGGCCTCGCCGGACCTCGCGCGGCTGCGGCAGCGGTTCGACGTCGTGGGCTTCGACCCGCGCGGCGACTGGTTCAGCACGCCACGCATCACGTGTGACCCGGCGACGTTGTTCGATCCGGCGCTCGACCGGTTCCCGGCGTCGCGCCCGGGGTTCGACGCGCTGGTGGCGCACAACCGCGCGGCGGGCGAGGACTGCGTGGCCCGGACCGGGCCGTTGCTGGCGAACGCGGACACGCAGAGCGCGGCCGAGGACATCGAGACGATCCGCGTGGCGCTCGGCGAGCCGAAGATCTCGTGGCTAGGCCTGTCGTACGGCACCGAGCTGGGGGCGGTCTACGCGTCGAAGCACCCCGGCCGGGTCCGGACGATGGTGCTCGACGGCGCCGTCGACCACGCCCGGCCGCTGCGCCAGGCGATCCTCGAAGAGGCCGTGGCGACCGAAGACGCGCTGGTCCGGTTCGCGGACTGGTGCCGCGGCTCGGCCGAGTGCGTGTTGCACGGGCGTGACGTCCTCCGCTTCTACGACGACGTCGTGGCCCGGGCGGCGCGCGGCGCGGTGTGGGCGAGCGACCTGGGCCGTTCGGCGACGGCCGACGAGATCTCGGCCGGCGTCTACAACCACCTCTACCTCCGGGAGGAGTGGCCGTCGCTGGGCAAGGCGCTGGCCGCGGCCGGCGGCGAGTTCCCCGACGCCAAGGGGCTGACCGAGCGGAACCAGTTCCTGTCCCCGATCTACGGGGCGTACCGGGCGATCGGCTGCCACGACTTCCCGTCGCCGTTCACCGGGCCGGCCGACCTGGGCACGATGGCGGGCCTGCTCCGCGCGGTGGCGCCGCACAGCTGGCGGTACTCGGAGTACTGGGACTTCACCAGCGGCTGTACCGGCTGGCCGGTCCCGGCGAAGAACCCACCGCAGCCCCACCCGGTCCGCGGCGCCCCGCCGATCCTGGTGGTCGGCGGCGCCCACGACCCGGCGACCCCGCTGGCCTGGGCCCGCGGCCTGGCGGCGAGCATCGACCGCTCGGCGTTGCTGACCCGCACCGACGACGGCCACACCGGGCTGTTCAACTCCGCCTGCGCCCGCGCGGCGGAGGTGGACTACCTGGTGAGCGGTGTCACGCCCACCCGGGACCACATCTGCCGCTGAACCCGGGAACAAGAACCCGAACCGGCTCGTTAGGCTGGGTACAAGGTTGAGCGCACTCGGCTCAAGTCGAGCTTGACGAGATGCGCGAAGGCCGGATAGAACTTGACACAGCCTCGCTCAAGGCGAGGAAGAACGTGCAGGTCAAGAACATGCAGGCTTACACAGGAGGAAAGCACCATGGCGCGAGCGGTCGGCATCGACCTCGGCACGACCAACTCGGTCGTCGCCGTCCTTGAGGGCGGCGAGCCGACGGTCATCGCCAACTCGGAAGGCTCCCGGACCACCCCTTCGATCGTCGCCTTCGCCAAGAACGGCGAAGTGCTGACCGGTCAGCCGGCGAAGAACCAGGCCGTGACGAACGTCGACCGGACGATCCGGTCCGTGAAGCGGCACATCGGCACCGACTGGAAGACCGAGATCGACGGCAAGAACTACACGTCGCAGGAGATCAGCGCCCGCGTGCTGATGAAGCTCAAGCGCGACGCCGAGGCGTACCTGGGCGAGACCATCACCGACGCGGTGATCACCGTCCCGGCGTACTTCGAGGACGCGCAGCGGCAGGCCACCAAGGAGGCCGGGCAGATCGCCGGCCTGAACGTGCTCCGCATCGTCAACGAGCCGACCGCCGCCGCGCTGGCGTACGGCCTGGACAAGGGCGAGAAGGAACAGACTATCCTGGTCTTCGACCTCGGTGGTGGCACCTTCGACGTCTCGCTGCTGGAGATCGGTGAGGGCGTCGTCGAGGTCCGCGCCACCTCCGGTGACAACCACCTCGGTGGTGACGACTGGGACGAGCGCATCGTCAAGTGGCTGGTCGACAAGTTCAAGGCCACGAACGGCATCGACCTGACCAAGGACAAGATGGCGCTGCAGCGCATCCGCGAGGCTGCGGAGAAGGCGAAGATCGAGCTGTCCAGCTCGAACTCGGCCGGCATCAACCTGCCCTACATCACGGTCGACGCCGACAAGAACCCGCTGTTCCTCGACGAGCAGCTTTCCCGCGCCGAGTTCCAGAAGATCACCTCGGACCTGCTCGAGCGCACCCGGAACCCGTTCAACAACGTGATCCGCGACGCGAACATCGCCGTCGGCGACATCGACCACGTCGTGCTCGTCGGTGGTTCCACCCGCATGCCGGCCGTGTCCGACCTGGTCAAGGAGCTGACCGGCGGCCGCGAGCCGAACAAGGGCGTGAACCCGGACGAGGTCGTCGCGGTCGGCGCGGCGCTGCAGGCCGGTGTCCTGAAGGGCGAGGTCAAGGACGTCCTGCTGCTGGACGTCACCCCGCTGTCGCTGGGCATCGAGACCAAGGGCGGCGTGTTCACCAAGCTCATCGAGCGCAACACCACGATCCCGACCAAGCGCTCGGAGATCTTCTCCACCGCGGACGACAACCAGCCGTCGGTGCAGATCCAGGTGTTCCAGGGTGAGCGCGAGATCGCCGCGCACAACAAGAAGCTCGGCATGTTCGAGCTGACCGGCCTGCCGCCCGCCCCGCGTGGCGTGCCGCAGATCGAGGTCACCTTCGACATCGACGCGAACGGCATCGTGCACGTCCTGGCCAAGGACCTCGGCACGAACAAGGAGCAGTCGATGACGATCACCGGTGGCTCCGCGCTGCCGAAGGACGACATCGAGCGGATGGTCAAGGACGCCGAGGCGCACGCCGAGGAGGACAAGACCCGTCGCGAAGAGGCCGAGACCCGCAACCAGGCCGAGACGCTGGTCTACCAGACCGAGAAGTTCCTCAAGGACAACGACGACAAGCTGCCCGAGGACCTCAAGGGCAAGGTCAAGTCCGCGATCGACGAGTCGAACGAGGCGCTCAAGGGCACCGACTCGGCCAAGATCCGCGAGTCGATCGAGAAGCTGAACACCGCTTCGCAGGAGCTGGGCACCGCCCTGTACGCCAACGCGAACGCCGACGCGGCGGCCGGTGCGGCCGGCGCCTCGGGTGCCGCCGGTGGCGACGCCGGCGCGGCCGGTGGCCAGGCCAAGGCCGATGACGTGGTGGACGCCGAGATCGTCGAAGAGGACGAGAAGAAGTGACCCACAGCTACGACGAATCCGAGAACCAGGGCCGCGGCCCCGAGGAGCCGGTGGTCGTGCGGGATCGGCGGCGGGTGGACCCCCAGACCGGGCAGGTTCGCCCGCCCGGTCCGGCCCACGCCGCGCCGGAGCCGGAGGAAATGCCCGTGGAACACGCGGGTCCCTCGCTCGGCGAGTCCATTGTGGACGAATCGGTGTCGGTCGTTTCCGACGTCGAGAAGGAGCTGGCCGAGCGCACCGCCGACCTCCAGCGCCTGCAGGCGGAGTACGCCAACTACCGCAAGCGGGTCGAGCGTGACCGCGAGGCGGTCGTGCTCGGTGCCAAGGCGACGGTGGTGAACGACCTGCTGCCGCTGCTCGACGACCTCGAGCGGGCCGAGCAGCACGGTGACCTCACCGGGGCGTTCAAGGCCGTCGGCGACAAGCTGATCAGCGGCCTGCAGCGCGCGGGGCTCGAATCGTTCGGCAGCGAAGGCGAAGCCTTCGACCCGAGCGTGCACGAGGCCGTGCAGCACAACACCTCGCCGGACGTGGCGGGCCCGACGGTGACCGTGGTCATGCGCCGCGGCTACCGCTTCGGCGATCGGGTGCTGCGGGCGGCACTGGTCGGGGTCACCGACCACGAGCCCGGCGGCCCGGCGGAGCACCCGCCCGTCGGTGGCGAGCTGCCACTCGGCGGCGGACTCGATGACCAGCAGCAGTAAGCAGTATCCGGTTCAGCTGGAAGGAGGAGGCGCCCGATGAGTGCTCGGGAATGGGTCGGCAAGGACTTCTACCGTGAACTGGGCGTCTCCTCCGACGCCACGGCGGACGAGATCAAGAAGGCCTATCGCAAGCTGGCCAAGGAGAACCACCCGGACGCGAACGCCGGCAACGCGCAGGCGGAGCAGAAGTTCAAGGCGGTCTCCGAGGCCTACGGCGTGCTCTCCGACGCGAGCAAGCGCAAGGAGTACGACGAGGCGCGGCGGCTGTTCGGCGGCGGGGGCGGCTTCAACTTCCCCGGTGGCGGCGGCACCGGCAACTTCGACGTCGGCGACATCTTCGGTCAGGCCGGCGCCGGTCAGCAGGGCGGCTTCGGCGGGCTCGGCGACATCCTCGGCGGGCTGTTCGGCCGTGGCCGGACGACGGCGGGCGCGACGGCCAACCGGCCGCAGCGCGGCGCCGACGTCGAGACGGACGTCCGGATCGACTTCGTCGAGGCGGTCAAGGGCGCGACCCTGCCGCTGCGGCTGTCGAGCCCGGCGACCTGTTCGACGTGCGGTGGCAACGGCGCGAAGCCTGGCACGTCGCCGCGGACCTGCCCGACCTGTTCGGGGTCGGGGCTGGTCAGCCGCAGCCAGGGCGCGTTCGCGTTCTCCGAGCCGTGCCGCGACTGCCGCGGACGCGGGCAGATCATCGACGACCCGTGCCCCGAGTGCGGCGGCGAAGGCGTCAGCACGCGGACCCGCACGCTGACCGTCCGGATCCCGCCGGGCGTCGACGACGACCAGCGGATCCGCTTGGCCGGCCAAGGCGAGCCGGGCCGGGGTGGCGCGCAGGCGGGCGACCTCTACGTCCGGGTGCACGTGGCCCCGCACGCGCTGTTCGGGCGCAAGGCGCTCGACCTGACGATCACCGTGCCGGTCGACTTCACCGAGCTGGCGCTCGGCACCACGATCACGGTGCCGACGCTCGAGGGCAAGGTCTCGCTCAAGGTGCCGCCGGGCACCGCGAGCGGCCGGGTGCTGCGCGTGCGCGGCAAGGGCATCGCCAAGCGCGACGGTTCGCAGGGTGACCTGCTCGTCACCCTCCAGGCGGCGATCCCCGCCAAACTGGACGACAAGGCGCGCGAGGCACTGCAGTCGTACGCCGAGTCGATGGCCGGGCACGACCCCCGGCCCGAGATCACTGAGCTGCTCGAAGGCAGGTGAGTGGGATGTTCGGCGGGATCCCCCAGGAAGGCGACGAAGAGACCCCGGTGTTCGTCATCTCGGTGGCGGCACAGCTCGCCGGGATGCACGCGCAGACGTTGCGCACCTACGACCGGCAGGGCTTGGTTTCGCCGGGCCGCACTTCCGGTGGCGGGCGGCGCTACTCGATGCGGGACATCGCGCTGCTGCGCGAAGTCCAGCGCCTGTCGCAGGAGGACGGCGTCAACCTGGCCGGCATCAAGCGCATCATCGAGCTGGAGAACCAGGTCGACGCGCTGCGGGCCCGCCTCGCCGAGCTGACCGAAGAACTGGCCGCGGCTTACGTCGCGGGCGAACAGGCCGCGGCGGCGGCGCACGCGTCGTACCGCCGGGACCTGGTCCCGCTCAACCAGCAGACGGCGATGGTGGTCTGGCGTCCCAGGCGCCGCTGACGTTTGACACACCGAAGGCCTCCCCGAACTCATCGGGGAGGCCTTCGTGCGTCAGAGGTCCAGCCGTGGCCAGGCCTCGAGGTCGCGCAGCATCCGGCGGTCGTGCGTCGCCACGACCACCGCGGCCGGGGTTTCGAGCAAGGCCTCGGTCAGCTCCTCGACGAGCACCGCCGACAGGTGGTTGGTCGGCTCGTCGAAGACGAGGACGTCCGGGCGTCCGGCCAGCCGCAGAGCCAGGTCGAGCCGCCGTTGCTGTCCCTGGGACATGCGGCCGACCGGGGTGCGCAGGGCTTCCGCGTCGAGCAGGCCCATGGCCGAAAACGGGACGCCCGCCCGCTCGAACAGCCGGCGAGCGGTCGATTCTTCGGGCCACGCCGGGACTTCCTGGCCGATCAGCGCTACTTTCGCGCCGGGCAGGTGCCGTACGGAACCCGTCGTCGGGGTGAGCTCGCCGGCGAGCGCGGACAGCAGCGTCGACTTGCCCGCGCCGTTTTCGCCGGTGACGAGCAGCCGGTCGCCGCGGTCGAGGGACAGCGTCACCGGGCCGGTGAGGCGACCGGCGACGCCGACGTCGTGCAGGCGGACCAGCGCCCGAGCGCCGGAGCCGAGATCGGGCCAGCGCAACGACAGCGGTGGCTCGGGCACGGTCACGCGGTGCGCCTCCAGCGCCGCCCGCTCCCGGTTGAGCGCCTGGACGACGCCGGGTGCGCGGGACTGGCGCTGGTGCCGTCCGGTGCCCTTGTCCGGCCGCCAGCCGGTGCTGAGCCGGTCGCGTGCCTGCGTCACCGCGACGGTGAGCTGCCGGTGCGTGTCCTGCTGCTCCTCGAATTCCTGCACCCAGCGTTCGCGGTCGCGGCGCCGGCCGTCCTGCCAGGCCGGATAGCCGCCGGCGTAGGTGCGCGGGCGGCCGTCCTGGCTGGGGTCGAGGTCGAGGAACTCGGTCGCGACGTCGCTGAGCAGCGCACGGTCGTGGCTGACGAGGGCGACACCGCCGTCGTGGCCGCGCAGGCGGTCGGTGAGGAACGCGAGGCCGCCGGCGTCGAGGTGGTTGCCAGGCTCGTCGAGCAGCAGGAAGTCGTGCCGCGCGCCGAGTAGGCAGGCCAGGCGCACGCGGTAGCGCTGCCCCACCGAAAGCGTGCTGAGCTCGCGGCCCCGGTCGGCGCAGGCGTCGAGGGCTTCGAGGGCGACGTCGACGCGGCGTTCGGCGTCCCACGCGTCGAGGCGCGTGGCCGTGTCGAGCGCTGCGGCGTAACGGTCTTCGGCGAAGTTCTCGGTCGCCGCTTCGAGCGCTCGCAAGGCGTCGTGGGTTTCGCGCAGGGCTTCGGTGGTCAGCGTGCCGACGGTTTCGCCGGACCGGAACGGCATGGTTTGGCGGGCGACACCGATGGTGCCGGTCCGGTGGACGGTGCCGTGGTCGGGCGCTCGCAGTCCGGCGAGAACGTGCAGCAGGGTGGTCTTGCCGTGCCCGTTTTCGCCGACGATCGCCAGCCGGGACCGGGGCGAGACGGTGACGCTCACGTCGTGCAGGACCCGGCGCGAGCCGAGCGTGACGCTGACGCGGTCCGCGCGCAGGTGGGCGTGTTCGGGTACGAGGAAAGTCAAGGGATGCTCCGCAGCTCTGGAGGGAGCCGGGCAGCACGAGAGCGGCCGCCCGGCGAAGGCCGGAACGGCGGGCAGGGAACGAGATCGGTGCGCCGCCGTCAGCGGCGGGTACGCAACCTCGCGAAGACGGCGCAGGAGAATTTCATGATCACGAGGCTAACTCGGCGCGCGGGCGTGGCCAACCGAATAAACGCGCCGACCGCGAGCAGCCGGGCAGGGGGCTGCTCGCGGTCGGCACCCCGGGGCCGCGGGGACGTCAAACCTTGAAGTTCAACAACTGCTTCACCTCGGCGGTCCGCGACTCGATGACCCGCCTGGCCAGATCACGGGCCTGGGCGTTGACTCCGCCGCCCGCGCCGTTCTCCGTCTGGGCCAGCTCGACCGCTCCTTGCTGCTGGCCCGTCAGGACGTCGAGGAACTTGCGGGTGAACTCGGCGTCCGGGGTCGCCCGAAGCGTGGCCACCAGGTCCGGCGAGGTCATCTTCATGCCGCCGTGGCCCGCGTGGGCCTGGGGGTTCATGTCCATCGTCTCGGGCTCACCCCAGTCGCGCAGCCAGCGCTTCATGTCGTCCGTCTCGGTCCGCTGGGTGGACTCGATCGCCGCCGCCAGTTCCTTCAGCGCCGGTGGGAGCGGGTGGTCCGCGGCGAGGCGGACGATCTCGATGCCCTGCTGGTTCTGGGGGATCAGCATCTGCAGGAACATCACGTCGGCCGCGTTGTGCGCGGGTGGGGCCGCCGTCGCGCCGCAGCCGGTCAGCAGCAGCGCGACGACGGCCAGCAGCACTCTCACTGGCGCTGCCAGAGGGCCGGCGTGTTCGGCGGCTCCCAGCCCGCGATCGCCGTGTGCGGCTGGAGGCAGCGGTAGCTGACTCCGTTGTACGTCACCACGTCGCCGGCCTTGTACGCCGTCCCCGCCGCCCACGTGCCACTCGAGGGCGGCGTGGTCGGGGTCGTGGTCGGCGGCCGGGTCGTCGTCGGGGGCGGGGTGGTCGTGGTCGGGGGCGGGGTTCCGCCGCCACCGATCTGGAGGTCGACACAGCTGTAGAACGCGTTGGTCGTGTCGGAGATGTTCCAGATCGCCAGCACCTTCACCCGGCCCGAGTAGCCGGCCAGGTTCACCTGGTGCTGCACCGTCGCCGGTGGCTGCTGGTTGTTGCCGGAGATGTTCGCGACGCGGGTGCCGCCGATGTAGTACTCGTAGTTCGAGGTGGCGTGCCGGGCGGTGAAGACCCAGTTGAACGTCACCATCGTGCCGACCGACTTGGCCGGCCACGGCTTCGACTCGTCGGAGAGTTCCGAGAAGCGGGAGTTGCCGCCGTCGCAGCTGCGCAGGCCCTTGGGCCCTTCGACGCTCTGGGGTTCGTAGACGATGGCGCCGCAGTTCGGGACCTTCCCGGCCGCGCAGTTGGCCTGCCGGCTGGGTGGGTCCGAGATGTAACCGTGAGCGCTCGCGGTGGTGGCGGGGAGGACGACGACCAGCACCGGGGCGATCAGGACACCGGCAGCGGCCGCGAAGAGCTTGCGTTTCCAGGTCATTTCGGCTCCTCGAGGGGGAACAGCGTTGTTCCGGAGGGAGGACGAACGAGCACATCCGGGGAAGATGTGGTCTAGACCATAAGGCGAATCGGGCACAACGGTCAACGAAGTACAGCCGTTCAGCGAAAACGCTGACCCGCTCGGCTCAGTGCGAAGGTCGGGCCGGTTGCTGCAAGTGTTCGCCGAAGAACGACGTCACCCGGCGCCACGCGTCCTCGGACGCCTCGTGGTGGTAGGTGAACCCGACGACCTTGAGCAGCAGGTTCAGCGGCGCCGCGACTTCGATCTTGTTCGCGAACCCGTGGCTGGCGCCCGGGTACTCCTTGACGTCGTGCGGGATTTCACGCTCGGTGAGCGCCGTCTCGAGCTTCGCCGCCGCGCCGCGCAGCGAGAAGTCCTTCTTTCCGAAGCTCCCGACGATCGGGCACGCGTCGTCGAGGACCGACAGGTTCTTCGGCAGCTGCCCGTAGTACGGCGCCGACGCCTCGAAGCCGCGTGACGCCGCGACGAGCGCGAAGCCGCCGCCCATGCAGAACCCGGCGATGCCGATCCGGCCCGAGGAGTCCGGACGGCCGGCCAGGAGCGCGCGCGACGCCTCGATGTCGTCGAACGTCCGGCCCTGGTTCGCGAACATGTCCGAGAACACGCGGCGCACGCAGCGGCGCATCCCGCCGCGCGAGTACAGGTCCGGGCTCAGCGCGAGGTAGCCCTCGGCGGCGAAGCGGTCGGTGATGTTCTTCGTGTCCTGGCTCAGCCCGAACGCGTCGTGGATGAGCACCACGCCCGGGTGCGGCCCCTCGCCCGCGGGCTCCGCCAGGTAGCCGCCGATGGTCCCGTCCGGAACCGGAATGGTCATCTCCATATCGGTGAACATAGCGAGAATCCGACCCGCCCGCGCGGCCCGCTGAGAGTTCCTCAGTCCAGGGTGAACGGGTCGAAGCGGATGCGGTCGAGCTCGACGCCGACGCTCAGCAGCTTCGCTATCGTCGCGCGGATCATCGGCGGCGAGCCGGCGACGAGGATGTCGTGGTCCTTCCACGCGCCGCGCTGGGTCACCGCGTGGGCGAGCGTGCCGCGGTCGCCGCCCGGGATCGCGCCCTCCTCGGTCACCGGGGTGACCGTCAGCCACTTCGACACCGCGGTCAGCCGCCGGAGGTCGTCGAGCGCGTACAGGTCCTCGGGTCTTTTGCCGCCGAAGAACAAGTGCACCGGCGGGTTGCGCTTCCAGTGCGCGAGATCGTCGAGGATCGAGACGAACGGGGTGACCCCGGTCCCGCCGGCGATCATCAGCAGCCGCTTCCTCGTGGCGGTCGGGCGCACGTTGAGCGTGCCCATCGCCGGCCCGAGCCGCCACGTGTCGCCCGGTTCGGTGTGGTTGACGATGGCGCCGCTGACCCAGCCGCCGGGCACCGTCCGCACGTGAAACGTCATCTGGCCGTCGCCGCGCGGCGCGGTCGCCGGGGAGAGGTAGCGCCACATCCGCGGCCGCTGCGGCACCTCCACGCTCACGTAGCTGCCGGCCCGGAACGGCAGCAGTCCTTCGGTCTGCACCCGCACCATCGCGACGTCGCGGGACAGCTTGCGGTGGTCGAGCACGCGCGCCGCCCACGACGCCGGCCCGGTCTCGGCCTGCGCGGCCTCGCGCATCGTCTTGGCGATGAGCCCGTACGCCGTCGTCCACGCGGACTCCACCTCGTGCGTCCACTTCTGCTTGAGGAACCGTTTCAACGCGGACAGCAGCGCGACGCCGACGGCGTCGTAGTGGCGGGAGACGACGGCGAACTTGCGGTGATCGCGGCCCAGCTGCCCGAGGAAGGTGACCAGCTCGTCGGGCCGGTCGACCATCTGCACCACGTACACGAGCGCGCGCAGCAACCGGCTCCGCTGGTTCGCCATGGTGACCGGGAACAGATCACGGCAATCCGGCGCGATGACGAACAACGCGCCGTAGAAGTACTGCGCCAGTTCGTCGGCTTTCGGTTCGATCTCGGCAAAACTTTCACGGATCAGCCTGGCCAGTTCGCGACCTTCCACTGCCGAAACGGGAACAGCTTGTGGCGGCGCGAAGATCTTCACGGATTCAGCACTCATCGGGAACGGTGATCTCCAGTCGTGCAAAGGCTTTTTGGCGCCGTGCATGCGGCGTCGCTGTGGCGGGTGCCGCCCCCGAGGGTTTCCGACTGTAGGCGAATTCCCGTGCAGATGCGCGTGATTCCGCGCGGTCCGCTCGAACGGAGCAATTTCGCCACACCGGGTAAACCCCGTCTGGCACAGCGTAAAAAGGATCACCCGGAAGGTTTACGCGACTCGCGTAACAATTCTCGTCGTTCGTTCGATTTGTGCACCGGAGCGGTGCGTCCGCAATTGGCGGTGCTAGTCGATCGTGAACGGGTCGTACTGGATCTGGTCCAGCGCGCTGCCCGCGACCAGCATGCGCGACACCGTCGCGCGGATCATCGCCGGCGAGCCGGACACGAGGATGTCGTACTGCGGCCAGGAGCCGTACCGCGTGATCGCCTCGGCCAGCGTGCCCTGCTCGAACCCGGGGACGTCGCCGCCGCGCTCCACCACCGGCGTCACGTTCAGCCAGGGGTTCGTGGACGCGAGGGCGCGCAACTCCTCGAGGTCGTAGAGGTCCTCGCGGGCCGGCCCGCCGTAGAACAGGTGCGTCTTCGGGTTCTCGCCCCACAGCGCGAGGTGGTCGAGGATCGACCGCAGCGGCGCGACCCCCGTGCCGCCCGCGATCATCAGCACACCCCGTGACGATGCGCGGTCGACCGTCATCCGGCCGAGTGGCGGCCCGAGCCGCCAGACGTCGCCGGGCTGCGTGTGGCTGACTATCGCCCTGGACACCCAGCCGCCGTCGATCGCGCGGACGTGGAACTCGATGCCGCCGTCCTCGCGCGGCGCGTTCGCCGGCGAGAGGTAGCGCCACAGCCGTGGCCGCTGCGGGACTTCGACGCTCACGTACTGGCCCGGGTGGTAGGGCACGGGCTGGTCGGGCATCAGCCGCACCAGCGCGAGGTCCCAGGTCAGCCGCCGGTGCTCGACCACGGTCGCCTGCCACGACGGCGGGTTCGTGTCGGACGCGGCGGCGTCCTGCATGGCCCGCGCGGCGATGGTGAACGCCTCCGCCCAGGCCCGTTCGACCTCGGGGGTCCACTCCCGGCCGAGGTGGTTCTTGAGCGACGCCAGCAGCGCGGTGCCGACGGCTTCGTAGTGCCGGGGCACCACGCCGAACTTGCGGTGGTCGCGGCCCAGCTGGCGCAGGAACGGCGCCAGGTCGTCGGGCCGGTCCACCATCTGCACGATGTGCACCAGCGCGCGCACCAGCCGGCCGCGCTGGATCTCCATGTTGATGGGGAAGAAGTCGCGCGTGGTCGGCGCGAGGGTGAACAGCATTCCGTAGAAGAACTGGGAGATGTCCGCGATGTACGGCTCGGACTTCGCCCAGCTGTCACGGATGAGCCGGACCATCGCGACGACGGCGGCGGGGGCCTCGCGCGGGGACGAAGACCTGGGGAGCGGGCTGACCGAGTCGGCTGTCATGGGCGGGTGTTCGCGGGTCGGGGACGGTGGGGCGGTGGTACCCGGTCAGCCACGGCGGGCCCGGGCGCGGGAACGGCATCTCCGCTCACAGCCGCCTCCTGGGTCCATCGCCACCGCTTCCCCTCGTCACCGGAAGTCACTCGGACGCGTCGCGCGCGCGTCCGTCCGCAGGGTAGCCGCCGGGCGCCCTTTTGCCCGCATTGTTGCTCCGACCGGGTGTATTGCTGCCCGCGACGGCGTGGGCGACCTCACCGGGGTGATCCTTGCTCGCGCAAGCGATGGGCAATAAACTTGTATTGCACAAGTAATGGCAGGAGGGTCCCGATGGGCTTCGACGACACCGACGACGACGTCCGGGTCGAGCTCATGCGCGAGCTGAAGACCGCGTCGCAGCTCCAGCACGCCTGGATCATGCAGGCCTGGCAGAGCGAACCGGGACTGCACCCGGCGGCCGCGATGCTGCTGTCGGACCTGGCGAAGAACGGCGAAGCCAGGCCGTCCGAGCTGGCCAAGCGCCGGTTCGTCGACTTGTCGGTGGTCAGCAGGCAGATCACGCAGCTGTCCGCGGCCGGGCTGGTCGACCGCCGTCCCGCGCCCGAAGACGGCCGCGCCTCCCTGGTGAGCGTGTCCGAGAAGGGCCGGGAGGAGCTCGCCCGCTGGCGGGCCAACTACCTGGAGTTCATGGAGACGGCGCTCGGCGGCTGGGACGACGAGCGCGTCACCGACCTCATCGGCCGGCTCGCCGAGATGAACGCCGACCTCCGCCGCGCTCTCGGCAGCGCCGCGTGCCTGGCCGACACAACCAAGTGACGGACGGCCGCCGGGGTGACACCGGCAGTGGCATTTTGCCCGCCGGAATGTGGCCGTTCGGTCCTGACTTGGCGGTGTGCCACAGGGTTAACGTCGATGGGTGACGCGTAGCCGGGTCGCACTGCTGTGCGCGCTGGGGATCGACAACTTCGGCTCAGGACTGTTCCTTCCCTTGGCGCTCGTCTACGTGACGCAGGTGGTCGGCACCCCGCTCGTGGTGGCGGGCACGGCCGTCACGCTCGGTACCGTCGGCGGGCTCTTCGTGCCGCCGCTGGCCGGCCGCCTCGTGGACCGCGTCGGGCCGCGCACGGTGGTGATCGGTGCCCAGCTGCTGCAGGCCGCCGGCGCGGGCGCGTACCTGCTCGCGGACAGCGCGGGCCTGGTGGTCGTCGCCGCGGTCCTGCTCTCCACCGGCCAGCAGCTGTTCTACAGCTCCCTGTTCGTGCTCATCGCCGACGTCGCGGGCGACGTCCCGAAGGATCGGCCGTTCGCCGAGGTGGGGATGGTGCGGGCCGGCTGCTTCGGCCTCGGCGGGCTCGTCGCGGGGGCGTTGCTGACGTGGCTCGGTGCCGGCGGGTACCGGGTCGCGCTCGTCCTCGACGTCGCGACGTTCTTCGTGGCCGCGTCGATCCTCGCCCTCTTCTGCCGGCTCGCGCGGCCGCACGAGCAGCACCACGAGCGGTCCGTCAAGGTGCTCCGCGACCGGCCGTACCTCGCCTTGATCCTGTTCAGCGGGCTCTTCGGGCTTTCGCTCGACTTCTTCCTGATCGGCACGCCGGTGTTCGTGCTCGACCGGCTGCACGGCCCGGCCTGGCTGCCCGGCGCGATCCTCGCCCTGCTGACCGTGCTGACGAGCGTCGGCGGCACGCTCGCGCTGCGGCTCACCGCCCGGTTGACCCGGATCACGGCCATGCGGGCCGGCTCGGCGCTGTTCGCCGCCTGGTGCCTGGTCAGCCTCGGGGTGCTGCTCGTGCCCGACGGCTGGCGCGTGGGGTACCTGCTGGCGTCGACGCTGATCTTCGCCGCCGGTGACCTGGTCTTCGGCCCGCGTTCGGGTGCTCTCGCCGAGGCCGCGGCACCTCCGGTGGCCCGCGGCCGTTATCTCGCTGCGTACCAGTACGCGTTCACCGTGGCGCAGGTCCTCGCGCCCGTCGTGGTGGCGTTGTTCTCGGTCGCCGACTGGTTACCCTGGGTGCTGGTGGGGGCGTGCGCCGGCCTCGCCGTGGCCGGGCTCGGCACGCTGGGCCATCGGTTGCCGGCGGGCGCCGTCGCACCTGGTCGAAGTTGAGCGGAACAGACTCAAGTTTTCGTGCGTTAAGGATAGTGTCAGGTCACGGTCAGGCCTGTCACCAGGACTTTTGATGTACCGAGCATGAGGTGAGGGATGGACGCTTTCAACCCGACCACGAAGACCCAGCAGGCGATCTCGTCCGCGGCGCAGGCGGCCACCATGGCCGGCAACCCGCACGTCGCGGCCGCCCACCTGCTGGGCGCCCTGCTGGCGCAGGGTGAGGGGCTGACCGCACCGCTGCTGACCGCGGTCGGGGCCGACCCGGGGGTGGTGCACAAGGAGCTCGAGCCGCTCATCGCGGCGCTGCCGTCCGCGACCGGCGCGACGGTGTCGAGCCCGCAGTTCGACACCTTCGCCGTGAAGTCGCTGACGCACGCGCAGAAGCTCGCGACCGAGCTGGGCGACGAGTACGTCTCGACCGAGCACCTGCTCGTCGGGCTCGCCACCGAAGGCGGCCAGGTCGCCGACCTGCTCAAGCGCCACGGCGCGACGCCGGACGCGCTGCGCGAGGCGTTCGTCAAGGTCCGCGGCTCCGCCCGGATCACCAGTGAGGACCCGGAGAGCACGTTCAAGGCGCTGGAGAAGTACGGCGTCGACCTCACCGAGCGCGCCCGCGCCGGCGAGCTCGACCCGGTCATCGGGCGCGACACCGAGATCCGCCGCGTCGTGCAGGTGCTGTCGCGGCGCACGAAGAACAACCCGGTCCTGATCGGCGAGCCGGGCGTCGGCAAGACGGCCATCGTCGAAGGGCTGGCCCAGCGCATCGTCGCCGGGGACGTGCCGGAGTCGCTGCGCGGCAAGCGCGTCGTCGCCCTCGACCTCGGGTCGATGGTGGCCGGCGCGAAGTTCCGCGGCGAGTTCGAGGAGCGGCTGAAGGCCGTGCTCAAGGAGATCACCGACTCCGCGGGCGAGGTCGTCACGTTCATCGACGAGCTGCACACGATCGTCGGCGCGGGGAGCTCGGGCACTGAGTCTTCCATGGACGCCGGCAACATGATCAAGCCGATGCTCGCCCGCGGCGAGCTGCGGATGGTCGGCGCGACCACCCTCGACGAGTACCGCCAGCACATCGAGAAGGACGCCGCCCTGGAGCGGCGCTTCCAGCAGGTGCTCGTCGGCGAGCCGTCGCCGGAGGACACCATCGCGATCCTGCGCGGGCTCAAGGAACGCTACGAGGTGCACCACGGTGTCCGCATCACGGATGCCGCGCTGGTCGCCGCCTCGACGCTGTCCGACCGCTACATCACCGCGCGCTTCCTGCCGGACAAGGCCATCGACCTCGTCGACGAAGCCGCGTCCAAGCTGCGCATGGAGATCGACTCGCGGCCGGTGGAGATCGACGAGGTCGAGCGCGCGGTCCGTCGCCTGGAGATCGAGGAGATGGCGCTCGCCAAGGAGAGCGACGCGGCTTCTCGCGATCGGCTGGCGGCGTTGCGCGGCGAGCTGGCGGAGAAGCGCGAGACGCTGACGGCGCTGACCGCTCGCTGGCAGAACGAGAAGGGCTCCATCGAGAAGGTCCGCGAGCTCAAGGAGCAGCTCGAGCAGCTGCGCGGCGAGTCCGAACGCGCCGAGCGCGACGGTGACCTCGGCAAGGCCGCCGAGCTGCGCTACGGCCGGATCCCGGCGCTGGAGAAGGAGTTCGAAGCGGCCACCGCGGCGAGCGAGGCCAGCCAGCAGAACGTGATGCTCAAGGAAGAGGTCGGCGCGGACGACGTCGCGGACGTCGTCAGTGCGTGGACCGGCATCCCGGCGGGCCGGCTGCTCGAAGGCGAGACCGGCAAGCTCCTCCGGATGGAGGACGAGCTGGGCCGGCGGGTCATCGGGCAGGCCGAAGCCGTGCAGGTCGTGGCGGACGCGGTGCGCCGCAGCCGGGCCGGCGTCGCCGACCCCGACCGTCCGACCGGCTCGTTCCTGTTCCTCGGCCCGACCGGCGTCGGCAAGACCGAGCTGGCCAAGGCGCTGGCGGAGTTCCTGTTCGACGACGAGCGCGCGATCCAGCGGATCGACATGAGCGAGTACGCCGAGAAGCACTCGGTGGCGCGCCTGGTCGGTGCCCCGCCGGGGTACGTCGGGTACGACCAGGGCGGGCAGCTGACCGAGGCCGTCCGGCGCCGGCCGTACTCGGTGGTGCTGCTCGACGAGGTGGAGAAGGCCCACCCGGACGTCTTCGACGTGCTGCTGCAGGTCCTCGACGACGGGCGGCTGACCGACGGCCAGGGCCGGACGGTGGACTTCCGCAACACCATCCTGATCCTGACGTCGAACCTCGGTTCGCAGGCCATCGCCGACCCGTCGCTCGACGAGCGGCAGCGGCGTGACGCGGTGCTCTCGGTGGTGCAGCGGCAGTTCAAGCCGGAGTTCCTCAACCGGCTCGACGACATCGTCGTGTTCCACTCGCTCGGCACCGAGCAGCTGACGTCCATTGTGGACATCCAGGTGGCGCGGCTGGCCGCGCGGCTGGCGCAGCGCCGGCTGAACCTGGAGGTCACCGACGGCGCCCGCGAGTGGCTCGCGCTCAACGGCTTCGACCCGATCTACGGCGCCCGCCCGCTCCGGCGGCTGGTCCAGTCGGCGATCGGCGACAAGCTGGCGAAGGAGCTGCTGTCGGGCGAGGTCCGGGACGGCGACACGGTGCGCGTCGACATCCCGGAGCTGGAAGCCGGTGACTCGCTGACCGTCACCCGCGTCTGACCCGCAAGTCCGTGAAGGCCTCCTTACCGGCTCTTATGGCCGGGAAGGAGGCCTTCACGGCTTTTCGCGGGCGTCCACAGTGGTGAGTTGTGGCGATTTGTCGACCCGGGTGCGGGGAATTGGTCCGAACGGGCCCGGCGACACGGGTACCGGCGATCATCTCTTCGGCGTAGCAGGCGATACCCTGCACGTCGTGGGTATTCCGGCGTGGATCTGGTTCGTCATCGCGGCCGTCGCCCTGGTGGCGGGCCTCGGGCTGCTCGCTGCCGACCGGGCGAAGGAGGGCTCGCGCAACCGCGAGCGCATGCGCTGGGCGCAGTTGCGCGGCTGGCAGTTCGTCGAGGAGGACGAACGGCTGCCGCAGCAGTGGTCCAACGGCGCGATCGGCTACTTCGGCGCGGACGCCGCCGTGAACGTCGTCGCGGGGTCGACCTTCACCTCCGACGGCCGCCGTCCCGTGTTCATCTTCGACATCGAGTCCGAGGGGCAGATCCCGGCCGTTGTCGTCGCCGTGCGCTGCAACAAGAAGCACCGGATCCCGATCGAGATGTGGCTGTCCAGCGTGCCGTTCCAGCGCGCCGACATGCCGGAGATGCTCGGCCCGATCGGCTCGCGCTACGCCTTCGCCGACGACGCCGACGGCGCTCGCGCGGTGATCACCCAGGAGCTCGTCGACGCCGCGGACCAGCTCGGCGGCGACGTCGGCGTGGCCTGGCTCGAGGCCGAGTGGGTGCTCGCCAGCGTCGTCCCGACCGCCGGTCCGTCCCGGCTCGAGCGCCTGCTGCGCGACCTCGGCGAGATCGCGGACATCGTCGACCCGTTCGACGAGGACTACGACGCCGGCCGCCACCAGGCGAGCGCGCCCATCCCGTCCGTCGGCGGCACCACGCCGACCCCGGCCGCCGGGATCCCGGTGCAGCAGCCGCCGCCCGCGGACCCGCAGGACTAGAGGCCGAGCACCGGCTGGTCGAGCACGCTGACCGCCAGCGTGCCGCGCATGGACGTCGTGGCGCCCTGGACGTGGACGACGTGGTCGACCCCGAGATCGCCGCTGAACGAGCCCGATGCCCGGTTCTGTGACGTCTTGACCAGGCCCGACGCCGGCCCGAGCTGGCCGCCGAGCTCGTGCGCCTGCCCCACGTCGAGGTCGCCGGCGAAATTGCCGATGACGTGCTGCTCGGACGCCGTGCCGACCGCGCCGAGCTGGCCGAGGTCGACGGCCTGACCGGACGAGTGGCGGGCCGCGATCCCACCCGTGAGGTCTCCCGCGAACAGCCCGGCGTCGAGCTGCTCGGCGTTCTCGCTCAGGACGTCGACACCCTTGGTGAGCCAGACGCCCTGGTGCCCCCGCTCGACGGCGCCCGCGCGGTCGCCGCGCGTGGCGACGGCCTCCGTGAGGTCGGACGCTAGCCGGGTGTCCCCGAGCTGCTTGACGACGACGTCGCGACGGCTCGCGGAGAGTGTGTCGCCGTCGCTGTCGAGCGTCGTGGTGTGCCGGTGGTCGATCGGCAAGGTGAGTTCGGCCGGGGCCGCGAGTGCCACCGCGGGGGCCGCGAACAGGAGAGCTACGGGGGCCGCGCCGGCGGCGACCCTGGGCAGGTAGCCGCTCTTGCGCCTGCTGTGCTTACCCATGATCGGGACGATAGCCCGGGCGTGAAACGACTGCACCCGGAGGCCCTGACCTGTGGGTATCGTTCACCCACATGACCACCACCGCCGTGATCACCGGAGCCACCGCGGGCATCGGCGCGCAGTTCGCGCGCACGCTCGCCGCCGAGAAGTACGACCTGGTGCTCGTCGCCCGCGACACCGCGCGCCTGGAGGCCTACGCCGCTGAGCTGCGGGAAAAGCACGGCGTCGCCGTCGAGGTGCTCCCCGCCGACTTGTCCGAAGTGGACGGACGGACGGCGGTCGAGGAGCGGCTCGCCGCCGGCCCGGTCGACCTGCTGGTGAACAACGCCGGGTTCGGGCTGAACGGCGACTTCTGGACGATCCCGCCGGACGCGCTGCAGCGCCAGCTCGACGTCAATGTCACCGCGGTCCTGCGGCTGACCCGGGCCGTGCTGCCCGGCATGATCGAGCGCGGTCACGGCGAGATCATCCAGGTCAGCAGCGTCGCGGGCTTCTTCAGCGGCCGCGGTTCGACGTACACGGCCAGCAAGAACTGGGTCACGTCGTTCACCGAGGGCATCGCCGCGTCGCTGCCGAAGGGTGTCCGGATGATGGCCCTCTGCCCCGGTTTCACGGCCACCGAATTCCATCAGCGGGCCGGTATCGGCAAGCCGGGCCCCAAAATCGCCTGGCTGGGTGTCGAACAGGTGGTCGGCGAGGCGCTCGCGGACCTGCGCCGCGGCAAGGTGATCTCGGTGCCGAGCCTGCAGTACAAGGCCGTCGTCGCGATCGGTGGTCTGCTGCCGCGCGCGGTGCTGCGCCGGATCAGCGGCGGCTTCGGCGGCAAGGGCCGTACCTGAGCCGGAGCTTTCACGTGAAAGCTCCGGAGTAGGGCTGTCCCTACCCCGAAGACGCGCGTGCGCACCAGGGTGATCGAGGGGCTGCCTGCCTAGCGTTTTCCCCATGACGACTGAGGCGGTTCGGCTCGAGGCCGTGCGCAAGGAGTACGACGGCGTGGTCGCGCTGGACGGGGTCTCGATCTCGTTCCCGCGCGGCGGGTTCACCGCGGTGATGGGCCCGTCGGGGTCGGGCAAGAGCACCTTCCTGCACTGCGCGGCCGGGCTCGACCGGCCGACGTCGGGCCGCGTCGTGCTCGACGGGCAGGACCTCGACGGCAAGAGCGAGACGTACCTGACGAAGCTGCGCCGCGACCGCGTCGGCTTCGTCTTCCAGGCGTTCAACCTGCTCTCGGCGCTGACGGTCGAGCAGAACGTCGTGCTGCCGCTGCAGCTGGCCGGGAAGCGCCCGGACAAGCGGCTCGTGGCGCGGATCCTCACGCACGTCGGGCTCGACGGGCGCCGCAAGCACCTGCCCGGGCAGCTCTCCGGCGGGCAGCAGCAGCGCGTCGCGATCGCGCGTGCGCTGGTCACCGACCCGGCCGTGCTGTTCGCCGACGAGCCGACCGGCGCGCTCGACACCCGCACCGCCGCCGACGTGCTCGGCCTGCTGCGCGAGTCCGTCCGGGCGTCGGGCCAGACGGTGATCATGGTGACGCACGACCCGGTCGCCGCGTCCTACGCCGACGAGGTCGTGTTCCTGGCCGACGGCCGGATCGCCGGGCGGCTCTCGCGGCCGACCGCGGAAGCCGTCGCCGAGCGGATGACCCACCTGGGTGCCTGGGACCGGCTGGCGGTGCGGTCTTGATGTTCAAGCTGGCCCTGCGGACCCTCCGCCTGCGCAAAGGCGGCTTCCTGGCGACGTTCGTCGCCGTGTTCTTCGGCGCGCTGATCGTCTCGGCGTGCGGTGGCCTGATGGAGACGGGCATCCGGTCCGAGACGCCGGTGCAGCGGCTGGCCGCGGCGCCGATCGTCGTCGGCGGGCAGCAAACGCTCGCACTGCCCGAAGAGGACCCGGCGACCCTCGACCCCGACGACAAGCACAAGTTCAAGAACGCGACCCTGCCCGAGCGCGTCCGCGTCGACGCGTCTCTGGCCGACCGCCTGCGCGCGGTCCCGGGCGTCACGGACGTGGTCGGCGAGGTCAGCTTCCCCGCGCAGATCGGCGTCGGCAGCGCGCTCGGCCACGCGTGGGATTCCGCCGCGCTGACGCCGTACGCGCTGAAGGGCGAAGCGCCGAAGCCGGGCGAAGTCGTGGTCGACGCCGGACTCGGCTTCGCGATCGGGGACACGCTGCCCGTCGCGGCGCACGGTGTCGTCAGCCCTTACCGCGTCTCGGGGATCGCCGAAGCACCGCAGGCCATGCGTGACTCGGCACTTTTCTTCGCGGCTTCGGACGCTTCGCGGCTTTCGGGACACCCTGGGCAGTTCGACACCATCGGCGTCTTCGGGGGTGACGTCGAAGCGGTGACGGCGGCGGTCGGGGACGCCGGGGTCGTGACGACCGGTGTCGACCGCGGCGTCCTGGAGTTTCCCGAGGTGGGCAAGAGCGGCGAGAACCTGATCGTGCTGGCCGCCGTCTCGGGCGGGCTGTCGGCGATGGTCATGGTGTTCGTCGTCGCGGGCACGCTCACGCTGTCGACCCAGCAGCGCCAGCGCGAACTCGCGCTGCTGCGCGCGATCGGCACGACCCCGCGTCAGCTGCGGCGGATGGTGCTGGGCGAGGCGCTGGTCGTCGGCGTGCTCGCGGTCGCCGTCGCGGTCGTGCTCGGCCCGGTGCTCGGGAAGTGGCTGTTCGGCGAGCTCGCGGCCAACCACGTCGTGCCGGACGTGCTGCGGTTCGAGCAGGGCTGGCTCCCGGCGACGGTCGCCGCGGGTGCGTCACTGCTGGCCGTCATCGCCGCGTCGTTCGTCGCCGGACGCCGTGCTTCGAAGGTCCGGCCGACCGAGGCCTTGGCGGAAGCCACCGTCGAACGGCGCTGGCTGACGCCGATCCGGGTGATCACCGCGATCCTGTGCTTCGCGGGCGGGACGGCGCTGGCCATCGTCACGGTCGCCGTGATGACCGGCCCGGTCGCGGCCAGCACGGCCGGGCCCGCGGTGATGCTGTGGGCGTTCGGGCTCGCGGCGATCAGCCCGGGTGTCACCAAGGTGACGGCGATGCTGCTGCGCTGGCCGGTCCAGGCCTTCAGCGGCGTCACCGGCCGGGTCGCGCTGCTCAACACCCGCGTCGGCGCGGTCCGGACGGCCGGCGCGGTCACCCCGATCATGCTCGCGGTCGGCATCGCGACCGCCAACATCTACCTGCAGACCACCCAGGAAGCCGTCTCGAACCAGGCGTACACCGAGGACCTGCGTGCGGACGCGGTCGTCGCCGGGCCGGGCGGGCTCGACCCGTCGGTGCTCGGTCGCGTCGCCGCGGTGCCGGGGGTCGCCGGTGCGTCGGAGTACGTCACGAGCACGGTGTTCGTCGAGAAGCCGTACGACTCGAACCAGGATGACGACGGCTGGCCCGCGCTCGGGGTCAGCGAGCTGAGCGGGAACGCCGTCGAGGTGCCGTCGACGCTCGGCCGCCACGTCGGCGACACGCTGTCGCTGCGGCTCGGCGACGGCACGCCGGTGGACGTGCGGGTGACCGCCGTCGTGAGCCAGCGCGCCGGGTTCGAACGGCTCGTGCTGCCCGCGTCGCTGCTGGCTCCGCACACGACGCTCGGGCTCGCTCCGCAGCTGCTGGTCCGCGCTGCCCCGGGTGTCGACACGGCGACGCTGACTTCGCGGCTTCGCGAGGCGACAGCGGGGTTGCCGGTGGCTGTCGGTGATCGTGACGCGCTCATCGCGGCACACGCGAAGGGCAACGAGATCGGCGCCTGGGTCAACTACCTGCTCGTCGGGATGATCATCGCGTACACGGTGATCTCGGTCGTCAACACGCTGGTGATGTCCACCGCCAAGCGGCGCCGGGAGTTCGGGCTCCAGCGGCTGAGCGGGTTCACCCGCGGCCAGGTGCTGCGGATGGCCGGCGTCGAAGGCGGGCTGATCGCGACCATCGCGGTGCTGCTCGGGACGGTTGTCGCGGCGGGCTCGATCGTGCCGTTCTGCCTGGTGGTCAGCCGATCGGTGCTGCCGTCCGGACCATTGGCGATCTACCTGGTGGTGCTCGCGATCGCCGTGGTGCTCTCGCTCGTCGCGATCCTCGTCCCGGCCTGGGCCGCGACGCGCGGGCGTGCGGTCGACGCCACATCCATCGGTGAGTGAGAACGGTCGTGTGTAAGACTCTCGGCCGTGGCGAACACCGGGTTGGATCAAGCGGCGAAACTCGAATTGGCCAGGCTGGTCACCGATCTTTCCGTGGTGCACGGAAAAGTGACCCTGGCGTCCGGCAAGGAAGCCGACTACTACATCGACCTCCGGCGCGCGACGCTGCACCACGCGGCCGCACCATTGATCGGCAAGCTGCTGCGCCAGCTCACCGCGGACTGGGACTACGTCGCCGCGGGCGGGCTGACGCTCGGTGCCGACCCGGTCGCGCTGGCGATGCTGCACTCCGCGGCGACCGACGGCGTCGTGCTCGACGCGTTCGTCGTCCGGAAGTCCGTCAAGGAACACGGCATGCAGCGGCGCATCGAGGGCATGGAGGTCCGCGGGCAGCGCGTCTTGGCGGTCGAGGACACCTCGACCACGGGCGGCAGCGTGCTCGAAGCGGTCGCGGCCCTGCGTGAGGCGGGCGCGAACGTGATCGGCGTGGTTACGGTGGTCGACCGCGACACGGGGGCGCGCGAGGCCATCGAGAAGGAAGGCCTGGAGTACCGGTTCGTCCTCGGCAAGGACGACCTCGGCCTGGACTGATTCGCCTCGGTGACTCAGGTCACCGACAATCACCCCGTGACGTTTTCCGCTCGCCGGTGTCCTCCTGCCGAGGAGGTGCCGTGACGACCGCCGCTACACCGCTCGACGACGCGACCCTCGTCGCGCGCGCGAAGGATGGCGACGTCCGGGCGTACGAGCAGCTCGTGCTGCGCTACCAGGGGCCGATATTCCGGCTCGCCGTGAAGATGCTCGCGCACCGCGGCGACGCCGAGGACGTCGTGCAGGAGGTCTTCCTCAACGCGTGGCGCAAGCTCGGCCAGCTCGGCGAGGATGCGGCGTTCGTCGGGTGGCTCTACCGAGCCACCACGAACCGCTGCCTCAACGCGATCCGGGCGCGCAAGCCCCAGGCGGACGTCGACCTCGACACCGCCGAGTCGCCGCGGTCAGACCTCCAGCCGGAGCGGGCCGCCCAGGTCAGCGGCCAGCTCGCGGCGTTGAACGCGGCGCTGGCGCAGCTGACGCCGGAACAGAGAGCGTGCTGGCTGCTGCGTGAAGTGCACGGCCGGTCCTACGAGGAGATCGGCGAAGTCGTCGGCGCGAACGCGACCGCGGTCCGCGGCCGGATCGCGCGGGCCCGGGCCCAGCTGGCGGAGGTGATGAAGCCATGGCGATGACGGACTACGAGCTGCCCTGCGAACGCGATGTCGAGCAGGTGTGGGAGCGGCTCGACGCGGTCGGCGCCGGGCTGGCCGACGAGCACGAGCTGACCTGCGCGCACTGCCGGGCCGCGCGCGAGAGCCTGCTGGCCCTGCGCGAGGCCACCGCGGAGCTGGTGGTCGAGGACGACGTGCCGCCGGCCTTGTTCGGCCGGATCATGTCGGCGGTGCGGGCCGAGGTGCGGCGCGGCTCGATGGTGGCGCTGCCGACCCCGGAACCGGGGTCGGTCGAGATCAGCGAGCAGGCCGTGGCCGCGGTGCTGCGGTACGCGGCGGACACGGTCGACGGCGTCCGGGCGCGACGCTGCCGGGTGCGGCCGGGCACCAGGGGCGGCGTCGGCGGTGTCGTCGAGGTGGAGCTCACTCTCGCGGTGAGTCTGCGGAACGTCACCGGCGGTGAAGCGTTGGCGCTGGTGCGGGAGCGGGTGACCGCGGCGGCCGCGGCCCGGGTGGGGCTGACGCTGGCGAAGCTCGACCTGCTGGTGGACGACCTCTTCGAGGAAGACACTGTTGAGGAAGACACTGTCGGGGAGACAGGGGAATGAGCGTGGACTACGTCATCGCCGATCCGGTGATCGCTTCGGTGGCGGCGCGGGCGGCGGTCGGCACGCCGGGCGTGGTGCGGCTCGAACCGGGCCTGCGCGGCCTGGTCACGGCGTGGACGCGAGCCGCCCGTCAACGCTGGAAGGGCCTCGACCCGGCGCCGGCGGACGGCGTCAGGGTCCGCACGGCGGACGGCCGGGTGACCGTCGAGATCGACCTGGTGACGTCGGCGGCCGACCAGGCCGCGGCGGTGGGCCGGGCCGTCCAGCGCGCGGTCGGGCGGTTCGTGACCGAGCAGACCGGCCTGGTCGTCGACGAGGTTTCGGTGTCCATCATGGACATCGAGGACCGGTGACCGCGGCCGAAGCCGTCGAGAGGATCGTCGGCGCCCTCGAAGCGGTGGACGGTCTCCGCCCGGCAACCCCGGTTTCCTCCGGGACGACGTGGCTGCCGGTCGACTGGGCCGGCCTGGCGGTCGACCTGTCGGCCGAGGTGGTCGAGCTTCGCCTGATCGCGACGCGGCTGCCGATCCCGCCGTTGCTCGACCGGGCCGCGGCTGTGGTGCGTCCGGTGCTGGCGGGGACGGAGTGGGAGAACGCGCGGCTGCGGCTGGTGGTCACCGACCTCGACGGCGCGGCGTTCGCGAGACCCACATCACAGTGATCCTCTCCCGTCCCGCGGGTCCTTGGTTACGAAAAGCCTTGGGGCTCAGGACATTCAGGGAGGATCACCATGACCGCGACCGCCGAGAAGACCGAGACCGCCGCTCTCGTGACGAAGCAGGGCACCACCACGATCGCCGACACCGTGGTGCAGAAGATCGCCGGGCTCGCCGCGCGCGAAGTCACCGGCGTGCACGACCTCGGAGGTGGCGCGGCGCGGGCGTTCGGCGCCCTGCGCGACCGCATCCCGGGTGCCTCGGCCAGTGCCGGCCAGGGTGTCTCGGTCGAGGTCGGCGAGAGGCAGGCGGCCGTCGACCTGCAGATCCTCGTCGAGTACGGCGTCGCCATCGCCGACCTCGCGCGGTCGGTGCGCCGCAACGTCGTCACGTCGATCGAGCAGATGACCGGGCTGCAGGTCGTCGAGGTGAACATCAACGTCAGCGACGTCCACCTGCCCGGCGACGAGGAGCCCGCGCCGAGCGACCGGGTGCGCTGATCCCGCCCGGCGTACCGTCGGAGGCATGGACGAGCCGTCGAAGCCCGACGAGCCGCCGGAGCGGCCCGATCACCACCCGCCGTGGAAAAGGCCGCCCGAGCAGTACCCGCACGAGGAGCCGACGAAGTACCCGGCAAAACGCCCACCGGAATTCCCACCGGGCGTGACGCCGCCGGCACCGCCGGGGTGAACGGGTTGCTCCGGTGGGTTGAACATCACAGAGCCGGGCATTCCTGAAGGCGGCGGAATCCGATCACCGGAGTAAAGTCGCTGGTAGGGGGTTCGGTGAAGGGGGCGTGTGGTGGCGAAGTTCTTGGCGGAAGTGACTGTCGCGGTACACCTTTTGGCCTTGCTCCTCATCGGTTTCGGCGGATTCGTCGCCTGGCGCTGGCCGAAGCTGATCTTCGTCCACATGCTCGCCGTTGCCTGGGGCATCCTGGTCAACGTGGCGCCGGTGCCGTGCCCGTTCACCGCGCTGGAGAACTTCTTCCGCCACCAGCAGGGCCTCGGTGACCTGCCCGGCGGGTTCAACGCCTACTACCTGTACGGCACGGTGTTCCCCCAGTCGTGGCTGCCGGCGATCGGCGTCGTCGCGATCGCGGTGGTCGTGTACTCCTACGTCGGCGTCTACCACCGCTGGCGCCACCGCGACCACAGCGAGGACGCCCGGACGCACCGGGTGCGCTTGGGCTAGGCGACAATCGGGGGGTGAGCACACCTCCCGACGCCGGACCCACCGAGTGGGTCAGCCGTGAAGAGGTCGGCGTCGGCCCCTGGCCGGGTGACTGGCCGTCGGACGAGCGGTACGACCCGGACCTGCTGCGCGACGGCGACCGACGCAACGTCGTCGACGCCTACCGCTACTGGCGCCGCGAGGCGATCGTGTCCGATGTGGACAGCCGACGGCACCCGTTCCACGTCGCGATCGAGAACTTCCAGCACGACCACAACATCGGCACGGTGGTCCGCACGGCGAACGCCTTCGCGGCGGCGGAGGTCCACATCGTCGGCCGCCGCCGCTGGAACCGCCGCGGCGCGATGGTGACGGATCGCTACCAGCACCTTCGCCACCACGACGACGTCTCGGGTCTCGTGACGTTCGCGTCCGAGCAGGGGCTGGCGGTCGTCGCGGTCGACAACACACCGGGGTCCGAGCCGGTCGAGACGGCCTCGCTGCCGCGCGAGTGCGTGCTGGTGTTCGGTCAGGAGGGGCCGGGATTGTCCGAGGGCACGCAGGAAGCGGCGTCCCTGGTGGTGTCGATCGCCCAGTTCGGGACGACGCGCTCGATCAACGCGGGCGTGGCGGCGGGGATCGTCATGCACGCGTGGGTCCGGCAGCACGCCGACCTCTCGACGGCCTGGTGACTACAGGCCCCAGCCCCAGCGCAGCTGCACCACCCCTGACGAGTTGTTGACCGCCAAGCCACTGCCGCTCTGCCGCGTGATCGAGTAGGTGTCCCCCGAGCGCAGGCCGGGCCAGTAGACGACGCCCATCTGCCGTGACCGCGCCAGGTCGGTGGTGGCGGCGAAGTACGCGGTGAAGACGTTGCCGTCCTGGTGCCCGGCGGAGTAGTCCAGTCCGGTCGTCATCGGCGAGCCTGCCTCGTCGATGATCGTGCGCGAGGAGTACGAGCCGAGCCGGTTGCTCAGGTTGGCCGTCCACGCCGAGCGGGTCGTGTCCGAGGCCCAGAAACCGTAGAAGTGCAGCGACAACAGCGTGCCGGTCAACGCGCTCGCCGCCCCGACGCCCGTGACGTTGTCGTTGTAGCCGGTGCCGCTGATCAGGACCCGGCCGCGCGGGATGCCGGAATGACGGGACAACCAGGTCGAGCAGAGCGAAACCCAGCTGTTCAGGCTGTAGCCGAACGGCTCGTTCATCGGCTCGAAGTAGACGTTGGCGTTGCTCCCGTAGTCGCCGGTGACGCGGTCCCACATGGTGTTCCACGCGGTGACGTCGTCGACGAGGCCGTCCTTGTTCGCTTCCCAGTACCCGAAGATGACCTTCATGCCGTGGGCCAGCGCCGAGTCCGCGGCACCCTTGTACCGCGCCCACCAGTCCGAGTTGACGCTCTGCGGGTTGATCGGCAGCCGCACGGTGTTCGCGCCCAGCTGCTGCTGGAAGCCGGCGATGATGCCGTCGGCCTTGGTGCGGACGACGTCGTAGCTGTCGCCGGCGGTGAGGCCGGTCGGGATGACCCACCCGTCCACGTAGTTGTCGCGGGCGTCGGCCCAGTTGACGCCGCGGAAGGCGTTGGTGACGGCGGAAGCGGGCTGGGGAATGGTGAGCAGGGGTGCGGTGAGGACCGCGATCAGGATGGTGCGCATGCGACGACGGATGCGGGTCATGCGAACTCCGATGATCGATGTTCACGTAAACATGCGCAGCCGAGAATGCGCTCACCTCGCGCCGGGTGTCAAGCGTCAGACGGGCGCGACCTCCACCGGGATGCCGTTCAGCACCGAGGTTCCCGACGGCACGTCGAGCAACGTCTCGTCCGCGACCAGGTTCGAGTTGACCCCCGGGTTCGCGCTCGCCACCCGCGTCCGCGAACCGTCGACGTCGTGGCCCCAGCCGTGCGGGATGCTGACCACGCCCGGCCGGACCTCGTCCGACACCTCCACCGGGACCTCGAGCTTGCCCGCGCGGGACGTCACCGACGCCAGCGCGCCGTCGGTGAGGCCGAGACGCGTCGCGTCGGCCGGGTGGACCAGGACCGTGCAGCGGTTTCCGCCGCGGATCAGCGGCGCGAGGTTGTGCATCCACGAGTTGTTCGAGCTCAGGTGGCGCCGGCCGATCAGCAGGAGGCCGTCGTCGAGCGGTTTGGCGAGTTCGGCGCGCAGCCGCGGGACGTCGGCGACGATCGTCTCCGGCGCCAGCTCGATCCTTCCGGACGCGGTGCACAGCACCTCGGGCATCCGCGGCTTCAGCGGCCCGAAGTCCATCCCGTGCGGCGCGGCTTCGAGGTCGGCCAGCGTGACGTCGTAGGGGCCGGCGCGCAGCATCAGGTCGACCAGCCGCGCGGGGCCGGTGCGGTCGTGGGTGACCTCGAGCTTGGCGCGGCGCGCGACGTCGGCGGCGACGAAGTCGTCCAGCGCCGCGACGTCCGCTTCGGGCCCCTGACCGGTGACGATGCCGGTCAGCCGCAGCATGGTCTCCCACTCCTGCGGCAGCTGCGACGGCAGTGTCGCCGGCGTCCAGTTGGCGACGTTGCGCACCGAGAGCTGGTAGAACGCCAGGTCGAAGTGCGGGCGTTCGAGCGGCGACGGGCCGGGCAGGATGACGTCGGCCTGGCGCGACGTCTCGTTCAGGTAGACGTCGACGGAGATCATGAAGTCGAGCTTCTTCAGGGCTTCGGCGAGGCGTCCCGCGTTCGGCGTGCTCAGGCAGGGGTTGCCGCTGACCGTGATCAGCGCGCGGACCTGGCCGTCGCCCGGGGTTTCGATCTCGTCGGCGAGCGTCGCGACCGGCAGTTCGCCGACGACCTCGGGGTACTCGCGCACGCGGCTGTGCCAGCGCCCGACGGCGAACGGCCGCCGGTTCCCGGTCGGCTGGCACGCGGCCAGCGGGAACATCGCGCCGCCCGGCTCGTCGAGGTTGCCGGTGAGCACGTTGAGGACGTCGACCAGCCAGCTCGCGACCGTGCCGAACGTCTGGGTCGTGGTGCCGATCCGGCCGTAGACCACGGCGTTTTCGGAGGCCAGATCGAGTGCCATCCGGCGGATGGCTTCCGCGTCGATGCCGGTGCGCGTCGCGACGGCTTCAGGCGTGAACGGCCGAGCCAGCTCGCGAACGTCGTCGAGGCCGTTGAGGTGTGCTTCGAGGCGGCCGGGCGCGACGCGGTTCTCCGCGAACAGGACGTTGACCAGCGCGAACAGCAACAGCGCGTCGGTGCCGGGCCGGATGGCGTGGTGCTCGTCGGCGAACGCGGCGGTGCGCGTGCGGCGCGGGTCGACGACGACGATCTTGCCGCCGCGCTCGCGGATGCCGCGAAGCCGCCCGCGGATGTCGGGCGCGGTCATCAGGCTGCCGTTCGAGACGAGCGGGTTGGCGCCGAGGATCAGCAGGTGCCGCGTGCGGTCGAGGTCGGGCACGGGGATGGCGAGCGGGTCGCCGAACATGGTGCCGGCGGAGTAGTGCTTCGGCATCTGGTCGACCGACGTCGCGCTGTAGAAGTTCTTGGTGCCCAAGGCTTTGTAGAGCACGCGGCCGTAGAGCGTGAGCGCGATGTTGTGCACGCCGGGGTTGCCCGCGTACACGGCGACGGCGTCCCGGCCGTGCTGCTCGAGGATCGGCGGGAGACGGCGGTCGATCTCGTCGTAGGCCTCCTGCCAGCTGACTTCGACGAACTCGCCGTCGCGCTTGAGCAGCGGCGCGGTCAGCCGGTCGGGATCGTGGTGCAGCGCGCCGAGCGACGCGCCCTTCGGGCAGATGTAGCCCTTCGAGAAGACGTCGTTCTCGTCGCCCGTCACGCGCGTGACCTGCTGGTTTTCGTCGAGTGTGACCTCGAGGCCGCAGGTCGCTTCGCACAGCGGGCAGGTGACGTGTGCTGTGGTCATGGGCACCTCGCAGGCCATCGGGGTCCTTCAACATACCGAGCGGTATGTCGATGGGCAAGGCAGGATTGCGCCATGGACGTCTCGGCTGCCGAACGCGCGGTGACTGCCCGGCACCTCCGCCGCGTCTGGGGCCTGCCCGGGACGGTGCTGGGCCGCAGCCGCTGGCCGGCTTCTCTCGATCAGCGAGTGCACTGGCATTGGAACTACTGGTGGCAGGCCCACTTGCTGGACACGCTGGTCGACGCGCAGCTGCGTTCGCCGACTCCTGCGCGGCTGGCCTTGATCCGGTCCTTCGTGCGTTCGGTGCGGTTGCGCAACTTCGGCCGTTGGACGAACGAGTACTACGACGACATCGCGTGGCTCGGCCTTGCGCTGCAACGGGTTCAGTCGCTGGACATCGACACCGGCCCGGCGGTGGCGGCGATCGACACGCAGCTGCTCGCGGGCTGGACGTCCGCGGCGGGCGGCGGAATCTGGTGGCGTCGCGGTGACGACTTCAAGAACGCCCCGGCCAACGGCCCGGCGGCGATCTTCCACGCGCGATCCGGCAACCTCTCTCGTGCGCGCGAGATGACGGACTGGATGTCGTCCACTTTGGTCGATCCGGCGTCCGGGTTGGTCTGGGACGGGATCCGGGCCGACACGGGTGAGCTGGTCAAACACATTTACACGTACTGCCAAGGGGCCTATCTAGGGGCGTGCCTGGAATTGTCCTTAGTGGACGACGCGGCGCGCACGGTCCGCGCGGTGGCCGCGCACTGCGCACCGGGCGGAGTGATCCGAGGCCAAGGCGGCGGCGACGGCGGGTTGTTCGGCGCGATCCTGGCGCGGTACCTCGCTTTGGCGGCTCGCGCGTTGCCCGAGCCGGAGGCGTCCCTGGCGCGGTCATTGGTGCTCACGTCGGCTTCGGCGTGCTGGTCGGGCGCTTCGGAGGGCCCGCTGTTCAGCGCGTTCTGGGACCGCCCGGCACCACCGTCGCCGCTGCCGGAGGACGCCCCGGAGCGAGACATGTCGGTCCAGGTCGGCGGCTGGATGCTGCTGGAAGCCGTGGCGACGCTGTCACCAGACGTCGCCGGCCCGCCAGTCGGCGATTAGCTCCCCATCGAGGTCGAGCGACACCCAGCCCGGGAGGTCGAAGTCCGTGAAGGCGCCTTCGAGCAGGGCCCGGACCGCGGCGAGTTCAGCGGCCGGCAGCTGGGCGGTGTGTGCGAGCCGGATCAGCATCCGCAGGAGGCGCCGTGCAGGAACCGCGGCGTCAGCGACACCGACTCCGGCGGCCGATCCGGATCCGCGATCCGGGACAGCAGCATCTGCACCGCCCGCCGCCCGATGTCGGCGACCGGCTGGGCCAACGTTGTCACCGCCGGGCTCACCCGGCGCGCCCACTCCATGTCGCCGTAGCCGACCACCGCCAGCTCCGAGCCGATCCGGATCCCGCGGCGGTGGGCCTCGTACTGGACGCCCACCAGCATCGACTCGTCCGCCACCACCAGCGCCGTCGGGGAGGGCCAGCCGTCCAGGAGCTTGGCCGTCGCGCGGGCCGCTCCGCCGGACGTCGACAACCCGCTTTCCACCAGCTCGCGGTTGAACCGCAGCCCCGCCTGCTCCAGCCCCAGCCGGTACCCGCGGACGCGCTCGCGGCTGATGCCCAGGCCGTCGTCGCCCGAGATCAGGCCGATCTTGCGGTGCCGCGCCTCGACCAGGTGCTTCACCAGCGACGCCACCGCGTGCACGTTCTCGGTGCCCACCTGGTCGACGTCGTTGCGGGCGGCAACACGGTCGACCAGCACCGTCGGCACGCCCATCCGGACCAGGCCGTTGATCACCGCTTCGTCGCCGGTCGAGGGCACCAGCAGCACGCCGTCGACGAGGTCCGCTCGCAGCGCGCGCACCAGCGCCGCTTCTTCACTCACCGTGTCGTCCGTGTCGGCCAGCGTGACGTCGCACCCCGCCTGCGCCGCGGCCGCCCTGATCGAGCGCAGCAGCTCACCCGAGTAAGGGTTCGCGTGCGTACCCATCGCGACGCCGATCCGGTGGGTGACCGGGGGGTCCCACAACCGGAGCTCTGGCGAAAGTGCGGTCATAAGCCCTCGCAGACGCTCAGCCGAAAGGTATCCGGTGAGCGGCCGCGCCGAGGCACGAGGACCTCAGGTTCACTGATGTGAGTGAATCGGCGGGCAACCGCACGATTCACGATGACGCAGAGTGGGTGCCAGCCGGACCGTCTCGGCCTTGCGCGCGGGGTCGTTGATCCGGGCCAGCAGCAGCCGCACCGCCTGCCGCCCGATCTCCTCGATCGGCTGCGCCATCGTCGTCAGCGGCGGGTCCACCAGGTCCGCCCACTCGACGTCGTCGTAGACCACCACCGGCAGGTCGCGCCCGATGCGAAGGCTGCGCCGCCGTGCTTCGTGCAGCACCCCGACCATCATGCTGTCGTTCCCGACGACCAGCGCCGTCGGCGGCTCGGGCAGCGCCAGCAGCGTGCTCAACGCCAGCGAACCACCTTCGTGCGACGAGTTTCCGCAGGCCACGAGGTCGGCCGACCACGTCAGCCCGGACCGGCCGAGCCCCAGCCGGTAGCCCAGCACGCGCTCCTCGCTCGTCGACAGCCCGGGCGTGCCGCTGATCATCCCGATCCGCCGGTGCCCGAGCGTCGCCAGGTGCGCGGTCAGCGCCGACGTCGCCTGGATGTTCTCGGTGCCCACCTGGTCGACGTCGGCGCGGGTGGTCAGCCGGTCGATCAGCACCGTCGGCACGTCCAGCGACACCAGTTCGCCGATCACCGGGCCGTCACCCGGGGCCGGGGTGATGAGCAGGCCGTCGACGCGCCGGGAGCGGAGCGCCCGCACGGTGTCACGCTCCGTGCCCGCGGTGTCGTGCGTGTCGGCCAGCAGCACGGTGTACCCGTGCACCGACGCCTCGCGCTCGATGGCCTGCATCAGCGTCGCGAAGTACGGGTTCGCCACGAGCGAGATGGCCATCCCGATCGACCGCGTCCCGCCGGTGACCAGCGAACGGGCGATCGCGTCGCCGGTGTAGCCGGTCGTCTCGATCGCCCGCAGGACGGCCGCTTTGGTGTCCTCGGCGACCGCCCGCGTCCCGTTGACGACGTGCGAAACCGTCGTGATCGAGACGCCGGCGAGCTCGGCGATGTCCCGCTGGGTCGGCCGCGATGATCTCGGCTGGGGCATGCCAATCCTTTCCGGCAAGCGTTTGCGCAAACGCTTGCGTCCACGGTGCAGTCTGTCTACCTTCCCGACCATCGGCAAGCACTCAGTCACACCGTGTCTTCCTTAAGGGGTGGGAACCCATGAGACAGCGAAGTCTCACCGCACTCACGCTGGCCGCCGTCCTCGCCGCGACGACCGGATGCACCGTCGAACGCCACTGGGGCGGTAACACGAACACCGGCGGGAGTGGCAAAGCGAAGGTCGGCTTGGTCACCAAGACCGACACCAACCCCTACTTCGTCGAACTGCGCAACTCCGCCAGAGCGGCCGCGCAGGCCAACGGCGCCGACTTCAACGCCCTCGCCGGCCAGTTCGACGGGGACAACGACGGCCAGGTCCGCGCCATCGAGAACCTCATGCAGCAGGGCGTGAACACCATCCTCATCACGCCGAGCTCCTCGACCGGCGTGCTCAAGGCGATCAAGGACGCCCGCGACGCCGGGATCCTGGTCATCGCGCTCGACACCGCCACCGAACCGCCCGACGCCGTCGACGCCACCTTCGCCACCGACAACTTCGCGGCCGGCGAGCAGCAGGGCGCGTACGTCAAGGCCGCGCTCAAGGGCGTCCCGCCCAAGCTGCTCATGGTCGACGGCACGGCCGGCAGCTCGGTCGACACCCAGCGCCACGGCGGCTTCCTCAAGGGCATCGGGCTGACCGACGGCTCGCCGGAGATCAAGGGCCACACCGCGGCCAACGGCGACCAGAGCCTCGCCCAGCAGGGCATGGAGAACCTGCTGCAGCGCAGCACCGACATCAACGCCGTCTACTCGATGAACGAGCCGATGGGCCGCGGCGCGTACGCGGCGCTGAAGGCCCGCGGGCTCACCGGCCAGATCGTCATGGGCTCGATCGACGGCGGTTGCGAAGGCGTCCAGAACGTCAAGGACGGCCAATACGCCGCGACCGTCATGCAGTTCCCCAAGAAGATGGCCGAACAGGGCGTGCTCGCGGCCGTCGACTACGCCAAGACCGGCAAGAAGCCGACCGGCTTCGTCAACACCGGGTCCGCCGTCATCACCGACAAGCCCCTGCCCGGCATCGAAAGCCACGACACCGCGTGGGGCCTGCAGAACTGCTGGGGAGGCACGAAGTGACCACCGCGACGGCAGTGTCCACAAGGGACACGAAAGAACGTGAGTCTCTCGGCGAATTCCTCCTCCGCGCCCCCGCGGTCGGTCCGGCGCTCGCGCTGGTCGTCGCCGTCGTGGTCTTCTCGCTGGCCACGGACACGTTCTTCGACCTCGACAACCTGTCCACGGTGGTCCAGCAGTCGCTGGTCGTCGGGACGCTCGCGCTGGGCCAGACGCTCGTCATCCTCATCGCGGGCATCGACCTGTCCAACGCGTCGTCGATGGTCGTCGCGACGCTGATCATGGCGAAGCTCGCGGCAGCCGGTACCAACGGTTTCGTCGCGCTGCTGGCCGGTGTCGTGCTGACGATCATCGTCGGCATCTTCATCGGCTCGCTCGCCACGCGGATCAAGCTCCCGGCGTTCATCATCACGCTCGGCACGTTCACCATGCTGACCGCGGTGTCGAAGCTGATCGCCGGCGGCCAGGCCGTCCCGGTGACCGACGGGCTGCTGCAATGGCTCGGCACCAAGCGCTACCTCTTCGGCGGCATCCCCATCACCTACGGCATGACGCTGGCGCTGCTGATGTACCTCGGCGTCTGGTACGCGCTGACGAAAACCGCGTGGGGCAAGCACGTCTACGCGGTCGGCAACGCGCCGGAGTCCGCGCGGCTGTCCGGCATCAAGGTCAACCGCACGGTGCTGTCGGTGTACATCGTGGCCGGGCTGGCCTTCGGCATCGCCGCGTGGCAGGCGCTCGGCCGGACACCGAACGCCGACCCGAACCAGTTCCAGCTCGGCAACCTCGACTCGATCACCGCCGTCGTCCTCGGCGGGACGAGCCTCTTCGGCGGCCGCGGTTCGGTGCTCGGGACGCTGATGGGTGCGCTGGTCGTGGCCGTGCTGCGGTCGGGGCTGACGCAGATGAACGTGGACGGCAACTACCAGGACCTCGCCACCGGCGCCCTGCTGATCGCCGCCGTCGTGGTGGACCGGATCGCGAGGAGGCAGCAGCAGTCATGAGTGAACCGATCCTGCAGGCCCGTGGCCTGGTCAAACGCTACGGCCGGGTCACCGCCATCGACGGCGCCGACTTCGACCTGCTGCCCGGCGAGGTGCTCGCCGTGGTCGGCGACAACGGTGCCGGGAAGTCGTCGCTCATCAAAACCCTTTCCGGGGCGGTTATCCCCGACGAAGGAGAGATCAAAGTGGACGGAAAGACCGTCCACTTCAAGTCTCCTTTGGACGCTCGCCACTACGGGATCGAGACGGTGTACCAGGACCTCGCCGTCGCGCCGGCCCTCGACATCGCGTCGAACATGTTCCTGGGCCGGGAAAAGCGTCTCAAGGGTCCGTTCGGGCTGTTCCGGAAGCTCGACACCGCGACCATGCGGTCCGAGGCGCAGCGGATCCTCGACGAGCTGGGCATCAACATCAAGTCGATCTCCCAGCCCGTCGAGACGCTTTCCGGTGGTCAGCGCCAGGGTGTCGCCGTGGCCCGCGCGGCCGCGTTCGGCACCAAGGCGGTGATCATGGACGAGCCCACCGCCGCGCTCGGCGTCGCCGAGTCCGGCAAGGTGCTCGACCTCATCGGCCGGATCCGCGACCGCGGCCTGCCGGTGGTGCTGATCAGCCACAACATGCCGCACGTGTTCGACATCGCCGACCGCATCCACGTGCACCGCCTCGGCAAGCGCGTCGCGGTCGTCTCGCCGAAGACGCACTCGATGAACCAGGTCGTCGGCCTGCTCACGGGTGCGTTGCGGCTCAACGAAAACGGCGAGATCGAAGAGGCCGCCGCGGCAACCCACGTGGCCGGCTTGAAATGAGAGTGCTGCTGGCGGGCTTGTGCACCGTGGACGTCGTCCAGCGGGTCGACGAGCTTCCGGCGCCGGGCGAGAAGGTGCAGTCACTGCGGGTGGACGTCGCGGCCGGGGGGCCCGCGACGAACGCCGCGGTGACGGCCGCCGCGCTCGGCGCCGAGGCGACCCTGCTGACCGTCCTCGGTGCACACCCGCTGGCGGCGCTCGTCCGCGCCGACCTCGAAGCGCACGGGGTCCGGCTGATCGACCTGGCTCCCGACCTGTCCGACCCGCCGCCGGTCAGCGCGGTCGCCGTCCGCGACCGCGACGGCGAGCGCACGGTGGTCTCCCGCAACGCCGCGAACCGGAGCTTTCACGTGAAAGCTCCGCTTCCGGAAGCCGATGTCGTTTTGCTCGACGGGCACTATCCGGAGATCGCACTGGCGGTCGCGCGGGGAGTGAAGGCGCCGGTGGTGCTCGACGCCGGGAGCTGGAAGCCCGTGCTCGACGAGCTGCTCCCGCTGGTGGACATCGCCGCGTGCTCCGCGCACTTCAGCGCGCCGGAACCCGGCCTCCACCAGCGCGGCGTCCCCACCGTCATCACCACCGCGGGCCCCGGCCCGGTGCGGTGGTCCACTGCGGACGGCGGCTCGGGTGAGGTGCCTGTCGCGGACGTGGAAGCGCGAGACACACTAGGTGCGGGCGACGTCTGGCACGGCGCGCTCGCCGTGGCCGTGACCCGCGAACCGACGGTGACGGACCGGATTCGCTTCGCCAACGAGGTGGCCGCCGAACGGGTGCGGCAGGTGGGACCGCGGTCGTGGACGACCGCGATCGCAGGAAGGAACAGGACATGACGGCGTTCGACGACCTGCTGGCCCGGGCCGAGGGCCTGACCGTGCGCGGGCAGCGCAACGTGCTGGGCATCATCGGGGCGCCCGCGTCCGGCAAGACCACGCTGGCCTGGGCGCTGGCCAACGCGCTCGGCTCGCGCGCCGCGGTGGTCGGCATGGACGGCTTCCACCTCGCGCAGGTCGAGCTGCGCCGGCTGGAGCGCACCGAGCGCAAGGGCGCGCCCGACACGTTCGACGCGGCCGGCTACTTCCACATGATCAAGCGGCTCGCCGAAGGCCGCGAGACGGTCTACGCGCCGGAGTTCCGCCGTGAGATCGAGGAGCCGATCGCCGGGGCTGTCGCGGTGCCGCCGGAGGTCCAGCTGGTGATCACGGAGGGCAACTACCTGCTGCTGCCGGACGACCCGTGGAGCGGCATCCGGCCACTGCTCACCGAGGCTTGGTTCCTCGCGCCGGACGAGCCCGAGCGGATCGAACGGCTCGTGTCGCGCCACCGGCGTTACGGCCGCTCGCTGGTCGAGGCGAAGCAGCGGGCGCTCGGCTCGGACCAGCGCAACGCCGACCTCATCTCGCAGACGCGCGACCGCGCGGACCTGGTGCTCGAGAACCTGCCGCTGGCCAACTTCGCGATCTGACGATGACGCTCATCGTCACCGGCGGCAGCCGCGGGATCGGGGCGGCGATCTGCTCACTCGCGGCTCGGCACGGCCACGATGTCGTGGTCAACTTTTCGGGCGATTCCGCGCCCGCTCTCGCGGTGGCCGACGAGGTGCGTTCCTTCGGCCGTCAGTCGCTGGCGGTCCGCGCGGACGTCTCCAAGGAGGACGACGTCCGCGCCCTGTTCGACGCGGCGGCGGAGCTCGGGCCGGTGAAAGCGCTGGTCAACAACGCCGCGATCGTCGGCAACACGCCCGGCCGCCTCGACTCCTACGACGTCGAAGTCGTCCGCCGGACCCTCGACGTCAACGTCACCGGGGTGTTCCTGTGCTGCCGCGAGGCGGTCCGCCGGATGTCGACGCGGTACGGCGGCGACGGCGGCGCGATCGTCAACATCTCCTCGACGGCGGCGCGCACCGGCTCGGCCGGGGAGTGGGTGCACTACGCGGCGTCGAAGGCCGCCGTCGACACGTTGACGTTCGGGCTCGCCCAGGAGGTCGCGGGCGAGGGCGTGCGGGTCAACGCGGTCGCGCCCGGGATGATCCACACCGGCCTGCACGAGGCCGCCGGCCTGCCGGACCGGCTCGAAAAGTTCGCGCGGCAGATCCCGATGGGACGCGCGGGCGAGCCGGCCGAAATCGCCGAAGCCGTGCTGTTCCTGCTGTCTCCCGCGTCGTCGTTCACCACCGGGGCGGTGCTCGACGTCGGTGGCGGCCGGTGACCGTCCGAGTACCGTCCGACAGACCCGAATGACCTTCAGTAACCGGCGTCCGCCTGCTGGGACGCCCGGAGACGGCGAGATCACGATCGGACGGGGAACTTGGTCACCCTTGTTTCGGGGGGCGAACGCTGTGCAACTCTGGGGAGCCGCCACGCGAAAGGACGGCTTCGAAAGCCATGGCAAAACTCATGTCCGTGCACCACCTGGCGCTCACCGTGACCGATGTGGACCGCAGCGTGCCCTGGTACGTCCGCGTTCTCGACCTCGAGGAGGTCACCCGGCGAGAAGAGCCGGACACGGGACTGCGCAAGGTCGTGCTCCGGTCCGCCGGGGACGAGTTCTCCGTGGTGCTGGTCCAGCACGCGGACACCGGAAGACGCGGGTTCGACGAACGCAGAACCGGGCTCGACCACGTCGCGTTTCGCGTGCGGTCGACCGCCGAGCTGGCCGAATGGGAGTGCCGTCTCGACGAGTTCGGGGTGTCGCACCTGCCCGCCGCGCCTTCGCGGACGTTCGAGGGTTCGAAGGTCGTGGTGTTCCGCGACCCGGACGGCATCCAGCTCGAGATCTGGGCCGATCCGGAACTCTGACTCAGGCCGCGCCGCGTCGCCGGTTCAGGCCCGGGCGTTGCTGTCGTCCGGCTCGTCCACCGGGCGGCGCATCTCCTGGCGGTAGCGCAGCACGCCGTACCCGGTGCCGAACACGAAGAACGCGATGCTGATCCACAGCGCCGCCGTCTTCAGCCACGGCAGCGCGTCCAGCAGCCCCGCGCCGTAGTACCCCAGCAGCACCAGCGTCGGCACCCACAGCAACCCGCCGAGCGCCGTCGCCGCCATGAAGCGGCGCGGGTCCATCCGGGCCGCTCCGGCGATCAGCGGGGCCAGCGTGCGGATCCACGGGATCCACCGGGCCGCCACGATCGCGAAGAAGCCCTTCCGGTCCAGGAACCGCTGCGCCCGCTCGAGGGCCTGCCGGTTCAGCACCTTGCCGTCGCGGCGGGCGATGAGCTTGGTGCCGCTCGTGCGGCCGATGTAGTAGCCGATCTGGTTGCCGAGCACGGCGACGATCAGCGCGGCCCCGGAAAGGAACCACGCGTTCGCGTCCGAACCGTGCTGGGCCAGCACCACGCCGGCCCCGAACAGCAGCGAGTCACCGGGCAGGAACAGCCCGATGATCAGCGCGCATTCGACCAGCACGAAGCTCAGCACGATCACCCAGACGAGCAGCGGACCGGCGGTGTCCAGCCAGCTCACGCCGACGCCCGCGGCCTCGAAGCTCACGACGTTCACACCCGGAGCCTACGTGGCCCAGGTGAACACCCCACGGCGAACGGTCGAATCGAGCGCTCCGGGATATTCAGGATCTACGAACGGTGAAGGCCCCCTCACCAGCGGTGAGAGGGCCTTCCCGGAACCAGGACTTCAGAACTGCGGCAGTGACTCGCCCTGGACCGCTTCGACGTCCAGTTCGATCTTCACGACCGTGCCGACCGCCGCCACGCCGGCCCGGACCATCGCGCTGTAGTTGATCGCGAAGTCGTTCCGGTGCAGCGTCGTCTCGGCGTGGAACGCCACGCGCACGCCGCCCCACGGGTCCGGGCCCCAGCCGCCGTAGGTCAGCTCCAGCTCGATCTCGCGGCGCTCGCCGTGCAGCGTCAGGTCGCCCAGCAGCGTCCACGAGTCCACCCCGCGCTGGCGCAGCCCGGTGCTCGCGAAGGTGATGACCGGGTGGACGTCGACGTCGAGGAAGTCCGGCGACCGCAGGTGGTCGTCGCGCATCCGGATGTTCGTGTCGATGCTCGCCGCCTTGATCTCGGCGTGCACCGACGACCGCTCGGCCGGGCGGCCGATCTCGATCCGGCCGGACACGTCCGGGAGCCGCGCCTTGATGCTCGCGATGCCCAGGTGGCGGGCGGTCGCGACCACCGACGAGTGCATCGGGTCGATCACCCACGGCCCGGCGGGCGGCAGGTCGATCGCCTCGGCGACCGGGGCCAGCACGACGTCGCCGAGCGAGCCGGAGCCGTCCGAGGCGACCTGCGTCATCCGGGCGATCGGGGTGTACCCGGCCGCCGTGACGACCGCGGTGTACGTGCCCGCCGGGAGGCCGTCGGTGACGACCTCCCCGCGGACGTCGGCCGCCTGCCGGGCGACCTGCCGCCCGGCCGGGTCAGTGACGGTGAGCACCGCGTGCTCCACCGCCCAGCCCTCGGCCGTGCGGAAGGTCGCGCGCAGACCGGTCATGACCGGTCGACCAGCTCGTCGAGGGCCTGGTCGTAGCTCAGCCGGACGTCGTGGCCGGCCTCGCCGCCGGTCAGCTCCACCTGGCTGGTCGCCGGCGGGTAGCCGCTCGCGACCACGGTGTACGCACCGGCGGGCAGGTCGCTCACCAGGTACCGGCCTTCGCCGTCGGTCCGGGCCACGGCCGCGACGTTGCCTTCGGCGTCGAGGACGGTGATCCGCGCGTCCGGGACGACCCGGTCGCCCTCGGTCCGGGCGATCCCGCTGAGCTGCACCGAGCTGGACAGCTCGACGTCGTGGCGCAGCACGCCGCTGTCCGGCACGGTCAGCGTCACCGCGACGGGCCGGTGGCCCGCGCCGCTGGCGACCAGGGTGTAGGCCCCGGCGCCGACCCCGACGAAGGCGTAGGTGCCGTCCGTGGTCGTGATGAACGCGCCGTTCACCTCACCGCGGCTGTCGGTCAGCGTCACCGTGACGTTCGCCAGCGGGGAGCCGGTGGCGGCCGCCCGCACGGTGCCGGTCAGCTCGCCGGACCCGGTGAGCGTGACGTCGACCGTCGCCGGCCCGTTGCTGATCACGACGCTGGAGGCCTGCGGCTGGTGGCCGTGGGCCGACACGATGAGGACGTACGCGCCCGGGCCCTGGCTGGGGACCGAGTAGCTGCCGTCCGGGGCACCGGTGGCCCGCGCGACCTGGCGGCCGCGCTGGTCGATCAGGGTCAGCGCCGCACCCGACACGTGGCTGCCGTCCTGCCGGCGGACGTGGCCGACGACCGGCACACCGCCCGCGCCGACCGGGGTGTCCAGCTCGGAGTCGGCGACGGAGTTCGTGATCGGCATCGGCAGCGCGCCCGACACGGCCTGGTAGTCGCCGTGCCCGTTGCTCAGGGCGTGCTTCCCGCCGCCGACCAGTGCCGGCTCGCGGTCGAGCGGCTTGACCGGCTCGACGATCTCGGTGGGCTCGTCGGCGAAGTCGTGCTCGTGCTCGTCGAGCAGCGCCTCGCCGCCCTCCATGGTCGCCGCGGCCGGGGCCGCGTTGGTCAGCGGGATCTCCTTCATGAACAGCAGCACGATCGTGGCCAGCAGCGCCACCGCGCCCGCGATGTAGAAGACCGTGGTGATCGACTCGGTGAAGCCGACCAGGATCGGCGTCTTGATCGCGTCCGGCAGGGACTGGATCACGCTGGTGTTCTCGGACAGGTTGCCGATGTTCGCGCCGGCGCCGGCCGGCAGCTGACCGCCGAACGCCTTCGTGATGTTGGGCATCAGGGTGTTGAACAGGACCGTCAGGAAGATCGCGACACCCGCGGTACCACCGATCTGGCGGAAGAACGTCGCCGACGCGGTCGAGACGCCCATGTCGCTGCGCGGGCCCGCGTTCTGCACCGCGATGATCAGCGTCTGCATGCACTGGCCCAGGCCGAGACCGATGATGGCGGCCGCGACCAGCGGGTGCCACAGCGGCGAGTCGTACTTGACCTGCGCGAAGAAGAACGCGCCACCGGCGATCAGGATGGTGCCGACGATCGGGAAGATCTTGTAGCGCCCGGTCCTCCCGGTGAGCCGGCCCGAAACGATCGAGCTGGTCATGATGCCCGCCATCAGCGGCAGCATCAGCAGCCCGGACTCGGTCGGCGTGTAGCCCTGCACGACCTGCATGAACTGCGGGATCATCGTGATCGCGCCGAACATCGCGACACCGACGATGATGCCGCCGATGATCGCGACGGTGAACGTCGAGTTCTTGAACAGCCGCAGCGGGATCAGCGCGGCTTCCTTCATCCACCGTTCGATCGCGATGAACGCGATCACGCCGACAGCGCCGACGACGTAGCAGAGGACAGCCTTGCCGTCGCCCCAGCCCCACTTCTGGCCCTGCTCGGCGACGATCAGGAACGGCACCACCGCGACGACGAGAGCGAGCGCGCCCCACCAGTCGATCTTGTGGTCGTGCCGCTCGTGCGGCACGTTCAGTACCCGGGCGACGACGAACAGCGCGAGGATGCCGATCGGGACGTTGATCAGGAAGACCCAGCGCCAGCCGTGGATGTCGTAGCCGAAGATGCTGCCGGCGTGGTCGATGCCGGCGAAGAAGCCGCCGAGCACCGGGCCCAGCACGGTGGACAGGCCGAACACGGCGAGGATGTAACCCTGGTACTTCGCCCGTTCCCGTGGCGGCACGATGTCGCCGAGGATCGTCATGGCCAGCGACATCAGACCGCCGGCGCCGAGGCCCTGCACCGCGCGGAACGCGGCCAGCTCGTACATGGACTGCGAGAAGGCCGAGGCCAGCGAACCGATCACGAAGATCGTGATCGCGGCCAGGTAGAACGGCTTGCGGCCGTAGATGTCGGACAGCTTGCCGTAGATCGGCGTGACGATCGTCGAGGTGATCAGGTACGCCGTGGTCGCCCACGCCTGCAGGTCGAACCCGTGCAGGTCGTTGGCGATCTTGACGATCGACGTACCGACGATCGTCTGGTCCAGCGCGGCGAGGAACATGCCGCACATCAGGCCGCTCAGGATCGTGACGATCTGGCGGTGGCTGAGCCGGGGCGGTTGACCCACCTCGGGCAGAGCCGGACTTTCGGTGGTGGAACTCATGCGTTGGCCCCCTTGGCCGGTGCAGCGGCGGACGCCTGGGCGTCGGCCAGCTGTGGAGAGTGGTTCTCGATACCTGTGTTGAGTCGGCCGAACAGCTTGTTCAGGGTCTGGATCTCCCCGTCGGTCCAGTCCCCGAGCACGTCGGCCAGCCATTGGTTGCGCTGCTTGCGGTTCTCTTCGAACACCCGCATGCCCTCGGTCGTCGGCGCGAGCAGGCAGGCCCGGCCGTCCTCGGGATCGGCCTGGCGCTCGACCAGGCCGTGCTGTACGAGCGAGCTCGACTGCCTGCTGATCGTGGAGATCTCGGAGTGGAGCGACTCGGCGAGCCGGCTGGTGCGCTGCGGGCCCTCGTGGATGAGGGTGAAGAGGATCGCGTAGGCCGCCCGCTCGATGCCGTCCGGTCCCTGCTTGGACACCTGGGACTTCGCCTTGTTGATCAAGCGGACCAAGCGCACGAGTTCGTGCCCGAGCTGGTCGGCGAGATCCAGTTCGGCCTTGGGCCGGATGGCGGAGCTGTTCGGTGCCATGAGGGATCCTTCAACGGCGTTGGTTGGCGGCTGCAACTAGTTGCCTCAGGCAAGGATGTGCCTTCACTAGCGGTTATGCAAGCGGAGGCACGGTCGATGTGTCGGAACACACTTTAGTTGCCGTATGCAAGCAGATTTCCTCCGGGCTGCTCTGGAACAACGGCGGCGCCCGCCGGTTGGAAGGGGTATGACCGACGACACAGCGCTGAAGGACTTCCTCGCCGTCCACCGCCACGGGGTCCTGGCCACCATCCGGCGCGACGGGCGGCCCCAGCTGTCCACGATCACGCACTCGTATGACCCGGAAACGGGGACGATAACCGCGTCGATCACGGAGACGCGGGCGAAGACGAAGAACATGCGCCGCGACCCGCGGGTGACCTACCACGTGGGCAGCGAGGACGGCTGGAGCTACGTCGTCGCGGAGGGGAGTGCTTCGCTCACCGCGCCGGCCGCTTCGCGGGACGACGAGACTGTCGAGGCGCTCGTCGACTACTACCGCCGCGCGGCCGGCGAGCACCCGAACTGGGACGAGTACCGCGACGCGATGGTCAGCGACCAGCGGGTGGTGCTGACGATCCACGTGGAGAAGCTCCTCGGCCTGGTTCGCTGAGCGGCTGGTCCGCGCGGCTGGTTTTGAAACTTTACTTCCGCAGTGCGGACTGTCCGGGCTTACGATGAGGCCATGAGCAACGAAGCCCTGGTCACCCGGCTCCGCGACCTGCTCGGCAAGAGCGCCGTGCTCACCGACTCCGACGTCACCGCGTCCTACGCGCGCGACATGATGCCGCTGGCGCCCTCCGGCAAGCCGCTCGCCGTCGTCCTGCCCGCGAACGTCGAGGAGGTGCAGGCCGTCGTCAAGGCGTGTGCCGAGGCGGGGGTGCCGATCGTGCCGCGCGGGGCGGGCAGCGGCCTGTCCGGCGCCGCGAACGCCATCGACGGCTGCGTCACGCTGTCGCTGACCAAGCTGAACGAGATCGTCGAGATCGACCCGGGCAACCGGCTCGCCGTCGTGCAGCCGGGCGTCGTCAACCTGGACTTCCGCAACGCCGTCGAGAAGCACGGGCTGTTCTATCCGCCGGATCCGTCGAGCTACGACTGGTGCACGATCGGCGGCAACCTCTCGACCAACGCCGGCGGCCTCTGCTGCGTGAAGTACGGCGTCACGACGGACTCGGTGCTGGGCCTGGAGGTCGTCCTGGCCGACGGGTCCCTGCTCAAGACCGGGCGGCGCACGGTCAAGGGCGTCGCCGGGTACGACCTGGCCCGGCTGTTCGTCGGCAGCGAGGGCACGCTCGGCGTCATCACGCAGGCGACGGTCCAGCTCAAGCCCCTGCCCCAGGCCCCGGCGACGCTCGTCGCGGGCTTCACGACCACCGAAGCCGCCGGCGAGGCCGTGGCCCGGATCGTGCGCGAAGGGCTCGTGCCGTCCCTGCTGGAGATCATGGACGCGTCGTCGATCAAGGCGTCCGAGACGTACTTGAAGACCGATCTGGGGGCGGGCTCGGACTGCCAGGCGCTGCTGCTGGGCCAGTCGGACGCGGGCGGCGAGGTGGCCCGCCGCGAGCTGGCGGCGATCGAGCAGATCTGCACCGACTGCGGCGCGGACCTCGCGTACACGACCGAGGACCTCGAAGAGGGCCGGATGCTGCTGCAGGCCCGCCGGGTGGTGCTGACGGCGCTGGAGACGTACGGCCAGTGGCTGACCGACGACGTCTGCGTCCCGCGCACGCGCATCGCGGAGCTGATCCGCGGCTGCGAGAAGATCAGTTCGGAGGTGGGGCTGAGGATTGCCGTGGTCGGCCACGCGGGCGACGGCAACATGCACCCGACGATCGTCTACCAGCCCGACGACGCCGACGAGTTCGCCCGGGCGCAGCGCGCGTTCGACGCGATCCTCGAGGTGGGTCTTGGTCTGGGCGGCACGGTGACGGGCGAGCACGGAGTGGGGAAGATCAAGCGCGAGTGGCTGGCGCGGGAGATCGGGCCGATCGGGCTGCGGGTGCACCGGCAGATCAAGGCGGCTTTGGACCCGGAGAACCTGTTCAACCCGGGCTCGATGTTCTCGATGACCTGAGCCCGCGCGTGCAGGGGTCCCCTCCCGGGGGACCCCTGCTTTCACGTTACCGCGGGGGTCCGACAAAAAGGGCCCCACCGCCGACCGGTTGGGGCCCTTCTCGTCGGGCAAACCTCAGTCCCGCACCCGCGGGATCCGCTGGGTGACCTCGGCGTCGGTCTCCGCCGGAGCCGTCGCGGATGCCTTCTTCTCGCGCCGCGCCTTCAGGTACTCCAGCACGATCGGGACCACCGACACCAGCACGATCAGCACGAAGATCGCGTCGACGTTGTTCGCGATGAACGACACCCCGCCGAGCAGGGATCCCAGCACCGTGATGCCCGCGGCCCACAGGATGCCGCCGATCACCGTGTACGTGAAGTAGCGCTTCGGGTCCATGCGGCCGATGCCCGCGATCCACGTGATGAACGTCCGGACGAACGGCACGAACCGGGCCAGCACGACCGCCTTCGGGCCGTGCTTCTCCAGGAACTCGTGCGTCTTGTGGACGTACTCCTGCTTGAAGATCTTCGAGTCCGGCCGGTTGAACAGCTTGGGGCCGGCGAAGTAGCCGAGGTAGTAGCCGGCGACGTTGCCGAGCAGCGCCGAGACCGTCACCAGCACGCAGACCAGCCACAACGGCGCGTTCAGGGTGCCGTTGGCGATGAACAGGCCGGCCGTGAACAGCAGGGAGTCACCGGGCAGCACCGGGAAAACGCTGCTCTCGATGAAGATGATCAGGCAGAGCACCGCGATGACCGGCGTGGTCAGGCCGCTCAGCAGGTGCTGCGGGTCGAGCCATGACGGCAGCAGGGACATCGTGTTGACCGTGCTCTGGGCGAGAATCACCCCAAAAACGGTACAGGGTCACCCTGAGTCGTTACTGAGACCCGGTCAGACCAGCGTGAGCAGGCCCACCACGGACCCCGCGGCGAGCCCCAGCAGCACCGCGAGCAACAGGATCCAGTACGCGGGCAGCTGCGCGCCCTGCCGGGGCGGCTCCAGGGGACGCGGGACATACGCCGTGGGCGCTTCGGGTGCCGGATCCAGGGCCGCGCGCTCGCGCTCCAGGGAGTCCGCGCTCGCGCCCGAGAGCAGGCCGTACGCCGACGGCAGCTCGTTGATCGCGCTGGTCGGAACGGCGTCGGTGCCCGGCTGGGGATCGCGGGCCGGCGTCGTCGAAGGGGCGAAGACCGCTTGCGCGCGAAGGGCGTCCGCCAGCAGTTGCTCGGGGTCCTTCGGCTCGCTCATCTCCGCCCGTCTCGCTCGCAGGTCTCAGGTACTCAAGGTAGCCGTACCCACCTCGGCGACCCACTCACCCCGGCGCAGCACCTTCGCGGGCCGCAGGTCCTGGTCGAGGACGACGATGTCGGCCACGTAACCGGGGCACAGCATCCCGGTGCGGTCGGCGATGCCGAGCAGCTCGGCGGGCCGTTGCGACGTCGCGTGCACCGCGTCGAGGATGCCGAGTTTCGCACCCCGGACCAGATTGCGGAAGGCGGTGTCCATCGTCAGCGTGCTGCCGGCCAGCGAGCCGTTGTCGGCGAGGGTGGCGACGCCGTCGTGGACGTCGACCTCGAGACGGCCCAGCGTGTAGCGGCCGTCGGCGGCGTCGGTGGCCGACATCGCGTCGGTGATCAGCACCGTCCGGTTGCGGCCCGCGTGCTTCGCGGCCAGCCGCACCACGGTCGGGTGCAGGTGCACCAGGTCGCAGATGAGCTCGATCGTGATGCGCTCGTCATCGAGCAGGGCCCCGACCGGGCCGGGCTCGCGGTGGTGCAGCGGCCGCATCCCGTTGAACAGGTGCGTGGCCACCGAAGCGCCCGCGTCGATGGCCGGCAGCAACTGCTCCTCGACGCCGTCGGTGTGCCCGATGGCGGCGATGACGCCCGATTCGGCCAGCTGCCGGACGGCCTTGATCCCGCCGTACAGCTCCGGGGCGATGGTGACCATCCGGATCGCGCCCTGGCCGGCGCGCAGGAGCTTGTCGACCGTGCCGGTGTCCGGCTCGAGCAGCGTCTCCGGGTCGTGCGCCCCACAGCGGGCCTTCGAGATGAACGGCCCCTCCAGGTGGATGCCCGCGACCTCGCCGTCCTGGACGAGCTCACGCAGCGCCGCGACCTGCTCACGCAGGATGTCCACCGGGTCGGACACCAGGCTGGCCAGCATGGTCGTGGTGCCGTGACGGCGGTGCGCTCGCACCGCCGTCAGGAGCTCCTCGGGATCGAGGGAGGTGAACGACGCACCTCCCCCGCCGTGGCAGTGGGTGTCGATGAACCCGGGCACGACCAGTGCCCCGCCGACGTCGACGTATTCGCCCGATGGCGGGGTCCCCGAACCCACGCCGGCGATCCGCCCGTCGGAGACGGCCACCCAGCCGTCGTCGAGTACACGGTCCGGGGCAGCGACCCGGCCGCCCATGATCACGAAATCTCCGGCGCCTCTCACGCACCCCAGCATATATTGGTCTGGACCAAGCATGGTGATACGACTCAGTGATCGGTTTGGTCCACCCGGGTCACTGTGGGGCCTGCATGGCCTTCTGGAGTGCCTCGAGCGCCCGGCTGGCGGTCGACTTAACGGTACCCTTGGAAATGCCTGCGGCCTCAGAAATCTCGGCCTCGCTCAGCCCACCGTAGTAACGCAGCACCAGCACTTCACGCTGGCGGGGCGGCAGCTTGGACAGCGCGCTGACCACCGCCTGGTGCTCGCTGGAGAGCATCGCGAGGCTTTCCGCGGACCGCGCGTTGACCGCGTGCGGCGGCACGTACTCGCGGGCGGTCTTGCGCCGGCGCAGCACGCTGCGCGACCCGTTGACCACGGCGGTGCGCAGGTAGCCGACGGCGGCCGCGGCGTCCCGGAGCCGGCCCCAGTTGCGATGCAGGCCGGTGAAGGCCTCCTGCACGACGTCTTCCGCCGTCGCGGGCTCGTCCACCAGCAGAATCGCCAGCCGGACCAGCCGCATGCGGTGCTGGCGGTAGAGGTCTTCGAGGGTCAGCGGTGTCGGCGCCTGCGCCGGGGCCGGACCGTCCATGACCCGCAGTTGGCCGAGGGTTGCCTCGACACTGCGTTCCGCATTGCCCTCGAGCATGAACCCCTGCCTGTCCTCGACCCCGGTTTGCACGGTGCGTCGCGTCAGCAGGTTCACGGTATTCACAGCGCTCACACAGGTACTGACGCACGCCCAGCCTATCGGGTTGGTCTCCCGCCGCCACAGCTCGGATGCTGGGACACGGTGACGACCCGGGTAGCGTCGGTCCCGTCCCGCCCCCGCCCGACCCCGGAGATCCACATGGCCTGGTACCTCGTCGAAATCACCTACGTCCAGGAGAAGATGCCGGAGGTCCGGCCCCGGCACCGCGAGTTCCTGCGGAACCTGGCCGCGGACGGGCGTGTCGCGGTCGCCGGGCCGCTCGGCGACGGTTCCGGCGGTCTCACGCTGTACCAGGCCGATGACGAAGCGCACCTGAAGGCGACGATCGACCAGGACCCGTACCTCCTCGAGGGCGTCATCGCGGAGCGGACCATCCGCGAGTTCAAGCCGGTCATCGGCGCCTGGGTCCCCCAGGAGTCATAGGTCGAGCACGGTGGTGCCGCGGTTGACGCACATCCGCATCGACCCGCCGCCGGCCGTCGGCACCGTGCGGCTTCGCGCCGGTCAGCCCCAGGTCGACGCGGGCGCCGGTGATCATCGGCACCGGCCCGCAGCAGTAACCGAGGCGCCTTGGGCCGGCCTTCCAGCAGCTCGGCGCCGGCCGCCGGGACGCCGTACTCGGTGTCGGGACGGATCCACACACGGTTGTCGCGCGGCAGTTCGTCGAGGAACGGCATCGACTCCCGGCTGCGACCGGTGTAGATCAGCCGCCACTCCGCACCGAGGGCTGTCGCCCGGCGGATCGCCGCACAGCGAGTACTGCCGCACCAGGCCGGACGGCAGCACGAGATCGATGTGCGCGCCCGGTCGCCACCCCGGCATCGCCAAGCCGCTCGTCCGGGGAGGTCACGACGAGCGGCCGGACAGCTCGTAGTCGGCCGGGTCCACCTTCCGCGTCTCCAGCCAGTAGCGCCAGGTGAAGCCGGGCCAGATCGTCCGGTTCACGCCCTTGGCGTCGAGGTACCAGCTCTTGCAGCCGCCCTGCGTCCAGACGCCCTTGACCAGCTTGTCCTGGATGTCCCGCTGGAACTTCTCCTGCACGCCCGGCCGGACGTCGAGCGCGGCGGCGTCGCGGGAGTCGGCGAGCTTGATGGCGTCGACGACGTAGCGCGACTGCGACTCGATCATGAACACCACGGAGTTGTGCCCCAGCGCGGTGTTCGGGCCGAGCAGGAAGAAGAAGTTCGGGAAGCCGGACACCGCGATGCCCTTGTGCGTCTGCATGCCCTCGGCGGCCCACTCCTTGGCGAGGTCGCGGCCGTCGACGCCGGTGATGTCGAGGTACTCCAGCGCGTCGGTCACCTTGAAGCCGGTGCCGTAGATGATCGCGTCGACCTCGTGCTCGACGCCGGCGGAGTCGACGATCGAGTGCGCCTTGACCTCCTTGATCCCGGCGGTGTTCACGTCGACGTTCGGCCGGCTCAGCGCCGGGTAGTAGTCGTTGGAGATCAGGACGCGCTTGCAGCCCATCGTGTAGTCCGGCGTGACCTTCTTGCGCAGCGCGGAGTCCTTGATGCCCTTCGCGATGTTGCGCTTGGCGATCAGCTCGCCGGCCTTCATGATCGCCGGGTGGCCGTTGAAGCCGATGGCCCGCGCTTCGAGCAGCCAGTACAGCGCGTTGCGGTAGAGGCGCTGGGTGCCGGGCACGCGCTTGAACAGCGTCTGCGCCCACGACGGCATCGCGTGGTCGGGCTTCGGCATGATCCACGGCGGCGTCCGCTGGAACAGCGTCAGTTCGGCGACGTCCGGGGCGATCTTCGGGACGAACTGGACGGCGCTGGCGCCGGTGCCGACCACGGCGACCTTCTTGCCGCGCAGGTCGTACTCGTGGTTCCACCGCGCGGAGTGCCAGGTCTGCCCCTTGAACTCCGCGATCCCGGGGAGTTCGGGGACCTGCGGGATGTGCAGGCCGCCGACGCCGGAGACGAGGAACTGCGCGACATACTCGCGGCCGTCCCTGGTCGTCGCCGTCCAGCGGCGCTCGCGCTCGTCCCAGTGGGCGCCGGTGAGTTCGACGCCGAAGCGGATCTTCTCGCGCAGCTGGTACTTGCCGGCGACGCCCTTGAGGTACTCGAAGATCTCCGGCTGCGGCGAGAACGACCGCGACCAGTCCGGGTTCTGCTCGTACGAGAACGAGTACATGTGCGACTGCACGTCGCACGCGCACCCGGGGTAGGAGTTGTCGCGCCAGGTGCCACCCACCTCGCCGGCCTTCTCCAGGATCACGTAGTCCCGGATGCCGGCCTTTTCGAGCTGGATCGCCTGGCCGAGCCCGGAGAACCCGGTGCCCACGATCACGACCTTGAACCGCTCGGTCATCTGTCGGCCTCCGCTGCTTCGAGGAAACTGCGGAGATGACGTTACCTCAAGTAACAGTTACCTGGAAGTACTGCCTACCGGTTAGTACGTTCCGCCGAGTTTCGTGTGGTCCCAGCTGACGATCTTCGTCGGACGGAAGACGAGTCCGATCCGTTTCGGCGCCTGACCTGCGATGAAGCTGCTCAGCTCGTCGGGTACGGGGTCGCCCGGCTTGGCGCCCGCGTACCGCTGCATGAGCGTGATCCCCATCCGGGTGACTTCCACGGTGTTCTCGATGATCTCGACGTCGGCCTCGAGCGAGATGCCGCGCAGCTTCTCGTAGCTGTCGCCGTCCTCGATGAGCACGGTCGCCTCCGGCAGGCGGCGGAGGTTCTTCGCCTTCTGCGAGGTGCCGTACGTCCAGGTCGCGACGCCGTCCTCGTGCGGGAAGTACCAGAGCGGCGCGAGGTGCGGGCGGCCGTTCGGGCCGACGCTGGCGACGTTGATGACCTTCTGCTCGGCGAAGTACGCGCGCACTTCGTCTTCGGTCATCCGGATCTGGTCCCGACGCGACATCCGCGGTCTCCCTACGACTTGGTCGTCGCCGCGCGGCCGCCGTGCCCGGTGACCGCCGACTCGAACGCGCCGCGCGCCTCGATGTCGGCCAGCGCGGCCTTGTCCGCCGAAGGTACCCGGCTGCGGGACCCGATCTCGATGATCGGCGGGAGGAACGCGCGGAGCAGCTTGAGGCCGCCGACCCAGCGCGGCACGTGGATGGTCCGGGCGCGCTTGAGGATGCCCGCTTCGAGGTCGTCCAGCGCGGTGTCGAGCGGGTAGGTCTTGCCGATCAGGCCGGGCATCGACGCGCGGAGCTTGCCGAAGACCGGGTGCGCGTCGGCGCTTTCGACGAGGTCGGTGCGGATCCAGGTCGGGTGCGCGACGCCGACCTTGACGCCCAGGTGGGCGACCTCGGCGCGGAGGCTGTTGGAGAACGCCTCGACGCCGGCCTTGGCCGCGGAGTAGTTCGCCATGCCCGGCGCGTGCGTGATCGCGGCGAGGCTCGAGATGGCCAGCAGGTAGCCCTTGCGCTCGATGACGTGCGGGAGCGTGACGCGGAACGTGCGCCAGACGCCGAGCAGGTCGACCTCGATGACCTTCTCGAACGCGGCCCGGTCGACCGAGCGGACGAAGCCCGCGGTCGCGATGCCGGCGTTCGCGATGACGACGTCGATGCCGCCGAAGTGCTCGACGACACCGGCCGTGGCGGCTTCGAGCGCGTCCCAGCTCGTGACGTCGGCTTCCCAGGACTTCGCGTTCGGCCCGATCCGGTCGGCGACCTTCCGCTGCTCCTCGGCTTCGAGGCCGACGAGGGCGACCTTTGCGCCGCGCGCGGCGAGCCGTTCGGCCAGTCCGGCGCCGATGCCGCGGGCCGCCCCGGTGATCAGGACGACCTTGCCGTCGACCTTCTTGGTGCCGCTCAGCAGCGAAAACGGGTTGGCCACGGTGCCCTCCTGGACGTCGCACGTCGCTTCTGGAGGGCACCGTACCTCAACTTACTATCAGTAAGCTACCCATAAGTAGGTTCAGGCTTCGCGCAGTGCGGTGAGTTCGGCGTCGGTCAGTTCGAGGCTCACCGAGGCGATCAGGTCGGTGAGCTGCTCGGGCGTCCGGGCGCTGGCGATCGGCGCGGCGACCGTCGGCTGCTGCCGCAGCCAGGCGAGTGACACTGTGGCGACCGAGACGCCGTGCGCCTGGGCCACCTCGTCGAGCTTGGCCAGGACGCGCTCGCCGTTGCCGTCCAAATAGGACGAAGCGCGGGCGGCACGCGGGCTGTCGACCGCGTCGTCCTTCGTGCGGTACTTGCCGGTGAGGAAACCCTTGGCGAGGGCGAAGTACGGCAGCGTGGCGAGGCCTTCGCGCTCGACGAGCGGGGCGAGGTCACGCTCGTAGTCGCGCTCGACGAGGTTGTAGTGCGGCTGCAGGACGGCGTAGCGCGCGAGGCCAGCCGAGTCCGAAATGGACAGTGCTTCGGCGAGCCGCTCGGCGCTGTAGTTGGACGCGCCGAGGTGGCGGACCTTGCCCGCGCGGACCAAGGCGTCGAACGCCGTGAGGGTCTCCTCGAGCGGGGTGTCCGGATCGTCTCGGTGCGCGTAGTAGAGGTCGATGTGGTCGGTCTTGAGGCGGCGCAGCGAGTCCTCGGCCGCGGCCTGGATGTTCTTCGCGGACAGGCCCGGCCGCCCGTCCCACATGCCGACCTTGGTCGCGACGACGACCTCGTCCCGGTTGCCGCGCGCGGCGAGCCAGTTGCCGAGGATCTCCTCGGAGCCGCCACCCCCGCCGTAGAGGTCGGCGGAGTCCACGAAGTTGCCGCCGGCCGCGGTGTAGGCGTCGAGCACGGCGAAGGACTGCGGCTCGTCCGCCGTCCAGCCGAAGACGTTGCCGCCGAGGTTGAGTCCGTACACGTCGAGGTCGGTGTTGCCCAGCTTGGTCATGCCTTCGACGTTAGTTCGCCGATCCCGGGAGGAAAATCGCCGTCCCACGCGTTGGAGTGTTCCATGGCTATCGAACTGGGCAAGCTCGGAATCTGGCGGTACCACGCCAACGTCGATGCGAAGTTCGCGGCGGAGGCGGAGAAGCTCGGCTACGGGGCGATCTGGCTGGGCGGTTCGCCCGGCGTCGCCGACCTCGCGTCCGTGGACGACGTCCTCGCGGCGACGGACTCGCTGGTCATCGCGACCGGCATCGTCAACATCTGGCAGGACGAGCCCGCCGACATCGCTCGCGTCTACCAGCGGATCGCGGCGAAGCATCCGGACCGCTTCCTGCTGGGCGTCGGCGCGGGCCACCGCGAAGCGACGAAGGAGTACAAGAAGCCGTACGCGGCGCTGGTCGACTACCTCGACGGTCTGGACGCGGCGGGGGTCCCGGTTTCCGGGCGTGCGCTGGCGGCGCTGGGCCCGAAGGTGGTCGCGCTGTCGGGCGAGCGCACGGCGGGCGCGCACCCGTACCTGACGACGCCGGAGCACACCCGCTCGACGCGCGAGATCCTGGGCGCGGGACCGCTGCTGGCGCCGGAGCACAAGGTCGTCTTGTCGACCGACGCCGCCGAGGCGCGCGCGATCGGCCGCAACACCGTCAAGTACTACCTCGGGCTGTCGAACTACGTCGCCAACCTGCGGAAACTCGGCTTCACGGACGCCGATCTGGAAGGTGAGGGCAGCGACCGGCTGGTCGACGCGCTGGCGTTGCACGGCGACGCGTCGACGATCGCCCGTGGCTTGTCGGCCCACCTCGAGGCGGGGGCTGACCAGGTGGTCGTCCAGGTGCTGAACGAAGACCCGTGGCCGGGCTACCGGGCGCTGGCTTCCGAGCTGTTGTGATCCTCGTCCGGCCGCCGGTTCGCCGGCGGCCGGACGCACTCCTTCTGAACCGATTCGACGTGCGGAAAAGTTTCTGCGCGGGGACCGGTGTGCGGCGGCGGTCCACCTCGTACGATGCGGTCGGGACCCATCCCTGCCAAGGAGGAACACCGATGCCCATCGCGACCCCCGAGGTCTACGCGGAGATGCTCGACCGGGCCAAGGCGAACGAGTTCGCCTACCCGGCCATCAACGTGACCTCGTCCGAGACCGTGAACGCCGCCATCCGCGGGTTCGCCGAGGCGGAGAGCGACGGGATCATCCAGTTCTCCACCGGCGGCGCGGAGTTCGCGTCGGGCCAGAAGGTCAAGGACATGGTGACCGGCGCGGCCGCGCTCGCGGAGTTCGCCCAGGTCGTGGCCGCGAAGTACGACGTCAACGTCGCGCTGCACACCGACCACTGCCCGAAGGACAAGCTGGACGGTTTCGTCCGCCCGCTGATCGAGATCTCGGCCGAGCGCGTCAAGAACGGCCAGAACCCGCTGTTCCAGTCCCACATGTGGGACGGCTCGGCGATCGACCTCGACGAGAACCTGGACATCGCGCAGGAGCTGCTCGCCAAGGCGGCGGCCGCGAAGATCATCCTCGAGGTCGAGATCGGCGTCGTCGGCGGCGAAGAGGACGGCGTCGAGGCCGAGATCAACGAGAAGCTGTACACCGCCGAGGGCGACTTCCTGAAGACGATCGACGCGCTCGGCTCCGGCGAGAACGGCCGCTACCTGCTGGCCGCGACCTTCGGCAACGTGCACGGCGTGTACAAGCCGGGCAACGTGAAGCTGCGCCCGGACGTGCTCAAGGGCGGTCAGGAAGCGGCCTCGAAGAAGCTCGGCCTCGCGGCCGGCTCGAAGCCGTTCGAGCTGGTCTTCCACGGCGGCTCGGGCTCGCTCCCGGAGGAGATCCGCGAGGCGGTGTCGTACGGCGTGGTCAAGATGAACGTCGACACGGACACGCAGTACGCGTTCACCCGCCCGATCGTCGACCACTTCTTCAAGAACTACGACGGCGTCCTGAAGATCGACGGCGAGGTCGGCAACAAGAAGGTCTACGACCCGCGCTCGTACCTGAAGGCCGCGGAGACCGGCATGGCGGCGCGGATCGTCGAGGCTTGCCAGGCGCTGGGCTCGGCGGGCACGAAGGTCAAGTAAGCACCGCAAAACCTCTGAAGGCCACCATCAGGGCATCCAGTGCCCTGATGGTGGCCTTCAGCGCATTCGAGGTCAGGTTGCCGGTGTCATGCTCCGGCGGCGTGCGACAGGCCCGGCGGCCGCCCAGAGCGCGAACACCCCCGCCAGCACCACCAAAGCCGTCCAGTAAGCCACCGGCGGGGCCGACTCCGTGTGCGCGTCGCCCAGCACCCACGGCCGGAACTGCGACTGCACCCACAGCGCGCCGAACCCGAACGCCGTCACCAGCAACGCCCCCGCGCCCGCCGTCAACAAGCCATGCCCCCGGCCGATCGCGAACGCCAAGTCCACCGCGAGACCCACGAAAAGCAGGTAGAACGGCACCGTCGACACCGGGAAGCCCATGCCGAGCAGCAGCGGCCACATCACCGATCGATAGGCCACGTACACCAGCGCGACAAGAGAAGCCGACCAGCGGAAACCCAGCGTTCGACGGGCCAGGACCAGGATCAGCGCCATCACGCCGATGCCCCACAGCGGGTACACCCACTCCGGGATCGGCATCGTGAAGTGCATCACCGCGGTCCGGTCGACCGGGTGCCCGATCTGGTTGGCCGCGAAGTCCAGCAGCGACGGCTCAGCCTCCGGCGTGCCGCGCTCCCAGGCGCGCAACCCCAGGATGCCGTACTCCTGCTGGCCGTTCGGGAAGAACGTGTTCTCCAGGAAGAACGCCCACAGCCCGAGCAGCACGCCCGTCCGGAACCGTCCCGGCGGGGAAAGCCGGAGCCAGCCCAGCAGCACGCCCGCCTGCATGATGCCCGTGCCCAGGTAGAGCATCATGTGCGACGGGCTCCACGCGGTCAGGTCGAGGCCGTTGACGCGGTGGTTGATGACGTCGAGCGGCGCCGCCACCAGGAACACCAGCAGGCCGATCTGCATCAAGCGCAGAGAGCGGCGATCAGCGCCCAGGCCCGTGTAGCTGTGGATCGCCACCAGCACGACGATGATCACCGTGCCGACGGTGTTGATCAGGTGCGGCGGCGCCAGGTCGTCGCGCAGCCACATGAAGTGCCACGACATGTCCCACGACGAGCCCAGCAGCTTGAACGCGAACGCCACCAGCCACATGCCGTAGCAGAACCGGAGCACCCAGTCCGGCGTCGGCTGCCCGGGGGTGCCGCGGTGCCAGTGCCGCGTGAAGAACAGCCGCGTCTTGCCGATCGGACTGCGCGGGATCACGTCCACCGGGACGTCGACTGCCTTGGCCATGCCGGACATCATGGCCGGTCATGGTCACGAGCGGGTCAGGACCGTGGCGAAAGACGCGAAAATCGGGATTCACCCTTAGGGGTGGACGACTTGCTTTCGCCCGGCAGGGGTTGGCAAGGTGTGCCGCCATGATGCCGAAACGAGTTGTGGCCGCCGTCCTGGTCGGCGCTCTGGTCCTGGCCGGCGGCGGGGTTCTCGCGGGCCTGTTCTTCTGATCCGCGGGCGTGGGCACAATGGGCGGCATGACGCACAACCTGCTCGGCCCCGAGCCGACCCTGCTGCCCGAGCACACCGCCGCCCAGGCCGCGCTCGACGCCGGGACCGACCCGTCCGCCGTCGCGGCCGAACACCCCGACTACAGCGAGGCGTGGGCTTCGCTGGCCGAGAAGGCCTTCGACGCGGGTGAGACCGTCGCCGCGTACGCGTACGCCCGCACCGGCTACCACCGGGGTCTCGACCAGCTGCGCCGCGCCGGCTGGAAGGGCTTCGGCCCGGTGCCGTGGGCGCACCGCCCGAACCAGGGGTTCCTGCGCGCCCTCGCCGTGCTGGGCAAGGCCGCCGGGAAGATCGGCGAGACCGAGGAGTACGACCGCTGCCGGACGTTCCTCGCCGACTCCGACCCCGCCGCGTCCGAGGCCACCGGCCTGAAGTGACCCAAGCTCGTGAAGGCCACCTTGAGGAAGTTCAAGTTCCTCAAGGTGGCCTTCACGGCTTTCGGCAGGGTCAGAACAGGCCGCAGTTGGAGAACGCCGGGAGGCCGGCGAAGCGGGCCTCCAGCCACGCGAACGCCTCCGGGTACGCGCGCACCGCGGCGAGCACGTGGGTGGGCACCAGCGTCGTGCTGAACTGCACCTTGACGCCCTTGCCGCACCACGTCCGGCCCAGGTCGCGGTCCTGCGCGTAGGGCACGATGTCGTCGAGTGCGCTGTGGACGATCAGCACCGGCGCCGTCGGCTTCAGCGCCCCGATCTTCTGCTCGGCCACCCGCGACCGGTACGGCTCTTCACCGAGGTACGCGACGAGCGAGCGGCCGTCGTTCGTCAGCGTCGACGACTGCGTGAACGCGTGCGCGGCGATCGCCTCCACCGTGCACTCGGTCCGGACCTGCTCGAACAACTGCTTGCCGCGCGCGTTGAGCAGCGCCGGGATGTTCAGCTCCGGGTACGCGTAGTTCATGCTGACCAGCGCGAAGCCGAGGAAGCCGACCGCGTAGTGGCCGTCCAGGTTCTTGGCCACCGAAGCCAGGTCCGCCGGCACCGCGCCCGCGTACGCGCCCTTCAGCTTCAGCTCGGGCGCGTAGCCCGGCTGCAGCTCCGCCGCCGCGGCCGACGCGCCGCCGCCTTGGGAGTAACCCGCGATCGCGACCGGGCCGTCGTCCGGGAGCCCGGCCTCCGGCAGCCGCTGCGCCGCGCGGATCGCGTCGAGCACGGCGTGCCCTTCCGACGCGCGGTTGACGTAGGTGTGGTCGCCCGGCGTGCCGAGTCCCTCGTAGTCGGTCACGACGATGCCGTAGCCCCGCGCCAGCAGCCCGGCGATGAACGGCCCTTCGTACTCGAAGCCGGCGGCAAGCGCTTTCGACGGCGCGCAGTCGTCGCCCTCGCCCTGCGTGCCGACGGCGTAGGAGACGATCGGGCGCGCGCCCGACCCGTGCCAGGCGGTCCGCGGGGTCAGCACCGTGCCGGTGACCGCGATCGGCGAACCGTGCGTGTCGGTGCTGCGGTACATGATCCGCTGGACCCCGGCGTCGGCCTTGATCAGCTTGACGGGGTCGATGTAGAACGTCGACGCCTCGTGCCGGATGACGTCCCCGTCGCTGCCGGCCGGCAGGGGCGAAGGGGGGTCGTAGAACGACGCGGCGGAGGCTTGCGGCGGGCCCAGTGCCACCAGGGCCAGAACGGAAGCCGTGGCGACCGCCGCGGAGAGGGCGCGGCGAGAGAAGATACGCATGCTTGCTCCTCGTTGAGCAGGACTAGTGCGCGGGGAACACCTTTTTGGACAGAGGTGTCGGAAAAAGAATCACGTGAGGTGGACCACCATGTCAAGCCCGGCTCCGCGCGGGCGGCCGCGCAAGCTCCCGGTCGGGGAGCAGCGCGTACGCGTGCTGAGCGCGACGGCGCGCGTCGTCGCGCAGCACGGGATGCAGGGCGCGACGATCGAGCAGATCGCGCGCGAAGCCGGCGTCTCACGCCAAGCCGTCTACGAGCAGTTCGGCGACCGCGGGACGCTGTTCGCCGAGGTCGTGGCGGAAACCGAGGAGCGCGCGTTCGCCGCCATCGCGGGCCCGTCGGTGACCGACCCGCAGCCCGGTCTGCGGGCGTGGGCGCGCGCCAACTACGCCAACATGGTCACCTTCGTCGCCGATCATCCCGAGGGCTACGGCGTGCTCCGCGCGGCGGAGCGCGCGGGCGACCCCGCTCTCACCCGGTTGAGGGAGAGGCTCGCCGTCGTCTACGCCGACGCGAGCCGCAAGCGGTGGGCCGCGCACGGCATCGACTCCGGCCGCGCCGATCGCGCGCTCGTCACGCTCTTCTTCGCGATGACGGAGTCACTGGTGCAGGCGACCTGGGACGGCGAGCCGCCGGACCAGGAAGCCCTGATCGACCTGCTGACCGAATTCACGGTCGGCGGCGTCGCCCGCCTCCAGACGAAGGCGAGCGACGTCATCGACCGGCTGCGATAGGGCGGCTAAGCCGCGGCCAGCGCCACTTCGGCGGACCCCACCACCCGGTTCCGCCCACCGTCCTTGGCCGCGTACACGGCCGCGTCGGCGGACGCCATCACTTCCTCGATCGACGTCCCGTCGAGCGGGTAGGCGGCGACGCCGATGGACGCCGTCTGCCGTTCGATGGCGACGGCGGCGCCGTCGTTGGACTTCGTGCTGATGATCAGCTCGCTGACCCGTTGCCGGATCCGTTCCGCCGTGACGATCGCGTCCGCTTTGGACGTCGAGGGCAGCAGCGCGACGAACTCCTCACCGCCGAACCGGCCGACCAGGTCGTGCGCCCGGGTCTCCTGCCTGACCACGGCGGCCACCGCCTTGAGCACGTCGTCCCCCGCGAGGTGCCCGTAGGTGTCGTTGATCCGCTTGAAGTGGTCGAGGTCGATCATCATGGCGCCGAAGCTGCCGTTGTCCCGCTCGGCGCGCGAGATCTCCCGCTGTGCGCCGTCCTGCCACGTCGTGGCGTTGAGCAGCTGCGTCTTCTGGTCGGTGGTGGCGAGCTCCTCGAGCCGCTTGATCAGCACGGACCGCTGCAGCACGTACAGCGGCAGGATGACCAGCACGGACAGCAAAGGCTCCTCGTTGAGCACCATCACCAGCAGCGCGCCGACGCAGAGGGTGGACAGTTCCAGCAGGTTGTCGTCCATGGTGCCCAGGCAGGACACCGGCGTCGCCTTCTTCGGGTCGGCCAGGTACAGGCCGAGGCCGGTGAGCGCGGTGTTGACCGTGAAGAAGGCCAAACCGGCCAGTGTCACGGTCGCGACGCCGCTGCCGAGCGCCATGTGACCCACGACACCTCCGGCGAAGGCCGACAAAATCATCGTGGTGGCGTTCGCGGCCACGCGGTGAAATTCACCCGGACGGGTGCCGGACCAACTACGGAACGCCAGGTACACGTAGAGCACGAACCCGAGCGCGGCGACGAGCTGCGCCGGAAGGAGCAGGCCGGCGGGCAGCAGCCACACCGAAGTCATCGAAATGTAGGGCCCGTTGCTGAGGATCCGACGCTGGCGCTCCAGTCGCCTGCTGACCTCCGTCTGGGCCACTGCCAGAGCTGTGAGCAGCGCAAACGTCCCCACTTGGGCCAGTGTCACCGGTACGGTCAACACAGAAACGGCCGTCCAGGTCAGCATGACCGTGATCGCGGTCAGCGTCGCGATGATCCAGTCGCGAGGGCGAGTCCACAGTGGCCAGCCCCGTACGCGAGAAATCAAGTCTTGGCCGTCCTGTTCCCCCGATGTGACCATTTTTCCCCCAGACCCTTGCGCGGATGCTCGGTGACAAAGTACTCACAGACAGTTTCAGACCGTTTGCCTGCTGTCCACAAGGGCTTTCGGTGTGTACTTTTTCTTTGACACCGGAACGAGAGGTGGCCAGCGATGCGCGGCAAAGAGCAGTGACCGCACAGCGCACCGCAAGGTCGCGCAGGTCAAGCCCACGCGCGGGGCATGTCAGGCATGTTCGGCGCGTGTGGCTTCTTTGTCGACCCATCTCCCGGGCTCGCCCGCCCGCGCCCACAGCGCGGCCAGCGGCAAGGTGAGCACGATCCCGACGACGCCGAAGATGCCGACGGTGCCGTGCGGGCTCAGCTGATCCGCGAGCACGCCCCCGATCAGCGGGCTGATGCCCATCATCGTGGTCAGCCCGGTGTTGGACAGGCCCATCACCTGCGCGCGCTGCGCGTCGGGCACGGCCAGCGTCAGTGACGCGGTCGCCTGCAGCAGGCACACGGTGCCGAGGCCGCCGGACACGATGAAGAGCACGATCGACGCGATCGGCCCGGGGTTGAGGAAGCAGAGCACGAGCGGGACGGCGCAGAACCCCGACAGCGGGCCGATCAGCTTCGGCCGCACCCGGGCGGGCACCCAGCGCGTGTAGACGAACGTCGCGATGACGCTGCCGATGGGGTCGGCCGCGAGCAGCAGGCCGATCGCTTCGGGGCCGCCGCCGGCCGCCGACACGTACGGCGCGGCGATGCCTTCGTAGACCGGCAGGAGCCCCATCAGCCAGGTGAACAGCACCAGGGTGCGCAGCGGCGAGCTCGCGAACGCCGTCCGGCTGCCGCCGCCGAGCGTCGCGAAGAAGGACTTGCGCTCCTCGCCGCTCGCCGCGGCCGGCCGGGCTTGGACGCCGAGGCGGATGAACAGGGCCGAGAGCACGAAGGTGGCGGCGTCGATGGCCAGGGCCACGTGCGGGTCGAGGGCGATCAGCAGCGCGCCGCCGCCGGCGAACCCGAGCAGCTGCGCGCTCTGCACGGTCATGCTCCGGATGCCCATCCCCACGACGAACCGGTCGCCTTCGAGCACCTGCGGCAGCAGCGCGAGCTGTGACGCCTTGAAGGGCGGATTGACCAGCGAAACCCCGCCGACCAGCACGCACATCAGCCAGAACGGCACGCCGGGGATGGCGACGAGCAGGATCAGGGCGGCGCGCAGCACATCGACGAGCACCATCACGGTGCGGCGGGGGAAGCGGTCGGCGAAGCCGGTCAGGAAGACGCCGCCGAGCAGCGACGGGGCGTAGGTCAGCGCGTACGTGAGGCCGGTCAGCGTGGCGGAGTTGGTCCCGGTGAACACCAGGATGGACAGCGCGACCCGGGCCAGCTGGTCACCGGCGATCGACAGCAGCTCCCCGAACCACAGCGCGCGGAACTCGGCGATCCCGAACACCTCGCGGAACGTGACGCGATCCCGCGGAGCTGCCATGCGCTTTCTCCCGACCTCTCGTGCAGACCGTGCCCTTCGCATGACCGCTGGTGACGAAAGGGGCGAACGGTCATGAGGCAGTCACGGTACGTGAGTTACCTCAGCCAGTGTCCCGTGACTGTTGGTAAATCTCTAGGTTCTTTCGCCGGTATCCAAGGTGTCACGGAGCTTTCCTGGACGGGTCAGACGATAGCCCGCAGTGTCTGGCCGGTCGCCCAGGAGTCACCAATGGATCATTCCGTACCCGATGGCCGGAGGGCCAGAGGCAAAAGTAGCCACCTCGCGTTGGCCAGGTGGCTACCTGGTGGAAGCGGAACTTCCGCAGCGTGGAACTAGAGCCGGTGCTTCTCGATCACCTCGATCGACGCTCGGACCTGCTCGAAGGTGGGCGGGGCCGCCCGGTTGAACACGACGGTCAGGGACCGGCGCGGGACGACCACGAACTCGACGTCGACCCCGGCCGCCTCCGACGCGGCCTCCACGACGTCGCGCCAGTGCTTCGGGTCGATCCCGTCCGGATCGGCCCACTCGTGCGCGAAGATCGCCCAGTTGCCCCTGAGCAGGGTGCCGACCACGTCCTGCGCGGTGTGGACGCGGTGCGGCGGACCTATCTCAGCGGCCAAGTCTTCGCGGTCGCGGCCGTGACATCCGGGGCTCCGCCCCGGACCGGGGGCTTCGCCACCCGGCCCCCCGGAAGACGGGGGGTGCTGCCGAGGCCCGGGCGCCTGGGTGGACTACGGACAAATCCGCTCCTCTCGCCAACCTGCCCCGGGGATTCGGCGCCGCCGGCCGGAGTGTTTGGTTTTATTCCCGGAATTCCGGAGTATGGGAAGGACGCCCTGGTCAGGGCCCCCGGCGTAGCTTCGGGCTCATGGCCGAGCGCGCGCCGTTCACCCTCGCTGTCGTGGGCGCCGGACCCCGGGGGGTCGGCGTCCTCGAGCGGCTCGGCGCGAACTCCGGGCTCCCGCGCGACCGCCGGCTCGAGGTGCACCTGATCGACCCGTTCCCGCCGGGGCCCGGCCGGGTGTGGCGCTACGACCAGTCGCCGCTGCTGCGGATGAACTCCATGCCCGAGGACGTCACCATGTTCACCGACGACTCGGTGAAGATGGCGGGCCCGGTGCGGCCGGGGCCGACGCTGCTGGAGTGGGCGCGGAAGGTGCGTGACGGCGCGCTCGACGCCGAAGTGCCGCCCGGCGTCGTCGCCGAGCTGACCGCGCTCGACAGCTTCGACTTCCCGACCCGGCGGCTGCAGAGCGCCTACCTGACCTGGGTCTACCGCAAGATCCTCGACGACCTGCCCGAGGGCATCGACGTCGTCGAGCACGCCGCGCGGGCGGTCGGGGTCGACGGTCGTACCGTCAGCCTGTCCGACGGTACGACCGTGCGCGCGGACGCCGTCGTGTTCACCGTCGGGCACCTCGACGCCGAACCGGACGAACGGGAGCGCGAGCTCGTGACGTTCGCCGCGCGGCACGGGCTCGCCTACTACCCGGCCGGCTACACCGCCGACGTCGACTACTCCGGCATCGCGCCGGGCGAAACCGTGCTGGTGCGCGGGTTCGGACTGGCGTTCGTCGACCTGATGTTGCTGCTGACCGAGGGCCGCGGCGGCCGGTTCGAGGAGCTCCCGTGCGGCGGCCTGCGCTACCACCCGAGCGGCGCCGAGCCGGTGCTGCACGTCGGCTCGCGGCGCGGAGTGCCCTACCACGCGAAGATCGGCTACCGGCCGCGCGGGAAACCGTTGCGGCTGCCCAGGTTCTTCGACGCCTACGCCATGGACGGGCTCCCCGGGGAGGCGCTCGACTTCCGCGTGGACGTCTGGCCGCTGATCGCGAAGGAGCTGGCCTGGGGCTACTACAACGAGCTGTTCACCGGCCACCCGGACCGGGTGACGATGGACTTCGTCGTGTTCGCCGACGCCTTCGCCGACTTGCCCTGGGATTCGCCCGAGATGCGGGACCTCGTCACGCGGGCGGTACCCGCCGAGGCCGACCGCCTCGACCTCGACCGGCTCGACCGGCCGATGGCGGGCCGCGAGTTCGGTTCGGCGGAGGAGTTCGGCAAGGAGCTGCGGGAGTACGTCGAAGCCGACCTCGCGCGCCGGGCGGACCCGGAGTTCAGCGCCGACCTGGGTGCGTTCACGGCGCTGCTCTCGGTGTACAGCCAGCTGCCGGTACTCGTCCAAAAAGGACGGCTGGACGCGTCATCCCAAGTGTCCGATATGGACGGTTGGTTCCACGGGTTCTTCTCGTACTACGCCAGCGGGCCGCCGCCGCGCCGGCTGGAGGAGCTGCTCGCCCTGCACCAAGCCGGCGTGGTTTCCTTCGCCGGCGCGGACATGCAGGTGACGGCGAATGGCGCGGCGTTCGTCGCGACCAGCGCCAGCTACCCGGGGACGCTTTCGGCGCGGACGCTGGTCGAGGCTCGCCTGCCGGGCCCGAGCGTCACGCGGGCCGCGGACGGCCTGCTCCGGCAGCTGCGCGACTCGGGCGAGCTGGCCGAGGAGACGGTGGCGGACCCGGTGACGGGCGCGTTGCTGCCGTCGGGCCGGATCCACACGCGGGTCTCGGACTCCCGCCTGCTCGACGGCACCGGCCGCCCGCACCCGCACCGCTTCGCCGTGGGCCCGCACACGAGCGCCCGCTCGGCGGCGGCGTTCACCCGGCCCCGGACGAACGCGGCGAGCTTCCGCCAGAACGACGCCGTGGCGCGCGAGATCCTGGCGCTGATCAGCTCGCCCAGCTGACGATTTCGGCCAGTACCTGTTCGGGCGGCGGCATTTCCGCGATCTCGGCCGCGATGCCCCGGGCGATTTCGCGTGGTTTCGGGTCGGTGAGCAGCTCACGCGCCGCCGTCTCGATCGCGTCGATCCGGATCGCGTCGCCCACCAGGGACTTCGCCACGCCCAGCGTCGACAGCGTGTCCGCGTTCGCGAACTGGTCGGCGCCCTGCGGCAGGATCAGCTGCGGCAGCCCGGCCGCGAGCGAGGCGAGCACCGTGCCCGTGCCGCCGTGGTGCACCACCACGCCCGCGTGCTTCAGAACCTCGGCCTGCGGCACGAACCCCGCCGCCTGCACGCGATCCGGCAGCGAGCCGAGAAGAGCGGGATCGCCGGGCCCGAGCGCCACCAGCACGTCCACGTCCAGCCGGGAAAGCGCGCGGATCGCGCCGCGCAGGACGTCCGTCGCGCCGAAGACGACCGTGCCCAGCGTCAGGTAGACGAAGCCGCCTTCCGGGAGCGGCGGCAGCGGGACGTCGGGGTCGTACGGCGTGGGGCGCATCCGGAACACCGTCGGCACGGCCGCGGTGCCCGGGTCGCGGAGGCTGTCCGGCCAGACGTCGACGCAGGCATCGCCGAAAAGCGCGTCCGACGGGAGCGTGCCCCAGAGCGGCCGCAGCCGTTCCGCGGCGACCGCCAGGAGCTCCGGCGGCATCGACCGCCCGATCACGACCGCGACGGCGGGGATGCCCGCTCGCCGCGCCGCCACCCCGGCGCCGACGTCGCTCATCTCGTAGACGACCAGGTCCGGACGCAGTTCGGGCAGCAGCGGCGTCAGGTCCTCGAGCAGCGATCGGGGCAGCAGCTCGGCGAACATCGTGATGCCGACGTCGAGGAAGCCGGCGTTCTCACCGTGCCGCTTCTTGGCTTCGGTTTCAGCCTCGCCGATGCCGATGCCGGCGCGGTGGACTTCAAAACCGAGGTCGCGCACCTTCGGCACGAACGCTTCGCCGGTGCCGAAGACGACCTCGTGACCGGCTGCCGCGGCCGCGTTCGCCAACGGCAGCAAGGGAAACAGGTGGCCGTACGCCGGGCGGCACGTGAACAGGATCCGCACCGCCCTGAGCGTACTCGTCAGCCCTTCACGACCGGAGCGATTTGCTGCGCCCACTGCTGCGGCGCCGACGTCCCGCCGGGCAGGGAGTTGAAGTACTCCCAGCCGTCGATGCCGCCGAAGTCGGCGTACTTGCCGATGAGGCCGCGCACGGTCGACTGGAGTGTCGACATAGCGACGTATCCGCTGCAGTTGGCGGGGTTGGTGACGGTCCCGGCGACGACCTTGCTCGCCGGCACGACCCCGCGCCGGATGATGTTGTCGTAGCCGGACGTGCTGCTCAGCGAGCCCCAGCCGCAGTAGAACTGCGTGTTGAACCAGGAGATCTGGCTGCCGCGGTCGCGGTAGAGCGTGTCGTAGTTGAGGCCGGACAGCCCGCCGCCGCCACTGAGTTCGGTCGCCACCGGGGCGAGAGTGACGAGGAACGAACTGCCGAAGTCGGCTCGGAGCGCGTCGATCAGCTTGTTGAGCGCGCCGTTGGACATGTGCTCTTCGATGTCGAGGTCGATGCCGGAGAGCGAGTACGTCCGGATGAGGTTCCGCAGCAGCGGGTAGTACGTGTCGAACTGGGTTTCGAGGCGCTGGAAGCTGCCCACGGCGGCTCCGCCGACGAAGGCGAGCACGTGGACGCCCTGGCTGCGCAGGGTCGCGAGGTCCTGCCACATCCGCGTGAACTTCGCGGCGTTCGGCGGATCGTCGTTGAGGTGCACGACGCTGTTGGTGTCGAGGTGGATGGCCCCGACGACGACGTCCGTGGCCCCGGCGTCGCGCAGTGGCAGCGGCGAGACGTAGGCGGAGCCGTTGTAGATGGTCTGGTAGTAGACGACAACCCTGCGCCCGGCGGCGGCCGAAGCCGGCACCGCACCCGAAATCATCAGCACCAAGGCCACGAAGGCCACGCCGATCCTCCGCATGGTCCAGACCATAAGTCGCGGTGGGTGGTTGGGGAAACACCCACCGTCGTTTCTGTCCGGTTTCCTGTCTCAGCTCACGTCCCGCACCGAACGGCCGGGGATCGGTGCGCCGGCACCGATCCCCGGCCATCGGCGGGAGGTCAGCAGCGCCCGAGCATGTCCGTCAGGGCGCTCTTCTCGGCGGTGTTGATCGTCAGCTTGAACTTGTACTTCACCGCGGTCCACATCTTCGCGTAGGTGCACCAGTAGCTCGTGAGCGGCGGCTTCCACTGGTCGGGCGACTTGTCGCCCTTCTCCTGGTTGACGTTGTCCGTCACGGCGATCAGCTGCGGGTCGGTGAGGTCGTTCGCGTACGCCTGGCGCTGCGCGGTCGTCCACCCGGCCGCGCCGGTGCGCCACGCGTCGGCCAGCGGCACGACGTGGTCGATGTCCACATCGGACGCGGCGGTCCAGGTTTCGCCGTCGTACGGGCTCTTCCAGCTGCCGGACGTCGCCGCGCAGTCCGACCCGGTGACGACGTTCGTGCCGTCGCGCTTCAACACCACTTCGCGCGTGTTGCAGCTGTTGCCCTGGTCGATCCAGTGCGGGAACTTGTCCCGGCTGTAGCCGGTCTGCGAACCGTCGGCCTTGACGGTGAGGGAAGCGAGCTCGGACTTCGCCGTCGTCGTCGACGGGATGCCCGGCGGGGTGGCCCCCGCGACGCTGACCAGCGTCCCGGAGAGCACGGCGGTGGCCGCGAGAACGGTCAAGGAATGACGAACAGCACGCCTGGTTGGCATTTTGCTGCCTCCGTGTCAGGTGCGGGGACAGCTAACCCTGATACACGGGAGTGGCGAGTGCAACACGTATAGGTGACATGTTGCTGCCCGTTGGTGAACGCTGCGTTGCCACGCGTGCACCCAAGGGTGAAAACCCCAGGTCAGGCCGGACTGCGAACCAACCGGAGATCTTGAGTGTGCCGGTACCACGTCCACTTGTTCACCGCGCGCTCGTGGACGACGTCGTCGCTGACGGGCCGCGTCGGGATGCAGCCGATCTGGAACGCGCGCGAGGAGAACGTCGTCGGCCGCTTGAAGATCGTCCCCTTCACGACGCGGACGGACAGGCCCGGCCCGCCCGGGTCCGGCGTCACCTCGATCGACGAGGCCGGCCCGCGCAGCGCCACCTGCTCGTCGGCGTAGGCCACGCCGCGGACGAGCCGCAGCACCCCGCGCCCGACGAGCACGCCGCCGACGTCGTCGCGGACCAGCGGCACCGGGTCGACCTCCCCGCGCAGGGCGAGCGCCAGCGCCTGCAACGGCGTCTTCGGCAGGTCCCAGAGCGCGGCGACGGCCGAGTCCGGCGACGAGGGCACGAATCCGACCGACACGCCGGAGAGCGCGTCCTTGCGCAGCAGCCGCACGACGATCGCGGCGAGGTCCGCATCGGTGCCCGATACGACCAGGTGATCGTGTTCGCCCAGCAAGGGGTCGATTTCCTTCTTGCCGGGACGGCTGGGCACGCGGATCGATTCGACGTCATCGACTTCTTCGAAGCCCGCCGCGTCCTCGCCACAGGCCACCACTAGTCCGCGCACCCGCAGGACCTCCGTTACAGTCATGCACCGGCATTTCCTCAGCGCCACCGGTGTCCGTCCGGGACACTAAACCTCACGTCGTCGACCACCTTGGAGTGTCACATGCCGGCCATCGTGCTCATCGGTGCCCAATGGGGGGACGAAGGCAAGGGCAAGGCCACCGACCTGATGGGTGACCGCGTCCAGTGGGTCGTCCGCTACCAGGGTGGCAACAACGCCGGTCACACGGTCGTCCTGCCGAACGGCGAGAACTTCGCCCTGCACCTCATCCCGTCCGGCATCCTCACCCCCGGCGTGACGAACGTCATCGGCAACGGCGTGGTGGTCGACCCGGGTGTGCTTCTGGAAGAGCTGTCCGGACTCGAAGCGCGGGACGTCGACACGTCCAAGCTGCTGATCTCCGCCGACGCGCACTTGATCATGCCGTACCACGTGGCCATCGACAAAGTCACCGAGCGCTACCTCGGCAGCCGCAAGATCGGCACCACCGGCCGTGGCATCGGCCCGTGCTACCAGGACAAGATCGCCCGTGTCGGCGTCCGCGTGCAGGACCTGCTCGACGAGAAGATCTTCCGGCAGAAGGTCGAAGCCGCGCTGGAGTTCAAGAACCAGGTGCTGGTGAAGGTCTACAACCGCAAGGCCCTCGACGCGGACCAGGTAGCCGACGAGGTGCTGGCGGCGGGCGAGAAGTTCGCGCACCGCATCGCCGACACGCGGCTGCAGCTCAACCAGGCCCTCGAGCGCGGCGAAACCGTGCTGCTGGAGGGCTCCCAGGGCACGCTGCTCGATGTCGACCACGGCACGTACCCGTTCGTCACGTCGTCGAACCCGACGTCCGGCGGCGCGAGCGCGGGCTCCGGCATCGGCCCGGGCCGGATCACCACGGTCCTCGGCATCCTCAAGGCGTACACCACCCGCGTCGGCTCGGGGCCGTTCCCGACCGAGCTGCACGACGAGTCCGGCGAGTACCTGCGCAAGCAGGGCGGCGAGTTCGGCGTGACGACGGGCCGTTCGCGGCGCACCGGCTGGTTCGACGCGGTGATCGCGCGCTACGCGGTGCGCGTCAACGGCATCACCGACTACTTCCTCACGAAGCTGGACGTGCTGTCCGGCCTCGAAAAGGTGCCGGTGTGCGTGGGTTACGAGGTCGACGGCTTCCGCACGCAGGACATGCCGATGACCCAGACCGACGTGCACCACGCGATCCCGATCTACGAAGAGCACCCGGGCTGGTTCGAGGACATCTCGGCGTGCCGCACGTTCGAGGAGCTCCCGGCGAACGCGCGCGCGTACGTCGAGCGCCTGGAAGAGCTGTCGGGCGCCCGGATCTCGGCGATCGGCGTGGGCCCGGGCCGTGAGCAGACGATCGTCCGGCATCAGTTCGTCTAGGTCAGCTTGGTGCTGACCGGCGTCTCGTTGCGGAAGAGGTCGAGCACCGGGCAGTGCTCGTCGACCTCGCGCTTGAGGTCTTCGTAGCGCTCCCGGCTCGCCGGGCCCGCCAGTTCGACGGACACGCGCACGTCCCCGAAACCGGGGCGGGTGTTGAAGGAGAAGCCGAAAAAGCCGTGCAGGTCGAGGTCGCCGTCGACGGTGACCTTGACCGAGTCGAGCGGAATGCCGCGCTTCGCCGCCCAGAACTGGTAGGTGATGACCTGGCAGGACCCGAGGGCGGCGAGCGCGAACTCGACGGGGTTGGCGGCCTGGTCGGTCCCGCCGAGCGCGGGCGGTTCGTCGACGGTGAAGCTGTGGTCCCGGACTGTGACGTGCACCTCGGTCTTGGTGCCGGGCTTGAGGGTGTGGCCGACGCTGAAGGAGACGGCGGCGTTGTGCGGGTCGGCGTCGACGGCCTTGCGAGTGCCTTCGATGACGTCGGTCAGCGACATGGAGTGCTCCTCGATGATCGGTTTCGTCACAGGGTGGGCGATTTTCCCGAGGAGTGCGCGGGTTCTCAGCTCCTGGGAGTTCCTCACTCGACCGTGGGACGCGAGAACGGTAACGCGAGCGGTAACGGAGCGATAACGAGAGCAGGGACATCGCCGCCGCACCGCAGGAGAACCATTCGTGAAACCGCACAGTGTGGAAACGCACAGCCGAGGTCCGATCGACGTGACTCGGGTCGCCGGATTCCGCACCGCCAGCGCCGATCCCGACGATCTCCGGCGCGCCGTCGCCGCCTCGCCCGGGTACGCCCGGGCCCACGTCGATCAGCAGGCGGCGGTGCTCGAGCTCGTCCTGCAGGCGGGGACCACCCAGCCACGACGCCGTCTTCGTTCCCTCAAAAGGCTTTTGGGTCGCCGGCGCTGACTCGCGCCGGGGTCGTCAGCTCAATCGGTTCGTGAGCGCCGCCATCACCGACATCTCCTCGAGGTCCAGTTCGCGCAACACCTTCTGCAGGACGTCGTCGTCGAGACGGCCGGCGCGGTTCTCCTCGATCATCGCCTTGCGCTGGATGACCAAGAGCTCCTTCCGGGCCTTCGCGAACTGGGCCTGCGGGGTACCGGAGCGGTCCTCGCCCGACAGCTTGATCGTCGCCTCGGCGAACCGGTAGCGCGTTTCCACCAGCCGTTCCAGCCGCTCCTTCAGCCGTGCGACCTTTTCGGGCGGCAGGTCCAGCGAAGCGAGCCGGTCGTGGCTGATTTCGCGCAGCCGTTCGTGCGCCGCCCTCTTCGCGACTTCTCGCGCGGCCAGCTCTTCGGCCTCGTCGCGGGACGTCTCCGACGGGTCCTGCACCTTCAGCACCCGGATCAGCGGCGGCAGCGTCAGTCCCTGGATCAGCACCGTCCCGATCGCCACCGCGAACGCGAACAGCTGGATCTCCTCTCGCCCCGGGGTGCCGGCAGGGACACCGGCGGCGGCGGCCAACGTCACGACGCCGCGCATGCCGGTCCACGACAGCACCGCCAGCGATCGCCACGGCGGGGCCGCCCGCCCGTGGCCGAACAGCCGCAACGTCCGGGGCAGGTAGGCGAAGACGAACACCGCCGGGATCCGCACCAGCATCGTCACCAGCAGCACGACCACCGCCACCAGCGCGAGCGTCCCGTTGTCGCGGGCCGCGTGCTGGGCGCCGTCGAGCACGAACGGCAGCTGCAGCCCCATCAGCGCGAACACCAGCGCCTCCAGCAGGACGTCGATCGACGCCCACACCGATCTGTCCTGCATGCGCGTCGCGGGTGACGCGTAGAGCGAGCGGTTTCCCAGGTACAGGCCGGCCGCGACGACAGCCAGCACGCCCGACCCGCTGAACTCCGCGCCGAACGGGTGCAGGTGCTCGGCGGTGACGTACGCGCCGAACGGCACGATGATCCCGAACGCCGATTCCATCAGCGGGTCGTCGAGCTGGCGCCGGATGAGCACCACGATCGCGCCGATCGCCAGGCCGACCGCGATGCCCAGCACCGTCGCCACGCCGAACACGGCGAACCCGTGCCCGGCCGAGCCGGCGGTGCCCGCGACCGCGGCGAGCGCGACCTTGTACAGCGTCAGCGCGGCGGCGTCGTTGACCAGGCTTTCGCCGGTCAGCACGGCCATCAGCCGGCGCGGCAGCCCGAGCTTGCGCCCGATCGCCACCGCCGTCACCGCGTCCGGCGGCGCCACCACCGCGCCGAAGACCAGCGCCGACGCGAACGGCACGTCCGGCAGCAGGAGGTGCACGACGAGGGCGACGGCCACCGCGGTCACCGCGACCAGCACCACGCCGAGCGCGACGATCGGCCGCAGGTTGGTCTTGAAGTGCGTCACCGAGCTCTCGAGCGACGTCGAGTAGAGCAGCGGCGGCAGCACGACCGTGAGGATCAGCTCCGGTTCCAGCTCCAGCCGCGGCACGCCGGGGATCAGCGCCACCCCGAGCGCGACGACCACCACCAGCAGCGGCGCGGACAGGTTGTAGCGGCGGGCGAACGCGGTCAGCGCGAGCGAACCGGCGAGCACGCCCATCAGCGTCAGGATCTCCACGGACGCGATCTTTCCCCAGGTGGGAGCCATGCGCTCGGCTTCCGCTCAATGGAAGTGACCTGGATTGCGACATAGCGCCCATGCATACTTGTGCGCAATCCGCACACCTGTGCGGAACACGTGCACCGACGCACATCCGGAGGTTCTCCCATGTCCCCTGGCGCCCGCTCCTGGGTCGTGCCCCTGGCCTGGACCGCCGTCCTGCTCGACGGGTTCGACCTGGTCGTGCTCGGCTCCGTGCTGCCCGTGCTGCTGCGTGACCACGTCTGGGGCCTGACCCCCGGCACGGCGTCGCTCGTCTCGACCTTCGGCCTGGCCGGGATGATGCTGGGCGGGCTGGCGATCGGCACCATCACCGACGTCATCGGCCGCCGGAAGTCGCTGATCATTTCGGTGACGCTCTTCTCACTGTGCACGCTGTTGTGCGCCTTCGCGCCTTCGACGTTCATCTTCGGCCTGCTGCGGTTCGTCGCCGGGCTCGGGCTCGGCGGCTGCCTGCCGACGGCCATCACGCTGGTCACGGAGTACGCGCGCCGCGGCAAGTCCGGCAGCGCGACGACCACGGTGATGACCGGCTACCACGTCGGCGCGGTGCTGACGGCGCTGCTGGGCATCGTGCTGATCGCGCCGCTGGGCTGGCGCGCGATGTTCGTAGCCGGAGCCATTCCCGCGGTTTTCCTGATCCCGCTGATGCTGAAGTTCCTGCCGGAGTCCGAGTCGTTCCAAGCGGTTCGGGAGACCGAGCGGTCGGCCGGGCACGCGGTGGCCGGCTTGTTCCGCGGCGGCCTGCTGCGCGCGACGATCGCGTTCTGGGCGACGTCGTTCATGGGCCTGCTGCTGGTGTACGGCCTGAACACCTGGCTGCCGGAGATCATGCGCCAGGCCGGCTACCCGCTCGGCGCGGCGCTGAGCCTGCTGCTGACGCTGAACGTCGGCGGCATCGTGGGCCTGCTCGTCGCGGGCCGGGTCGCCGACCGCGTCGGCATCCGTCCGTCGGCGATCGTGTGGTTCTGCGCGGGTGCGGTGTTCCTCGCGCTGCTGAGCGTGAAGCTGCCCGCCGTCGGGCTGTACGCGGCGGTGTTCCTGACCGGCTGCTTCGTGTTCAGCGCGCAGGTGCTGGTGTACGCCTACATCGGCCGGGTCTACCCGGACGCGATCCGCGCGACCGGCCTCGGCTGGTCCGCCGGCATCGGCCGGATCGGCGCGATCTCGGGCCCGCTCCTCGGCGGCGCGCTCCTGACGGCCGGAATCGCGTACCCGTGGGGCTTCTACGCGTTCGCCGCCGTCGGCGCCCTGGGCGCGGCGGCGGTCTCGGTGGTCCATCCAGGCCGCGAATCCCGGGTCGAAGAACCGGCCCCGGCCGTGACCCCCTGAGTCTGCCGCAGCGGGGTCGTGAGTGAGAAACAGTGTTCTAACCGAGTCGACGGTCAGGCCGCGCAGGTCGAGGTTGAACGAGCTGAGCGACTGCGTGGCGCGCGCGGAGGCCTCCACCCCG
>NZ_JBFBAG010000022.1:0-167797 GCF_040682155.1 Amycolatopsis sp. NPDC051371
GGTTGTTGTGCACAACCACCTATCATGGGGCGGGGGGCCGCGCCCCCGGTTGGCCCCCCCCCGCCGCGTCACGACGCCGCTTCCGCCCAGGCTGAAGCCTTTCAGCACCGCGGGGTCCGCGCCCCCGAACCCATGACACGTTCCTCGCTCACGACGGCCACTCCGGCCTGCCGGCGCCGGACTCCACTGTCCCGCACACGCCGCCCGCCGAACCTGACGATTGCCTTGCGATCCCGCTCAGCCGAGCACGAAGTAGCGCAGCCAGAGGTAGGGCGCGGCGATCAGCACGGTCAGCAGCGTGACCTGGGCGCCCTTGCGGGTGAACTCCCAGAACGAGATCGGGCTGCCGGAGCGGGCCGCGATGCCGAGCATCACGACGTTGGCGCTGGCGCCGATGGCGGTCATGTTGCCGCCGAAGTCGGCGCCGAGGGCCAGCGACCACCAGAGCGCCTCCGAGTGCGCCGGGTCCGGGATGTCCTGCGTCAACGCGAGGACGAGCGGGCTCATGGTGGCCACGTACGGGATGTTGTCGATCACTCCCGACAGCAGCGTGGACACCACGAGGATCAGCATCACCGCGAACAAGGCGTTGCCGCCGGTGGCGTCGGCGGCCAGCTTCGCCAGGTTGCCGATCACGCCGGTCTTGACCAGCGCGCCGATCATGATGAACAGCCCGGCGAAGAACAGCAGCGTCTCCCACTCGACCCCGGCCAGGTAGTCCTTCGGTTCGGCCCGCGAAATCAGGACGAGGATCCCCGCACCGAGCAGGGCCACCACGGACGGCTCGATGTGGAACACCGAGTGCCCGACGAAGCCGACGAACACTCCGAGCAGCACCGCACCGCACTTGATCAGCAGCCGGCGGTCGCGGATCGCTTCGCGCTCGTTGAGACGCATCACGTCGGCGACCCGCGCCGGATCCACCGCGAAGGACCCGCGGAACACCCAGCGCAGCGCGAGCGTGAACGCGACCAGTTCGATCGCGACGATCGGCGCCATGTTGACCAGGAAGTCGTTGAACGACAGGCCCGCGCGGCTGCCGATGATGATGTTCGGCGGGTCACCGATCAGCGTTGCCGCGCCACCGATGTTCGACGCCAGCACCTCCGCGATCAGGAACGGCGTCGGTTTGATGTCGAGCCGGTCGCACACCAGCAGCGTGACCGGCGCGATCAGCAGCACCGTCGTGACGTTGTCCAGGAACGCCGACGCGATCGCGGTGATCAGGGACAGCAGGAGCATCACGCGCAGAGGTGAGCCTTTGGCGCGCTTGGCCGCCCAGATGGCGATGTACTCGAACACGCCGGTGCGACGCAGCACTCCGACGATGATCATCATCCCGAGCAGCAGGAAGACGACGTCCCAGTCGATTCCCGTGTCGTGGGAATAGAAGGCGTCCTCCGCGCCGGTCACCCCGAGCGCCAGCACCACCCCGGCGCCGGCCAGCGCGGCGACCATCTTCGGGATCTTCTCGGTGGCGATGAAGACGTACGCGACGACGAACACCACCACGGCGATGACGGTGCTCATCGCCCCGCCCCCGGCCTCAGCTGTGCGTCAGCGCCAGCTCCAGCAGCCGCGACGCCGAGATCACGCCGAGCAGCCGCTTCTCCTCCATCACCGCGACCAGCGGGCACCGCAGGCGGGCCATGATCGCCGCGACCTCCACGATCGTGTCGTCGCCCTGCACCCGCGGCAGCTCCGACGCTTTCTCCGGCAACAGCGACCGGACCGTCTTGCCACTCAGCTTGTCCGCGACCCGGTCGGCCATCGACTCGTCCAGCACCCCGGCCAGCGACGGGTCGTCCTGCACGTACCGCGGCACCAGGAACTGCACGACCTCCGACGCGGGCAGGATCGACTGCGGGCACCCGGTGGCGTCCGTGACCACGATGCCCGGCAGCCGTCGCTCGGCCAGCAGCTTCGCCGCCGCCAGCGCATCCGAGTCCAGGTCCACGACCGGGTACTCCTCGGCCATCTCCACAGCGTGCATCCGCCCAGCCTACGGCGAGCAGTCCGGTTTCGTGCGGCACTACGTGGTGCTCCTGTCGGTTCCTTGACGGCCGGTCGGCAAGTTGTCCGGTGGTTCGAAGCTCAGCGCTTTCGCCACCGGGACGTCGGTCGAGGAGTGCAGCACGATCGACAACGCGATCGTCACGGTGACCAGGTCGAACACCAGCTCGGCGTCGGGGATGCCCGACTGCAGGGCGAGCAGGCCGTAGACGACCGAGGCGAACCCCTTGGGCCCGAACCACGCGGCCGCGGCGCGTTCGCGGCCGGACATCTTCGTCCGCAGCAGCGACAACGCCATCGCAGCCGGCCGGACCAGCACGATCGCGAGCACGGCGAGCACCCAGCCGCCCACACTCAAGTGGCCGAGCCGCTCGGGCGTGACCAGCGCGCCGAACACCAGCAAGGCCGCGAACTTCGTGATCTCCGAGAGCAGGTCACCGAGCGGTTCGAAGTGCTCGGCGGCCATCTTGTCCATCGTGGCCAGCGTCGACCCCGCCGCGAAGGCGGCCAGGTACGGGTTCGCGTGGGTCAGGTGGCACGCCGCATAGAGCATCACCGCGATGGCCAGCGGCCCGAGGGCCTGCAACCGCGGCTCGGCGGTCAGCACCTTCAGCCGCCACGCCAGCGTGACCACCGCGGGGATCGCGATCCCCAGTACCAGGCCCAGCACCAGCTCGATGCCGACTTTCCCCAGGTCGGAGTCGGCGTGCGCGGCGGTGGCCAGAAAGATCAGCACGAACGGCAGCGCCAGGCCGTCGTTGAGCCCGGACTCGACGTTGAGCAGCCGCCGCAGCCGCAGCGGCACGTCGTCGCGGCCGACGATCGCGGCCGCGAACACCGGGTCGGTCGGCGAGAGGATCGCGCCCAGCAGCAGGGCCGTCGGCCAGTCCAGCCCGACCAGGAAGTGCGCCGGGACCGCGATCCCGATCATCGTCAGCGGCATACCCAGGCCCAATGCCCGGCCCGACAGACGCCAGCCCTCCCGCAACGCACGGACGTTCGCGCGTTGCCCGTCGGTGAACAGCACCGTGAACAGCGCGATGTCGGCGAGCGCCGTGACCAGCGGGTCGTGCGGAGCGATGGTCACCAGGCCGAAGCCGCCCTGGCCGATCAGGGCGCCGGCGAGCAGGAACAGCAGCGCCGTCGAGAGCACCGTCCGCGCGGCAACACCGGAGAGGGAGACGCTGATGAGCAGGACGACACCGAACGCCAGTACGAGCGCCATCGAAAATCCGTCCTCGAGTCACGTCCTCCGCCCGCGCCGAGCGAAGGGCCGACCAGACTTCCCGGCACTCCACACGTAAAGATGCCGCAAAGATCCGCGCGGGGCAAACCGGGGGCGCATGCCGGGCCCCCAGGGTGGGCATGCCCACACCGCTGGGTTTTCGCAAGGATCCAGCCGCCTGGCTTGACACGGAGGAACCCCGGTTGACACAGCTGAAGGGCCGGCGCACGCCGGCCACGCACAGCCGCGCCGTCTTGCTCTTCGCGTTCGCCTTCGCGGTGATGGCCGACCCGGTGTCTTCGGTCGCCTACGCCATCGAAGCCGCGTTGCGGGCGTTGCGCGGCGACCTCGCCCTCCTGCTTCCCACGATGGCGCTCGTCGTCGCGATCGTCGTGCTCGTCATCGTCAACTACCACCAGCTCGTCGCCCGCTACCCCCAGGGCGGTGGCGCGGCCGCCGCGACCGGGGAAGCATTCGGTGAGGGGACGGCTTTCGTCCCGATCGGCGCGCTGATCGTCGACTTCGTGCTGACGATCGCGATCAGCTCGGCAGCCGGTGCCTCCGCCGTGATCGCGTTCTTCCCGGTCCTCGCCCCGTGGCGGGTCCTGATCGCGGTGCTCCTGGTCGTCGGCGTGGCGGGCGGCACGTGGTTCGGGCACTTGGGGCGCACTGTGTTCGCCGTGATGACGGTGGCGTTCATCGTGCTCACCGTCGCGGTGCTGGTGTCGGCGTTCTTCGTGCCCGCCGCGGCGCCGGCCGCACCCTCCCCCGACCCCGGTCACTCCCCGCTCGTCGCGGTCGCGCTCGCCTTCCCGGTGGCGATGGCACTGGCCACCGGGATCGAGGCGCCGTCCTCGGCGATCGCCCAGCTCGGGCAGCTCGACGACCCGGGTCGCCGCCGCTTCGGCCGGGTGACGCTCTGGCTGACCCTCGGCGTGGTCGGCACGAGCACCCTCGGGCTGACCGCGCAGGCCGTCCGCCTCGGCATCGGGGTCCCGCACGAGAACACCACGCAGATCGCCGAGCTGGCGCGGGCGGCGACGTCGACCCCGGTCTTCGCGGCCTTCCAGCTCACCACCGCGCTGCTGCTGCTCTCCGCGGCGAGCTCGTCGTTCCAGGCCGGGCCCGGCCTGTTCAAGGCGCTGGCCCGGCACCACCACGCCGACGGCACCAGCACCGGCATCCTGCCGTCGTGGCTGGGCCGCACGAACAACCACCACACGCCCTACTGGGGCGTCGTCGTCTTCATGGCCGCAGCCGCGTCGGTCACCGCGGCCGCCGGTGGCCGCGACCAGGAACTGGTGCTCTTCTACGCCGCATCGGTGTTCGTCAGCTTCTTCGCCGGCCTGGCCGCGATGGCGCGGTTCTCCTGGCGGGAGCGCCGGTTCGGGTTCCTGGCGATCAACCTCACCGGGGCCGTCGCGGTGGCGTTCACCCTGGCGGTGAACCTCACCCGCGGCGACCCGGTCGTTTCGATCGCCGCGGCGCTGCTCATCGCCGCCGCGCTGTACTGGCTGTGGGCCCGGTCCGGCCGGCCACGCGGCATCCGCAACGTCGCCGCCGAAGCCGAGTGAGACCGCCGGATTTCAGCGACCCGGCGCACGGAGGACGGCCTCGATCTCCGTGTCGGTCAGCCGGCGTCGGCCGACGTAGTACAGCACCGAGCCGACCGGCAGTTCGCCGTCCCACCCGGGCCGCGACGGCCAGTGCCTCGTTGCTCCCGGTAGGCCATCGCGTGCTCGGCCGCGACCTTCGCCGGCCCGCGTTCGAGACGTACCTGGAATTCGCCGCCCGGGTCGGCGGGCACCGTCAGCCCGGCCGCCCGGACGCGGTGCACGGCCGCCGTGCGACACATCAGTTCGGCGGCCTCCCGCAGCCGCGGCTCCTCCGCCACGGGGGTCAACGCGATCCACGTAGCAGCCCCTCGCTCATCCGCTTCAGGTAGCGCAGCGCCGAGCGGGTGTGCTCGCGATCGCGAGCGACGCCGCCGAACAGCCGGGCGAAGGCCAGCTCCATGAGTCGCGCGTGAAGCCCCGCACGGAACTCCGCCCAGACGTGGGCACGGACCACCGTGCTGTCGTACCCGTAGCGCTCCACGCTCCAGGTGACGCTCTCGGCGACGTCCACCGGCTGCCTCAACCAGCGGTAACGCGCGAACGAACTGCGGTTCAGGACCGGCGCCGGCCGCAGGCAGGAGGTCTCGGCCCGGCGGTTCGCGCCGCCCTCGGCGCCGGCGCCGAGCCATTCGCCCTCGATGCTGCGCAGCGTTTCCCGGACCGCCGGTACCGGGGCGGCGATCACGATCGCCTCTACGTAATCGAACACGGCTACCCCCCGGCCCGGACGACGCTCACCGGGCACGGCGCGTGGTGCAGGACGGACCTGCTCACCGAGCCGCACAACACGCGCCTGAGCGGATTCCGGCGACTGTCGCCGACCACGAGCAGCGCGGCGTGCCTCGCGCGGTCCAGCAACGCCCGCTCGGGGAAGTCCCGGACCAGCTCGTGCTCGAAGGGCACTTCGGGGTAAGCGGAAAGCCACTCCGCCAGCTCGGCCACCATCGCCTCCGACGGGCCGGCGTGCTTGTGGGACCGGCCGGGCAGCGCGTGGACGAGGTGCACCGGAACGGCGTGCCGCCGGGCGAAGTCCAGCGCGAACGCCAGCGCGGCGGAATTGTCGGCTGCCGGGTCGAGACCGACGACCACGGGGTACCGCCCGGTCCCTTCGGCCGGCTCGGCACCTCGGACGACGACGAGCGGCCGCCCGGAAGACTTCGCGAGACCGGCGGTCGTGGACCCGAAAACCGCCCTGCCCAGCGGGCCCGTCCCCGGCGGGCCCACCACCACCATCACCGCTTCGCTCCGGGCGGCGACGCGAGCCAAAGCCGAGCCGGGCACGTCGTCGAGCAGGACCGTCCGCACCTCGAGGTCGGGGTGCGCATGGCCGATCTCCCGCACCGCCTCGCGTGTCTGCGCCTCAGCGTCCTCGCGCAGCCGTTCGGCTCCCCCGCTCAGCGGCGCGAGCGTCACCTCCGGATAACTCCCGCCCAGCCGGCTCCAGTCCAGGGCGCGTGCGACGAGGAGAGCACCCTGCCGGCGATCGGCCTCCTCCGCTGCCCAGAACACGGCTCGCAGCGACTCCCGACTGCCGTCGTACCCGGAGACGATGACCGCCGGCTCCGTCGTGGTCACCGCTCTCCCCGATCGCGCAACGACCGGGCCAGCACGACGATGCCGATCCCCCAGAGCACCAGCACGACGACGCCGGCCGCGACATCGCCGGCGGTGGTGGCCGGCGCCGGGGTCCCGTGGTTGTAGCCGAGGGCGACCGGTGACACCACCAGCCACGCCCCGGCCAGCGGCAGCACCGGACGCCACCCGGGCGCGGTCGCCGGCGCCACGAGCTGCGCGGCCCCGCACACCAGCACGACCGTACCGACCAGCACGTCGTTCCAGTAGCCGTTGAAACCGGCGCCGCTGAGCTCTTGGTCGAGCTGCGACGGGGAAAGCGCCAGCCACAGGCCGGTCAGGAAGGTCAAGGCGTGCACCACGGCCAGCGCCAGGCTGGGCGCGGCCACACCGTGGCTCGTCCGGGGCAAGGTCCGGGTCCTCATCGGTACTCGGCTCCTTTCGTCGCGCGTGCGGCCTCAGCCTCTCGCGGACGGGCGCCGCTGCACCTGACGATCAGCTTGCGATCCGCCTCAGCCGCGTTCGAGCACCGCCTTCAGGAACGTCCTCGTGCGCTCCTGAGCAGGTGCCGTGAACAGCTCTTCCGGCGGGGCGTCCTCGACGATCCGGCCGTGGTCGAACATCAGCACCCGGTCGGAAACGTGCCGGGCGAACTCCATCTCGTGCGTGACACAGAGGATCGTGATGTCGGTGCTCGCGGCGATCTCCTTGAGCACCGCCAGGACCTCGGCGACCAGCTCGGGGTCCAGCGCCGAGGTGACCTCGTCGAGCAACAGCACCTGCGGCCGCATCGCGAGCGCACGGGCGATCGCCACTCGCTGCTGCTGACCGCCCGAGAGCCGCGCCGGGTGGGCGTTCATCTTGTCGGCGAGCCCGACCAGCTGCAGCAGCTGCGCCGCCCGGGCGTCGGCCTCCTCTTCGGACAGTCCGAGTACCCGGATCGGCGCCTCGACGATGTTCTGCCGGACGTTCATGTTCGGGAACAGGTTGAAGTGCTGGAAGACCATGCCGATGCGCTTGCGCGCCGACCGGAAGTGACGCTCGTCGGCCGGGACGAGGCCCCCGTTCTTCACCCGGTGGCTGAGGCACTGCCCGCCGACGTGGACCGTGCCGCCGTCGACCCGCTCCAAGGTCATCAGCAGCCGCAGGATCGTGGTCTTGCCCGAGCCGCTCGGCCCGATCAGCGAGACGAACTCGCCCCGCCCGACGCGGAAGCTCAGCTCGTCGAGCACGACGTGGTCACCGAACCGCTTGACCACCTCGTCGAACCGGATCATCTCAGAGCTGTCCGACACGCCGCTCCACCTTCCGGACGAGGATCGATGCGGGCAGGCTCACCAGGAGGAACAACAAACCCGCGAGGGTGTAGGGCTCGATCACGCGGAAGGTTTCGGCCCCGACCTCCTTGGCGCGGTTGAGCACGTCGAGCACGCCGATGGCGAGCAACAGCGGCACCTCCTTGAACATCGAGATCGTGTAGTTCCCCAGCGCGGGCAGGACCCGCGGGATCGCCTGCGGCAGCACCACGCCCGTCCACACCCGCCGCCGAGGCAGGTTCAGCGCCACCGCCGCCTCCCACTGCCCCGCCGGGACCGCTTCGATCCCCGCGCGGTAGACATCGGCGGTGTAGCAGGCGTAGTGCACGCCGAGCGCGATGACGCCGGTCACGAACCCGGAGAGTTTCAACCCGATCGCCGGCTCGACCAGGTAGTACAGGGTGAAGACCTGGATGAGCAGCGGCGTGCTCCGGATGAACTCGACCACGCCGGCCACGACCGGGCTCAGCACCGGGACGCGGGCGCGGCGCACCAGGGCGAACACGATGCCCAGCGCGTAGGCGAGCACCGAACCGAGCAGGGTGAGTTCGACGGTGACGAGCAGCCCGTCCAGCAGCAGCGGCACCGACGCGGCCGCGCTGTCCCAGTCCCAATCCACGTCACACCCCCGCGATCCGGCGGCCGAGCCGGCGGGCTCCGGCGTGTTCGAGTACCCGCATGCCGTACTTGATCAGCAGCGCCAGTACCAGGTAGAGCACCAGCTCCGTGCCGTAGATCCACACGATGTCCTGCCCGAAGACCGGCCGGAGCAGCTCGCCGCGCTCGGTGATGTCGCCGGCCGAGATGAACGACAGCAGCGCGGTGCTCTTCAGCAGCTGGATGAACAGGTTCGTGAACGGCGGCAGCATCTCGACGACCGCTTGGGGCAGCAACACCCGCCACATCCGCTGGGCCGGCGAAAGGTTCAGCGCGACGGCGCCCTCGTACTGGGCCCGGGGGACGGAGTTCACGGCGCCGCGGACGATTTCCGCGCCGTAGGCGCCGTGGTTCAGGCCCAGCACGAGGATGCCGGCGAACAGCGGCACGAGCTTGAAGCCGACCAGGGCGGGCAGCACGAAGTAGAGCCAGAACAACTGGACCACTTCGGACGTGCCCCGGAAGACCTCGACGTACACCCGGCTGATCGCCCGGAGCACCCGCGTGCGGGAGACCGCCGCCAATCCCGCGGCGAAGGCCAGCACGATCGTGAGGGCGATCCCGCCGGCCGCGGCGGACACCGTCGTCGTCAGGCCCTGCAGGATCGACGGCAGGATCGTGCCGAAGGAGTCAGGCAAGGCGATCTCGCATCACGCGGTGCACAGCTTTTCGGTGGTCACGTCCGGCTTCGGCAGGTTGCTCTCGTCGAACCCGAACGGCGACGCGATCTTCACCCACGCGCCACTGTCGTGCAGCTTCTTCAGCTCGGCGTCGAACGCCGTGCGCAGGGTGTCGTCCTCCTTGCGGAAGACGAAGCCACCGGCCGACACCACCGGTTTCCCGCCGTCCGAGGGCACGAACCCGGGCGTCACCTCGACCGCGGCGGTGGGGTTCTGCTTGACCAGCCACTTGAGCGAGATGTCGGTGAGGGCGGCGGCGTACACCCGGCCGTCGGCGACCGCGCGCAGCATGTTGTCCTGCGTGTCCAGGGTCTGGATCTGGTCCTCGGCCACACCGGCACCGGTCAGATAGCCCTTCTCGACCGCGGCCGAGAGCACCGCCACCTTGACCTTCTTCGCCGCCACGTCTTCGAGCTTCAGCACACCCTGCGGGTTTCCCTTGGGCACGAGCAAAGCCGTGAGCGCCGAATAGTCCGGCGCCGAGAAGTCCGCGGCCTGGCACCGCTTACCGGTGATGTTCATGCCCGCGGCCACCACGTCGAACTGCTTCGCGGCGAGAGCGGGAATCAGCTGGTCGAACGGGACCACGCCGGCCTGGACGCCGTCGATGCCCAGTGCCTTGAACACCGCACGGGCCACTTCCGGCGCCTCACCGGTCGTCTTCCCCGAGCTGTCGGCGAATCCGTAGGGCGCCTCGTTCGCGATGCCGATCCTGATCGTCTTGGCGTCCTTGGCCGCCTGCAACGCATCCTGGCCGCCAGAACCACCCGTGCTCTCACAAGCCGACATCAGCACGCCACCGCCCAGCACGGCCGCCGTGGTGAGCGCCGTCCGCCGCAGCACGTCGCGGCGAGTCCATCCCTCGTGCGTCATTCGCACCCCTTCACGATCCGAGTGGCCACGAACGTAGGGGCGAATTTCCGGCACCACAAAGGAATCAGCTGATGCTGTTACTCGAACGTGACGAGCGAATCCATATTCGACACACCTGATCACCGTCAGCAGCCGAATACCCGACGACAGGAGGTCCACAATTTCAGGGAAACCCCTTATTATTTCAGAATGTCGGGATTTCGGACCTGACGATCACCTTACGATCCACGACCGCGGCAGCACACACTCCGCGGCCCCGGCGAAGCGCTCAAGGCGCTCCTTAGGGGGAAGCTGAGCGACGGAGTGCCGGGAAGCCTGATCGGCGTCGTGCTCGAACGCGAATCGAGGCCGGCGAAATCCACGCCCTGCTCGGCCTCAACGGCGAGGGCAAGACGACCACCACGCGCCCCTGCTGAGCACGCCCGTCCGCCCCGGCGCGCACGCCGTCTGGTCCCGGGTCGGCCACCTCGTCGAAACACCGGTGCACGAGGGCCTTCGCGAGGCCGAGGCGCTGCTTGTCGCCCAGCGACAGCGTGCGGGCGCGGTGCCGGGCGTGGTCGAGACCCACGTTCATCGCCGAGTACGCCCCCGACCGCCGCCGTGGGTTCTTCGGCAGCCGGCTGGAGTTCGGCACGCTGATCGGCTACGCGTTCGGCGCCACCATCGCCACCATGCTCAGCGCGACCCTGCCGGACGACGCCCTGGTGAGCGGGGGGTGGCGGATCCCGTTCCTGGTCGCCCTGCCGCTCGGCGCGGTCGGGCTCTACCGGCGGCAGAAGCTGGACGAGTCCCCCGCCTTCACCGAACTGCAAAGCGACGAAAAGCAGCACGGCACCGCGTCGATGGGAGCCTAGCTGAAGTCGGTGTTCACCACCTACTGGCCGGCGATGCTGCTGTGCGCCGGGCTCGTGCTGACCTGGAACATCGCGAACTACATGCTGACCAGCTACCTGCCGACGTACCTGACCGAGACGCTGCCCGCGCACCGGACCGGCGTCGGCAAGACCGCCTCCGAGATCCTGCAGATCGTCGTCCTGGTCGTGCTGATGCTGGTGATCACCTTCATCGGCCGGCTGTCGGACCGGATCGGCCGCAAGCCGATCGTGCTGACCGGCTGCATCGGGCTCGTCGTGCTCTCGCTGCCCGCGATCCTGCTGATCCGCGCCGGCGGGAACACCGCCACGTTCTTCGGCCTGCTGGTGCTGGGGTTGATGCTGGTGCTGTTCTCGGCCGTGCTGCCCTCGACCCTGCCGGCGCTGTTCCCCACCCACGTGCGCGCCGGCGGCCTGTCGATCGCGTTCACCATCTCGGTGTCGCTGTTCGGCGGCACCACCGCGACCGTCATGAGCGCCCTGGTGGCGGGCACCGGCGACCTGAACTGGCCGGCCCGCTACCTGATGATCGCCGGCGCGGTCGGCACCGTGTGCGTCTTCTTCATGCGCGAGTCCGCCCGGCGGCCCCTGCCGGATTCCCGGGACTGAGGGTCATCCGCGGGTGGTGCGGGCCCGTCGCCCAAGGTGTTCCACGACGAGAACGCCGACCGTCGCGATCCCGGCCATCGTGAGGATCGCGCTGCCGGCCAGGATTCCGGCGGCCAGGGCGCACACCCCGGTCACCGCGAGCAGGACGAAGAACAACCGCCAGGTGGCGAACGGCCGGCGGAAGCGGTCGGCGAGCGTGGGATCCGTGGCGACGAGGTCGGCCTCGATCCGCTCGAGCGCCCGCCGTTCCTCCTCGGACGACATGGGAACCTCCTTCGCTGCGCGAACCCGCAGGAAAAGGGGTGCCCGCCCGCGCCGGCTTTGCCACCGAACCGACGTGGACGTCACCCGAACGTGTCACTCAGCCGGACTAAGGCTCGCTACGCCAAGCTGGACCGGGATCAGCGACCGGACGTGCTCGACACCGAGCGCCTCGATCACCGCGCCCCCGACCATCACAGCCGGCCCCGCAAGTGCAGCCGGCAAACCGGCCACCCGGCGCCGGTCCGCGGTGTCCACCGTCCGCCGTCGCCGGACCACCTAGCGCTCCAGGCCGTTGAGTACCTCGGTCAGCTGCCGCTCGGTGTCGTTGCCGAGCTTCTCGAACACCACCTTGCCCAGCGGAGCCGCGAGCTTCGCGACATCCTCGAACTCCAGCTCGTTGGTGTAGGTGATGCTCGATCCGGACCCGCTGGGGGTGATCTCGATGGTCTCGGTCGACGTGGCGGTGTCGTTGCGCCCCACCAGCACGACGCGGTCGCCGGCGAGCTGCTCCAAGGTGTAGGTCAGCTCGGTGCTGATCCCCGCGATCTTCGAGGTGTTTCGCCACGACGAACCGACCCGGATCGGCCCCGGATCCTCCCGGGTACGGCGTTCCGTGCCGGGGTCCCACTGGTTGGCGTGACCGAAGTCGGCCAGGTAGGGGACGACGACGTCCGGAGCGGGTTCGACGGAGACCCGGGGCGCCCCGGGCTGGAGCGGCACAGCATCCCGGCGGGCGATCGGCGCGCTGTCCACCGACTTCGCCGAGGACTGACCCCGCGGTCAGAGTCCACGCTTCACCCGGCTACACGTACCTCGGTTCACCGTGGTTCAACACATTTCCGAACTATTTCGCCGCCCTCTCGCCCCCTGGACATCGGGACACGCTCAGGTCACGATCTACGCCGTGCCCATCCATCGTTGATCGGCCCCCAAGAATGAAAATAGATCCGCCACCGGGCACAGTTTCATCAGCAAAGAACGGGGTCGTTCGAAAGGAGGCCTATCGAAAGTTTTTCGATTCGCCCACGGCGGAAGCGGATCCACCCATGGCCGGCCGATCCGCGCCACCGCACCGACCACAATGGTCTGGGCTTCGCCCCGGTGAGCGCCGGTCCCGAATCGACCCCGTTCGCGACCGGCCTCGCCGCCCCGATCCACTGAAGTCGGGTCAGTGGACACCGGCCCTTCCGATGCCTTGAACAACGGAGTGACGTCATGCCCGAAACCACGGGAAAGCATCGCATTTCCCGCCGAACCAAAATAGCCACCGGCGCCATCGCGCTCGCTTTGGCCACCGGCGCGCTGGCGGTTTCGACCACGTTCGGCGATCCCGGCAAGGCCAGCGCCGACGAAGCCGACCCGGCGCTCTACATCGACATCCTCAAGGTGGCCCCGAACAACGCCGAACCCGCGAACTCCCGCGGCGCGTCCACCGGCACCTTCACCGTGGACTGCGGACGCAACGAGAACGGGCACTTCAATCCCGACAACTTCGTCGCTCAGCCCGGCATCCGCAACGGCGCGCAGCACCTGCACGACTACGTCGGCAACCTCTCCTCCAACGCGGACTCGAACAACAAGAGCCTCGACGCCGCCGGCACCACGTGCAAGAACGGCGACAAGTCCGCCTACTTCTGGCCGGTGTTGCGCATCGACACCGGAGACGAGGAAAAGAACCCACCGGCCGAGTCGCCCGAAGGCGACCGCGACCAAGCGGCCCAGGCCGCCGCAACCCCGCTGATCACCTGCCCGGACATCGCGAGCAAACTGCCCGCTGTCCCCGACCAGGCGATGGCCGAGGTCGGCCGCAACCTGGAGCTGCTCGACACCCAGCTCGACGAGGCGAACAAGCGCCTGGCCACCAGCCAGGGCCAAGGCGGCCCGGACTTCGTCCGGAACGCCATCCTCGGCCCGCTCGAAGACAAACGCGCCGCCACCATCGACCGCATGGCCATCGCCATCAGCCGCAGCGCCGCGAAACCACAGGGCCTCGGCGCCCTCGCCCCCTGCACGCTCGAGGAACAGGCCGGCACGGGCGGGAACAGCGCGAGCAACGGCGGCGGCGCCCCGGCCGGTGCACCCCAGCAGATCAGCTGCCCGGACGTCGCCGGCAAGCTCCCCACCGTCCCGGCCTCGGCCAAGGCCGAGGTCGACCGCAACCTCCAGCTGCTGAACACCCAGCTCCAGGAAGCGAACAACCGGCTCGCGACCAGCCAAGGCCAGGGCGGCCCCGACTTCGTCCGGAACGCCATCCTCGGCCCGCTCGAAGACAAACGCGCCGCCACCATCGACCGCATGGCCATCGCCATCGGCCGCAACGCCGCCAAACCACAGGGCCTCGGCGCCCTCGCCCCCTGCACCCTGGGTCAGCAGGTCGGCAACGGTGGTACCGGCACGGACGACAGCGGGACCGTCAAGCCGCTGCCCGGAGCGGACGAGAACAACGAACTCCCTGACAACGACGGTGAGATCCAGCGTCCGGCGAAGGTCGGCATCACCTTCCGCGGCAGCCCGGCCGGCCAGGTCACCGCGATGCCGAAGTTCCTCCGGGCGCTCACCGGCGACGCGAAGCCCTCGGTCAACGGGACGAAGAACACCCGGCCCGCGTGGACGTGCACCGGCTTCGAAAACCGGCTGACCGACAAGTACCCGATCTGCCCCGAAGGCAGCAGCGTCGAACGGATCCACACCTTCCCCAGCTGCTGGGACGGCAAGAACACCGACAGCGCGAACCACCGCACCCACATCGTGTTCCCGGACTCGAACGGCCGGTGCGCGGCGGGCTTCAAGGCGGTGCCGCAACTGCGGATCACGCTCGTCTACGACATCCCGCACGACAGCCAGGTCAAGAAACAGTACAAAGTGGACTCGTTCCCGGACGAGAACCACAACCCGCTGTCCGATCACGACGACTTCGCCAACGTCATGTCGCAGCGGCTCATGAACCAGGTCGTCAACTGCGTCAACCGCAACAAGACCTGCTCCGCCTGACCGGACTGAACAGGCACCGGGAGGGCTACCCCATCCGCGGGTGGCCCTCCCGGTGCCCGTCGTACCCGGGTGGCCGGCGTCATGAGGTGAGCTGCCTCCTTGACGCCGTGGACAAGGACGTCGACGACGGCAAATCCGTATCCCCCGCTTTCAAACAGGACTCAACACGACTTTCGTTGGTTTTTGGGCATTGGTGTTGACCTCTCCTGCTCGACCCGCGACGCTGTAAACCGTCGAGGAACGGGGTGGTTCACGATGTCGCAGTTCGTGCCGGACGGGTCGGCGCAGCGGGGAGCGGTCAGCCGCCGGAGGTTTCTGGAGGGCGGTGCCGCGGTCTTCGGCGCACTCGCCCTGCCGGCCGGCCTGTCGGCACTGGCCGCACCGGCGGCGGCCGCGCAGAACGGCTTGGCCGCGCCGGCCAACGGCTTCCCCGAGTGGAACAACAACATCGGGATCTTCGAGGTCGGCGCCGAGCCGCCGCACGCCACGCTGATGCCGCACGCCGACGTCCGCGAGGCGCTGGCCTGCGACCGCACCCGCTCGCCCTACCGCCTCGACCTCGACGGCGACTGGAAGTTCCAGCACGCCGACCGGCCGGACGCTCGCGACCCCGACTTCCACCGCGAAGACGTCGACGACCGCGGGTGGCCGACGATCCCGGTCCCGGCCAACTGGCAGCTGCACGGCTACGACTTCCCGATCTACGTCAACATCACCTACCCGTGGTGGGGCGCCAACGGGCAGAACGAAAACGCCCAGCCCCCGTTCGCGCCGACGCGGTTCAACCCCGTCGGCCAGTACCGGCGGTCCTTCCGCGTCCCACCGGGCTGGTCGGGGCGGCGGACGTTCCTGCACTTCGAAGGCGTCAAGTCGGCGTTCTACGTGTGGGTCAACGGACAGCTGATCGGCTACCGCGAAGACTCCTACACTCCCAGCGAATTCGACATCACCGAACACCTGCGCCCGGGAACCAACCAGGTCGCCGTCGAGGTCTACCGCTTCTCCGACGGCGACTGGATGGAAGACCAGGACATGATCCGGCTCGCCGGCATCTTCCGGTCCGTGTACCTGTTCTCGACGCCGTCGGTGCACCTGCGCGACTTCCGCCTCGACACGCGGCTGCGCGACGGCTACACGAACGCCGACCTCGCGGTCACCGCGCACGTCCGCAACTACGGCGGTGCGGACGGCCGGACCTACACCGTCGAGACCCAGCTCTACGACACCGCGAGCCGGCCGGTGTGGCCGAGGCCGCTGAGCCAGACCGTCGACCTCGGCTCGGCCGCACCCGGGCAGGACGTCACGGTGACCGCGGCGAAGGGCGTGCGCGCGCCGAAGCTCTGGTCCGCGGAGCACCCCGACCTCTACACCGCGGTGCTCGTCCTGCGCGATCCGGCAGGAAAGGCCATCGAGACACTGTCGGCCCGCGTCGGCTTCCGCGAGTTCGCGCTCACCGACGGGCTGATGCGGATCAACGGGCAGCCGGTGACGCTGCGCGGCACGAACCGCCACGAGATGCACCCCGACCACGGCGCCGCGCTCACCCGCGCGGACCTGGCCGAGGACATGAAGCTGATGAAGCGGCTCAACATCAACGCCACCCGAACCTCCCACTACCCCAACAACCCCAGCTGGTACGAGCTGGCCGACGAATACGGCCTGTACGTCCTGGACGAGACGAACCTGGAGACGCACGGCGTCCGCGACCGCTACCCCGGCTCGAACCCGGACTGGACGGCCGCGGTGGTCTCCCGCGCGCAGCGGATGGTGCACCGCGACAAGAACCACGCGTGCGTGGTCATCTGGTCGCTCGGCAACGAGGCCGGTGGGGGCAGCAACTTCGTCGCGATGCGGGACTGGATCCGGTCGTACGACACGACGCGGGTGGTCCAGTACGAAGGCGACGACCGGCCCGAGGTCAGCGACGTCCGCTCCGAGATGTACGCGACACCGGCCACGATCGAGAAGCGCGCGCTCGACACCGCCGACACCCGGCCGTACATCCTGATCGAATACGCCCACGCGATGGGCAACTCCAACGGGAACCTCAAGGAGTACTGGGACGTCATCCGCGCCCACCCGGTCCTTCAGGGCGGGTTCATCTGGGACTTCGTGGACCAGGGGCTGCACTGGCCGACCCCGCCGCGCAAGCTGCTCACGGAAACCGGCCCGGACGCCCTCACCGCGGAACTGGCACCCGCCGCGAAGTTCGATCGCTCGCACGGCCTGACGGGCAGTGCGCTCGTCGCCCCGGCGGAAGGTCTGGACCTGACCGGCTCGCTGACCCTGGAAGCCCGGGTCACGCCCGCCGCGGTCGGCGGGCACCAGCCGATCATCGCCAAGGGCGACCACCAGTACTCCCTCAAGCTGAGCGAAGCCACCCTCGAGTTCTTCGTCTACGCGGGAAGCTGGATCGCCGCGACCGCTCCGCTGCCCGCCGACTGGACGGGGAAGGAACACCACGTGGCGGGCGTGTTCGACGACGCGGCGAACACGCTGACCCTCTACCTGGACGGCGAAGCCGTCGCCTCGGCGACCACCGACCACGTGCCCGACAGCACCGCCGTCCAGCTCGCCCTCGGCACCGACGCCGAGAACACCGAGCGCGTGTTCGGCGGGACCATCCGCATCGGCCGCGTGTACGCGCGGGCGCTGAGCGCCGCGGAACTGGCGGCGGACAGCCGCGACGCCCGCGACCCCGCCGTCCGGTTCTGGTTCGACGCGGCCACCGCGGGCTACACCGAGCAGCAGCCCGCGGCGAAGACCTTCCTGGCCTACGGCGGCGATTGGGGCGACAACCCCAACGACGGCAACTTCTGCGCCAACGGCATCATCACCGCCGACCGGCGGCTCGCGGGGAAGGCCGCCGAGGTCAAGCACGTCTACCAGCCGATCATCGTCAGCGCGGGCGCGGACATCACCGCGGGCCGGGTGACGATCACCAACGAGAACCTCTTCACCGACGTCAGCGCGTACGACGGCGCTTGGGAACTCGTGGCCGACGGCGAAGTGGTGCAACGCGGCCGGCTCACCCCCGCGCAGCTGGCCGTGCCACCCCGGTCGAGCCGGACGATCACCCTGCCCGTCCGCCGGCCCGGCAGCCCGGCGCCGGGCACCGAGTACTTCCTGCGCCTGGCGTTCACCACCCGGACACCGATGCCCTGGGCCGAGCGCGGCTTCGAGGTGGCGAGCCAGCAGCTGCCGGTCGACTTCGGCAGCCCCGCGGTCCGGCCGGTGCCGCTGGCCCAGGTGCCCGCCGTCGCCGTGCACGACACCGACGAGGCCGTCGTGGTCACCGGCAAGGACTTCACCGTGTCCATCGCCAAGGACACCGGGCTCATCACATCGTACGAAGCCCACGGCACCACGCTCGTGACGTCGGGGCCGGCCCCGAACTACTGGCGCGCTCCCACCGACAACGACGTCGGCAACGGACAGCCGAGCCGCAACGCGACCTGGCGCCACGCGGGCACCGGGCGCCACGTCACCGGTGTCACCGTGCGGACCCTCGCCGGCAAGGCCGCGGTCGTGACGGTCAGCGGCACCCTGCCGACCTCGGTCGCCTCCACGTACACGACGACGTACACGGTCTTCGGCAACGCCGAGATCAAGGTGGACCACACCCTGCACCCCGGTTCGCCGTCCCTGCCCTACATCCCCGAGATCGGGACGATCCTGGTGGTGCCGGGCGAGTTCGACACCCTGGACTACTACGGCCGCGGACCCACCGAGAACCACTGGGACCGCAACACCGGTTCCGACGTCGGCCGGTACTCCTCGACCGTGGCCGGGCAGTGGACCGGCTACATCCGCCCGCAGGAGAACGGCAACAAGACCGACGTGCGGTGGGTCGCGCTGACCACCAAGCGCGGGACCGGGCTCCTGGTGAGCGGTGAGCCGCTGCTCGAGATCAACGCGTCGCACTTCACCCCGGAGGACCTGTCGGCCGGCGCGCTGCACGACTACCAGCTCACCCCGCGCGAGGACGTGGTGCTTCGCGTGAACCACAAGCAGATGGGCGTCGGCGGCGACGACAGCTGGGGCGCGCAGACGCACGACGCGTACAAGCTGTTCGCCGATCGCGACTACAGCTACACCTATCGGCTGCGCCCGCTCCCGAGGCGGGACCAGGCGATGGCGTTGTCCCGCAAACCGACCGCGACTTCGTGAGATCCGCGTCGGCCCGGGCACGCCCGGGCCGACGCCTACGATGGTCATCCAGGGAGGTCCTGGTTGACCACGACCGGCTGACCGGCTTGTGACTGCCGACCCTGGCGGGCGACGGTCCGCACCGGGTGCCACCGGCAGCGCCGCGCAGGATTGCCGCCCGGACGAGCCGGGTAGTCCACCGGTATGGCCGCCCCACGCGCTCTGGCACGCAAGCTGATCGACGAGCACCTCGTGGACGGTGACCCGGTCGCCGGCGAGGAGATCGGCCTGCGCGTCGACCAGACGCTGACCCAGGACGCCACCGGCACGCTGGTCATGCAGGAACTCGAGGCGCTGGGGCTCGACCGGGCGCGGACCGAGGTGAGCGTCCAGTACGTCGACCACAACCTCCTTCAGGCCGACGAGAAGAACGCCGAGGACCACGCGTTCCTGCGCTCGGCCTGCCGCTGCTACGGCATCTGGTTCTCCAAGGCCGGCAACGGCGTCTCGCACCCGACCCACATGCAGCGGTTCGGCGTCCCGGGCAAAACGCTGGCCGGGTCGGACTCGCACACCTGCGCCGCCGGGTCGCTCGGCATGCTGGCGATCGGGGTCGGTGGCCTGGAGGTCGCGCTCGCCATCGCCGGTGAACCGCTTCGCCTGCGGATGCCCGAGATCTGGGGGGTGCGGCTCACCGGCGCGCTGCCCGACTGGGTGTCCGCCAAGGACGTGGTGCTGGAGATGCTGCGCCGGCACGGGGTGAGCGGCGGAGTCCACCGCGTCATCGAGTACCACGGACCCGGCCTCGACGGGCTCACCGCGATGGACCGGCACGTCATCGCCAACATGGGTGCCGAACTCGGCGCCACCGCGACCGTCTTCCCGGCCGATGACGCCGTTCGCGTGTTCCTGCGCGCGGAAGGCCGTGAAGACGACTTCACCGAGTTGCGCGCCGACGAAGGTGCCACTTACGACATCGAAGACGAGATCGATCTCGCCGCGCTGGAGCCACTCGTCGCGAAGCCGTCCTCGCCGGGCAACGTCGTCCCGGTGCGCGAGGTCGCTGGAACGCCGATCGGCCAGGTCGTCATCGGGTCCTCGGCGAACCCGGGCTTCCGCGACTTCGCCGTCGCCGCGGAGCTGGTCAAGGGACGGCAGACGGCCGACTCGGTGAGCTTCGACGTCAACCCCACCTCCCGGCAGATCCTCGTCGACCTGACCAAAGCGGGCCACGTCACGGAGCTGCTCGCCGCGGGTGCCCGGATCCACCAGGCCGGCTGCCTCGGCTGCATCGGGATGGGACAAGCACCGGCGACCGGGCAGAACTCGCTGCGCACCTTCCCCCGCAACTTCCCGGGCCGCTCGGGCACGCCCGACGACGCCGTGTGGCTCTGCTCCCCCGAAACCGCCGCCGCCTCCGCACTGACCGGCGTGCTGACCGACCCGCGTGACTTCGCCGCCGAGCACGACCTGCGGCATCCCGACCTCGCGCCGCCGAAGCGCTCGGCGGTGAACACGCGCATGCTGCTCGAGCCGCTGCCCGAAACCGAGGCGGCGCGGGAGGAACTGGTCAAGGGGCCCAACATCTCCGGCCTCCCCGACTTCGACGCGCTGCCCGATCGGCTCGAAGGACCCGTGCTGGTGAAGGCCGGCGACGACGTCTCCACCGACGAGATCTCCCCCGCCGGGGCCCGTGCCCTGCCGTACCGCTCGAACATCCCGAAGCTTGCCGAGTTCACCCTCACCCGCATCGACGAGGACTACCCGCGCCGCGCCGCCGAAACCGGCGAGCACTTCATCGTCGCCGGCTCGAACTACGGGCAGGGTTCCTCCCGCGAGCACGCTGCCATCACCGTCCGCTACCTCGGGCTCCGCGCGGTGCTGGCGCGCTCCTTCGCCCGGATCCACTGGCAGAACCTGGCCAACTTCGGCGTCCTGCCCCTGGAGTTCGCCGAGCCGGCCGACTACGACCGGATCTCCGCCGGTGACGTCCTGGTCGTCGACGACCTGCACGACGCACTTGCCGCGGGCGAGCTGTCCGTGCACGACAAGACCCGGGACGAGGACTATCCGCTCGTCCACCGGCTGTCTCGTCGCCAGCTCGACGCGGTCCTGGCCGGCGGCCGGATCCCGCTGCTCGCCAAGACGTGAGAGGATCCGGACCGGCGCACCGGGTTCCCGGGCCCCGCCTGGGGCGCCCGACGACAGGCGGGCGCCCCTGGCGGGCCGGATCAGTCAAGCGACGATCAGTCGAAGGACAGCGCCTCGACCAGCGCTCCGGCATCGGGGTGGGGTAACGCCCGCGCCACGTCGGCCTGCGCGACCACACCCACGAGGTCGTGGCCGTCGATCACCGGCAACCGGCGGACGCGGTGTTCCGACATCGTCCGGAGGACCTCCTCGACGTCGTCGTCGGCGCCGATGGTCACGGCCTCGCCCTGGGCCAGCTCCCCCACGTGCACCGCGCGGACGTCCTTGCCCTCGGCCAGTACCTTGACGACGATGTCACGGTCGGTGAGCATGCCCTTGAGCCGGTTGTCCTCACCGCAGATCGGCAGTGCGCCCACTCCCATCCTGGCCATGGTGGTCACCGCCTCCTGCACGGTGTCCGACGCGCGGGCGCAGGTGGCGTCGGCGGTCATGATGTCGCGAGCCGTGGTCATCCGGTACTCCTTCCGTCGATGCGCTGAGTTCTTCCGAGATCTCCGGCTACCCCGGCCGCGGCCGGGTAACCACAACCCCAGCCGAAGGAGCGGCGATGCCGGCTCCGCGCGCGTGCCGGCCGGGATGCCGCGTCGGTGCGTTCACCAACGCGGGCGGATGGGTACTCGGGCCGCATGTCGTCGGGAATGGTGCGCGTCGGCCGGGCTGCCGCTGGACGGCGAGGTCGCGGCGATCGCCGCGCGGATGTCGGGGCTGCTGCTCTCCCGCGAGAGTGTCGACGCCGTGCTCGAACTGATCGTCGCGCCGGCGGACGCGACGATCCCGGGAGCGGCGGGGCCGGGGTGACCTTGGCCGGGCACAACGGCGACCCCGCGACGACGGCCGCGTCGAGCGCAGCGGTGAGAGAGGCGGACGCGCTCCAATACTCCCTCCGGGAAGGGCCGTGCCTGACTGTGCTGGCGAAGGGTTCACCGGTGCGCGTCGACGACGTCACCACGGAACGGCGGTGGCCCCGCTGGTGCGCCGCGGTCAGCGGCTCCGGCCTACGCTCGGTGCTCACCACACCGCTCCTGGCGGCCGACGGCTGCCTCGGCGCGATCAAGATCTACGCGACGACGCCGCGGGCGTTCGGGCCGGCCGACGAGCACGCCATGGCCGAATTCGCCACCCGTGCCACGGTCCTCGTGGCGCAGGCCCGCGAACACGAACGGGCGAGTGTCTTGAGCGAGCGGTTCCGCCGGACACTGCGGGACCGGGACACCATCACCATGGCGCGGGGATTCCTGATGGCGCGCGAAGGGATCGACCAGCCGACCGCGTCCGAGTGGCTGCTGCTGTCGCTCGCCCGCGCGCAGGGCCGCAGCCCCGTCCAGACCGCCGTCGGCATCCTTGCCTCCGGAGAAGGAGCGCCCCCGGCGTGACCCCCTGCCCGAGGAACAGCAGCAACGACAGCTCAGCGCTTGCTTCGCACGCTGCGAGCTGACTCTGGAAGAGCTGTGGACGCGCTACTTCGCGCTCGGCGGCGGACAGAACCCGCTGGAACTGGACGCCTACCTGCACGGGCTGGCCAGTCTGCCACGCATCCGGGTTCATCCGAGTTCGCACCGGATCCACGCGGCGCGGGTCCCGTCCGGCCCTGCGCTGGGTGTCCGGTGTGGACAGTGACGGCCGGGTCCGGCGCCCGCGCGGCGGGCGGCTCGCCCGGTAACCGGAGCGGGGGCTAGCGTGGTGCCTGACGGACGGAGGTCCGGCATGACCCGATCGGATTACCAGCGCGTGGCGCGAGCGACACTCGCGGCAGCCCGCAACCGGGCAGCGATCGCCGAAGCCACGGGCATCCTGGCCGCGCAGGGCGACAACGAGGGCCGCGAGACCCTGCGCGCACCCCACGGCCGGGCCGGGGAGGACGCCGAGGCGGCTCGCGTGGTCGCGGCCACGAACGCGGCGGCCGAGTGCCGTGCCGACCCGGACTGGCTCTGACCAGGTACGACGAGGTGAGCCTCGGCCGCGCGGCTCGGGAAGCCGGTCGGAGCACTACCGCCTGCAGCAGCCGTTGCGCACCGTCGGCCGCAGCTGTACGTGACGGGGACGCACCCGAACGAGCGGACCACCACGGGATCGGGCGAATCGAGGCATCGCTCCGAGCGGACGGCCGCACCCGCGGTCGGCCGGGCCGCAACCGACGCGCACCCGCGACCAGCACGGACCGGCAACCAGCCGCGACCGGATCCGAGCTCCTCAGCCGCTCTGCGCCCGGTGGGCGGCCGGTGACGTCGAAGGTCGGGGCGGGGCGTCGGCCGCCAGTGCGCCCGGTGCGAGCTTGCCCGTCGTGAGCGCTTCCGCGACCGCCGTGACCGTGGTGCGCCTGCGATCGGCGTGGGCGTGCAGCAACACCCGGGCCGCACCCGGGTCCAAGCCGCGGGCCGCGGCCACCATGCCCACCGCTTGGGCGAGCCGGACCCGCTCGTTGAGCACCACGAGTGTCGTCTCCACCAAGCGGGCGTCGCGGCGGTCGCCGGGCTCCGCCGTCAAGCCGAGGACCGCCAGGTCCGCCAAGGCCTGGCACGCCTGCAGCTGTTCGCGCGTGAGCTCGCCCGCCTGCGCGTGGAAGAGGTTCAAGCCACCGACCGCCCGGCCCCGCAGCCGGAGCGGGAACGCGTGCACCGCGCGGAACCCGCTGGCCACGGCGCCTTCGGCGAAGGCAGGCCAGCGCGGGTCTTCGGCACCGAGGTCCGCCGCGCCGACGATCTCGGCGGTCCGGAGGCACTCGACGCACGGGCCGTCACCGGTCAGAACCTGCAGCACTTCCAGGAACTCCGTCGTGTCGTCGGACGCCGCGACCACTTCGAGACCGCCTCGGGCGTCGGTCATCAGCAGGCCGGCCGCCGCCGCGCCGGTCAGCTCGCCGCACGACCGCGTCACCACCCGGAGGAGGGCAGCGACGTCGGTCCCGTCGGCGACGAGCTGCGTGGTGAGTTCCACCAGCGCGTCGGCTAGCTGTTCGCGCGTCTCTGGCACCCCGCGAGCATACGACCCGGCCGCGTGGCTCGCGGCGTGGTCGGCGGCGCCGGTCACTCCGCCCCGCGATCGAGTTCGATGCGCCGGGCGACCACGTCCCGGGAGACCTCGAGGAGTGAACGTCCCTCACCGAAAGCGTGAGCACGCAGGCGCGCGAAGGCTTCCGGCAGATCGATGCGCAGCTGGACCGCGATCATGCCGGTCGCGATGTGCACGTCCTCGTACACCCCGCCGAACTGGTCGGCCGGCTCGCGGCCGGCCGATTCGTCGTCCAGGACCTGCCGCAGGATCAGCATCGTGGTCAGGTCGGCCAGCAGAAGCGCGTCCGCCAGCGCGTCCCCGGCGAGCCAGCCGGTCGTGCGCCGGTAGAGGTCCAGGGTGCCCAGCCGGATCGCGCCCGTCTGCAGCGGGAAGGCGAACACCGCGGCCACCCCGGCCGCGCGGGCCGCGTCGGTGAACATCGGCCACCGGCCTTCCGGCGCCGTGACGTCGCCGACGAGCACCGGCCCGCCACTGGTGTAGGCCACGACCCCCGGCCCTTCACCCAACGCGTACTGCGCTTCCTCCAGCTTCGCCGCCCAGAGCCCGCTCGTCGCGAGCAGTTCCTGCGCGCGACCTTCGGTCCGGAGGGTGATCGCGGCGCCGTCGGCGAGCTCGTCGGCGCCGGTGGCGCACACCGCGGCGGGCAACCCGGCGCCGTCCCGGGCCGCTCGCCGGGTCACCTCCTGCCAAAGCCGTTCACGTCGGCTACCGTCCACCGGCCCCTTCGTTCGCGGCGTCTTCACGTTCACGTGGGGCGGCGCCCGGATGGCGACGTCACGGCACGGCCGGCTCCGCCTGATCCGCTCCGGCGTCGTGCGGGTACCAGACTACGAATCCGGTGCCGCGCCCGCAGCCCAGGGCCGCCGGCCGCGGCGGACGATCGGAGTGGGGTAGCCGCGCGGTGCCGGTTCAGCGCGGCTGATCAGCACCACGTCACGACCGGTCCAGTTCGGTGTGACGGCCGGCGAGCGTGTGGGCCAGTTCCGCGAGCTTGACGTTGAGCTGCTGGGAAGTCCGCCGCAGCAGGTCGAACGCCTCGTCCGCCCCGATCCCCCGCCGTTGCATCAAAATACCCTTGGCCTGCCCGATGACGTCACGGCTGTCGATCGCGCGGCGCAGGTGCTCGGCCTGCAATTCCGCCTGCGTCACCGCCGACACGCCCGCCAGCGCCAGCGAAGCGTGCGTGGCCAGCAGCAGGCCGGTGTCCCGCGCCTGCTCGTCCAGCACGGCGCTCCGGCGGGCGTAGACGTTGAGCGCCCCACCTTGGCGCGCGGGCCGGTCGAAGGGCTGCAGCGCGGTCGAGAGCACCGCGGCGAACCCGTGTTCGGCGGCACGGGGGCCGAAGCGGGGCCACGCCGGTTCCGCCGCCAGGTCGTCGCTGCCGACGTGGCCGGGACCGTTCTCGCGAGAGGCGTCGACGCACGGGCCTTCCCCGGTGTCGTACTGCACCTGGTCCAGTTCGGCGGCCACCGGATCCGTCTCCACCGGCGTGAAGAACCGCCCTTCGGGCGACCGCAGGGTCACCGACACGAGATCGGCGCCGGGCACCACCCGCCGTGCGGCCACCACGACCTGCTCGAGGACGTCGGCGACGGTCGTCGCGTCCAGCAGCCGCGCGGTCAACGCGGCGAACTGCTCGGCCAAGGGCCCGCCTCGGTCGCCGCCCGCCGCGAACTCGGCGCGCTCAGCCGCCCAGTCCTGCTCGCCGCGGTCCGCTGCGTCCGTCATGCGTGCCACCTCGTCGTTGTCGTCTTCGCCTGGCGCGAGCCGGACGGCGTGCTCCCGCCGCCCGTCTGAGCGGCATACCCGATCTCCCGCGTCGCCAACCGGCCGGCACTTCGCCCGCGGTGGGCGCGTTTCGGAGCCCTCCGACCGGGCAACCGGCCCGGACGAGCAGGAACCGAGGAGGAGGAACCGTGAAGGCAGTGGTGTGGCACGGCGTCGGGGACATCCGCGCCGAGGAGGTCCCCGACCCCAAGATCCTGGAGCCCAGCGACGCCGTCATCCGGGTCACGCGCAGCGCGATCTGCGGCACCGACCTGCACCTGGTGCGCGGGACCATGCCGGGAATGGTGCCCGGCACCGTACTCGGGCACGAGGCCGTCGGCGTGGTCGAAGAGGTCGGCCCGGCGGTCCGCGGGTTCACCCCGGGCGACCGGGTGGTGGTGACCTCGACGATCGGCTGCGGGACGTGCTCGTACTGCCGCGCGGGGTACTACGCCCAGTGCGACACGGCCAACCCGAACGGCCCGGGCGCCGGGACCTGCTTCTTCGGCGGCCCCGAATCGACGGGGCCGGTCGACGGCCTGCAGGCGGAGTACGCGCGCATCCCGTTCGCCATGACGACGCTCGTGCGCATCCCGGACCCGGTGAGCGACGACCAGGCGATCCTGGTGTCCGACATCTTCCCGACGGCCTGGTTCGGCGCGCGGCTGGCCGAGGTCGGCGAGGGCGACAGCGTCCTGGTGCTCGGCGCCGGCGCCGTCGGCCAGCTGGCGATCGCCTCCGCGAAGCGCCAGGGCGCGGGCCGCGTGTTCGTCGTCGACGGCATCGCCTCCCGCCTCGATCTCGCCCGCGGGCAGAACGCCGAAACCATCGACTTCAACACCGAGGATCCGGTGGCCCTCGTGCGGGAACTGACCGGGGGTATCGGCGTGGACCGCGTGATCGACGCCGTCGGCGTGGACGCGCAGCGCCCGGCCCGCGGCCCGGCGGCCGGGCAAGGTGCCGACCTCGAAGCGGAACGGGCGGTCGCCGCGCCCGACGCCGCCCCCGACGGTGACCAGTGGGTGCCCGGCAACGCCCCGAGCCTGGCGGCCCGCTGGGCGGTCGACGCCGTGGCGAAGGCCGGCACGATCGGCATCATCGGCGTCTACCCGCCGGGGTTCGACCGCTTCCCGCTCGGCACGGCGATGAACAAGAACCTCACCGTGCACCTGGGCAACTGCAACCACCGCCGGTACGTGCCGCACCTCGTGCAGCTCGTCGCGTCCGGCGCGGTCGACCCGACGGCCTTCATCACGCAGCACGAAGACCCGGCGTCCGCGATCGACGCGTACCAGACCTTCGACCGCCGCGAGGCGGGTTGGCTGAAGACGGTGCTCGATGTCTCCTGACCGCGCGGACCGGGAAGAGACCTCGGCGACCGGCGGGACCGCGGCACCCCCGGACCCCGATCCGGCCGACACCCCGGACCTGGAACCGGGTGGCGGGGTCCCGCTCGGCAGCACGCCGCCGGACTCGGCGCAGACGTCGGGGCTGTCGCACCCGCAGCCGATGCCGTCCAAGGCCATGCCGGTGGCCTGGCTCATCGCGATCGGCGTGCTGACGCTGATGGCGGCCGCCTTCGTGGCGTCACTGGCGGCCGGCTGGCTCCGGATGTGGTGACCGGCTGCCGGTTCGTCACCCGGTCACGGGATGAATCGCGGGCCGGAATCGGGCAGAATCGGACGGGTTCAGTCTTCGGTGCGCCGACCGCCCTTCGCGTGCTCGGCCACCGCGGCCCGAGCCCGGAGGTGGGAGTCCGTGACGCGAACGCCGGTGAACGCATTCGATCGGTGGGAACCACTCGACCACTTGCTGACCGAGCTGCTGGACCGGGTGGCCGCCGAAATCCGCGGCTGCCTCGGGACCGCGCTCACCGTCCGCCGCGACGGCGGGCCGCCTTCGGTCCTGGCCACGTGCGGGGTCGGTGATCGGCTGGCCCCGATCCAGCTGAGGCGCGGCGGGCCTATTGCCGACGCCGCCGGAAGCGGCCAGTCGGTGAGCACGGACGATCTCTTCGCCGACGAACGCTGGCCCGGGCTGTCGGACGACGCCCTCGTCGGGAAGCACCCCGATCCCGCCGATCGGTGGCGCCGGGTCCGCGGCGCCGTCGCGGTGGGCGGTCTCTCGGGCGACGACACCCTCGTGGTGTCGGCCACGCTCGACGGCCCGGCGTCTCCCGAAGCGCGGGCGGTGCTGCGGCGCTACGAAAAGCTGACCGCGGACCTCCTGGTCCGGGTCGCCGGGGCCGCGGCGACCGGCGCGCCGGACCAGGTGCAGGCGATGCTGGCTTCCCGCGCCACCATCGAGCAGGCCAAGGGCGCCATCATGGCGCTCCGGGGCTGCGACGTGGAGGAGGCGTGGCGCACGCTGCGCCGGTGCAGCCAGGAGTTCAACGTGAAGGTCCGCGACCTGGCGGCCGCCCTGGTCGAGCTGCTGGGCGACCCCGAGGTGCGCCGGCCGGCCGGCGCGCCCCCGATCCGCCCGGACGCGTCGGCCCGCGAGGCCGCCCGCCGGATGTGGAGGGCGTTCACGATGAACTGCCCGGGTCCCTAGCCCGGGTGGACGGAGCAGTCACGCAGCCGCGGTCGTCGCCGATCGCGACGAGGAGGTCTCGCACACAGGCGCGGGCCGCGTAGACCGCCGGCCCGCGGTACCCGGGTGCTTGGCGGCCGGTGGGGTGTTCGGCAGCTCCTGCTCCCCGCCGTCCGACGATCCTCGCGGGCGGGGTCGGCGCTCGTCGAGCAGTGCGGCGTTCTCTGGGCGGGCAGCACCGTTCCGGTGGCAAAACCGTCTGGGCGGACCTCGCGGTGGAGAGCAGTTCGTAGCCGCCGGGTCGCTCAGCTCGCGGTGAAGTTCTGGTCGACTTCGGTGGCCAGGGCCCGCAACGCCTGGTCCAAGACCTCGCGCACCTGGTCGGCGTCGACGTCTTCGGTTACCTCCACCAGCAGTTCCGCCTCGCTGGACCCGGCGCCGTGGTCGGTGACGCGCAGGTGGCCGGCCCAGCCGCCACGGCCGACCGGGTGCCACTCCATCCGGTGCTCGGACGCCTTGAGGTCGATCTCGTAGCGGTGCACGTCATCCGGCCGCCACTGCACGTCGACCGTCGCGGTCCCCGTGCCGATCACCTGCACCGGCGCCGGCAGCCACGTCCGCACGCGGGTGAGGTCGGCAGCGGTGTTGAGGACGATGTCGGCGTCCGCGGCCATCGTGCGGCTCTTCCCTCGAACGTGATTCACGGCGCCGGAGTACCCCTGCCGTCGTCGTCGAAACGACCGGCGCGGGTCCGCCGTGTCGGACTGCGTGCTCGGCATGCTGCTGCGCGGGCAGCCGCGGGCGGATCCCGGCTTCGCCGGATGCTCGACGAGAGCCTCGCGAAGTGGCACTTCTGGACCACGTTCCTCGGCTTCTACACCACGTTCTTCGTCCGGCACTGGCTCGGCGACGCCGGCTTGCAGGGCGAGAGCCAGGATCCGCGGGGCGGTGACGACATGACCACCTTCCCCGAGTCCGTCCGGCTCACGGCCCGGGGACGCCGTCGGCTGCGCGGGATCGAGCGGTCCCGATGACAGGTCCGGCACCACCGGCGCCTGCCTGGGATCCCTCGTGCGAACGAATCCGGACTTCACCGGGAAACGGCGACGACGCTTGGCCGTGCGCGAAGCAGTGCCTCAACCCGGCCGAGGCCGCCTCGGCCGACACCCGAGTCCGGCCTCCGGTGAAAGCGGGACGTCTCGATCCTCACCACCGAACACGTGGCGACCCGCCTGCTCCGCCGCCGCTTCACGCACCGCCGCCGACCTACGAACGACGTGGCTACCCACCCATCCGACTGCTGTTGCGGTATCAGTGAATCAGCTCGTGCGGCCGAGTCAGGTCGGGCTCCGGAGCGGCTGGAGCACGCGTGCGGTGGGCGGGGCGGAACCTCGGCTCGGCGGCCCAAGCCGGTTCCCTGCCCCCGACCGCCGAGTTGTCCTGGCGGCCAAGGGGGCAGGCACACCGAGGGGTGCTCCCTTGGCCGTTCCGTTGAACAGATGCGGAACAACGGGGACATCACAAACCACAGGTCAGGCCAGCGAGCCGCTGGGCGCGCTGGTGATCGGCTCCGGGGTGGTGCATGGTAGACGAGTGGACACGTCACCCCCAGGCAGCGATCGAGACACACAGCAAGCGCAGGGTGACGACGACACGGCTGGGACCGCAGCCGAAACGCAGCCCAGCTCGCGCGACCGGGTCGCCGACCAACGTGACCGCATCGCAGACCAACGTGACCGCATCGCAGACCAGCGCGACCGCACCGCCGACCAACGTGACCGCACCGCCGACCAGCGCGACCGCACCGCAGACCAGCGCGACCGCACCGCAGACAAACGTGACCGCACCGCCGACCAGCGTGACCGCACTGGCGACAAACGTGACCGCACCGCCGACCAGCGTCACCGCATCGACGACAACCGCGATCTCGAAACTCGGTCGATGGATGATGGCACCCGCAATGGCAAAGTGCCGTGACAGTTGCGGTGAGGCCGTCCCTGTCGGCCGTCGCGCCCCCTCGATGACGTGACAGACCGCGGACACGGCGGAGCACCTCCGACGGGCCGAGTACCACCGCGCGAGTGCGGAGAGCGACCGCCGACCGGCCGAGGACTCCCGGCCAGCTCCCCGTGACCCGGTCGACGACCGGGCGGGCCATAGTACCGGTCGTTGGTCACGCCCGGCACGGTCTTGCGCCGGCCTTCCTCGCGTGGCACAAAATGGCGAGCCCAAGGATCGGTCGTTCTGCTGGTTCGGCAGCGAGATGCCAGAGTGGACGTCGTGGACCTGTCTCGCGCGGAGCCGGCTTCGGGCGAGGCGGCCGACGTACTCGGCGTCAAACAGAACGAGATCGTTACCTCGCTGCGCCGTCGAGTTCGTACCGCGTGCGGCGAAGGCGGGGTCCCCAGCGAGGACCGAGCCCGGCTGGTGCTGGCGGTCACCCTCCTCGCCGAGGCGATCCTCGACGCCGGCGGAATGGTCGACCTGGAAACCACCGTGACCGACGGCGTGCTCACCATCAGCGTCCGGTCGTCGGAACCGATCACCCAGTCAGATCTCGACAACCTGCCGCGGCCGGCCGCCGCGACGGACGACGGCCGCGCCACCTGGCGCTTCATCACCGGTGACCTGCCGATTCCCGTGCCGGCCGATGATGGGCGGGCGACCCGGGAAGAGATGCTCGCGCTCACCACCCGCGCCGACGCGCACGCCCGTGGACTACAAGAACTCAAACAAGAGCTGGCCGAGACCAACAGTGGCGTGCTGGCCATGTACATCGAACTCGAACAACGCGACGAGCAGCTCCGCCACGCGCACGCGCGGATCTTCCACGAGCTGGAGGATGCGCTGCGGCCCCCGCCGCCGTCCGTTCCGGGACTGGAGCTCGGCGTCTGCTACTCCCCGACCGAAGCGGACTCCCCCACTGGCGGTGACCTCTACGACTGGTTCGTCCTGCCCGATGGCCACCTGCACGTGACGCTGGTCGACGCCGTCGGCCACGGCGTCGCCTCGACCAGGGACGCCCTCACTGTCACCCACACGATCCGCACCCTCGCGCTGGAAAGGCACCCCTTTTCCGACCTGATCGCCCACGCTTCGCGCACCCTCGCGCCGATCGCGCCCCACCTCATGGCGACGGTGCTGCTGGCCCGGATCGACCCCGCGACCGGCGCGACCCATCTCGCCAACGGCGGCCACCCGGAACCCGTCCTGGTCGACCCTGCCGGCTCCGCACGGCTCCTGCGCCCTCCGGCCACGGGCCGCGGAGTCGGTTTCCCGCGCCCCGGCAGCCCGCGCCTGCTCGACGTCGAGCTGGCGCCGGGCGCGACTTTGCTGCTCTACACCGACGGACTGGTCGAGACCCGCAAAGACGTCGACGAGGGTCAGGCCCGCTTGCTGGAACTGGCAGGCGCGCACGCCGACCGGCCCGCGACGGTACTGCCGAGCGAAGTCGTCGAACGCATGCACGATGTGGTGCTGTACGCGGACGACACCGTGTTGCTGGCCATCCGCCGACCCGCCGCCGACGCGAGACGATGACCGGCACCGCCGCCTACAACCGGCTCGCCGGGATCAACCCAGGCTACTGGCGGATCTTTCGCGAAACGGTTCGGCCTGCCCGCGCGCCCGCGGATCCTCGACGCCGGCTGCGGCACGGGCATCGGCCGCCGCGTGTTCGAAGTGGACGGCCTGCTCGACGCGGTCAACCGCCCTCCCCGGCAGTCCGCACCCGCAACCACACGCGGCGCGATCGACCTGCACCGACAGCTCGGCAGAATCCGGCACGTGCGAGCCCGAGAAGAGCCCGAGAGGTCGCGCACACGACGACAGAACGCGGTATAGCCCGACACAGGCGATGGCCGATGACCAGCCGAAAAGGTCTTGTCCGGCATCACTCGACACCACCCGACACATAAAAAAGCGATCTCTTAACCAGCGGGTTCGGGGTTCGAGTCCCTGATGGCGCACCCCCCCACTCTCCAGGTTGAAGATCTCTTCAACCTGGGGTTTTGTGGTATCTGGAATCATTGCTTCCACTTCCTCTCTGTCCTTTGTGGCCGCCCGGGAGCGCAGACCCGGGGGCAGCGGCGGGGGCAAGATCTCCGGAACTTCACTTACCTCCCGACCCTGGCGCGAAACTGATGTCCGTGCGGCCGAACAGTTGCTGGGCGACGGACTTGCACACTTCGGCCCCGTACCGGTGCCCGTCACCCTGCTCCGGGTAGTGGACCATGACCGCGAGCACCCAGTGGTCCCACATCGCCAGGCAGTTCACCGCCCACCAGGTTCCGTGGCGGGTCCAGCCGTTCTTGATCGCCAGGCGCCGGTCCGAGAGGGCTGGTGCCTCCGGGATGCCGAACGCGTCGGCGGGATCGACCGACCGCATGAGGTCGAGCAGCTTGGTCCGCCACTGCGGGCTCACACCCGGACCGCGGGCCACGCACTGGCCGAGCAGCGTCGCGTCGGTCGCGGGCATCGTGGTCTTGGACCACCAGCCCGGCTCGATCGCCGTGTCGTGCAATCCGCAGGTCCGGATCATCCGATTGATCGACTCGTCCCCGCCGAGGCGGAGGTACAGCGTCTGGGCGGCGTGGTCGTCACTGGCCCGGATCATCCGGGTCACCCGGGCCTCGTCGTCGGCCGGGATCCGTGAGTTTCGCGCGGCGAGGAAGTCCACGGCCAGCCAGATCTTGATCATGGATTCGGTCGTGTTGCGCAAGGTTCCGTCGCCGACCACCACACCGGTGTCGAGTTCTCGCAACGCCCAGGACCACTCGCCCCTGACATCGACCGCCACCTTGGCTTCCTCCGGACGCGGCATGGCCGGACGCGTATCCGGCTCCGATGGCACGTACGAGACGGGCCTTTCCGCCGCCGCGGCGGGCCCGTTCGCCGGCCGGAGGCAGACCACCGCGGTGAGTGCGCCGAAGATGACGACCACCACCACCAGGATGACGAGCACGGAAATACGCATCGAAACTCCTTCGGCCGGGCGATGGATCGATGCCGGGGTGGTGAAGGCTCGACGAAGAAACCGTCCCTTTTCGAGAAAGAAGAGAAGCAACGACCCCGGGCTGAGCCGGGATTGACTCAGGTCACTCGCGGGGAAGCTCCGTGCTCATCGGTTGAGCTGGACGGAGTTCAGCAAGGCCAGCGCGGCCTGCTCGTTCGCGTGCGAGCTGTTGATTTCGAGGGTGTAGGCCCCGAGCTTCTTGAATTGGTGCGCGGGCAGCGGGTCCTGCGGGAAAGTGCTGTCCGCGTTGCCGGTCGTGCTGGTCAGCGACACGGTCAAGGAGAAACACCGGCTGTCGAGCGGAGCCCTCTTCGCTTCGGGGTCGGGGCAGAGCACCAGGGTGTTGGTCTCGGGCTCGCTGGTGAACGTGGTGACCTGCTGCCCGTCGGGGACCTGCACCGACTTCAGCGGCGAATCGACCACCGGCGGCGTGGTGCCGATCTTTCCCAGCAGGGCAAGCATTTCCGCGGCCGTCACCGGCTTCGTCGTCCTGACCCAGATCCATCGGTCCGGTCCGTCCTGCCACATGACCGACTTCGGATGCGGGATTTGGCCGGCGGTCGAGGGTTTCGTGGCCAGCGCACTCTCGGGCGCCTTGCCGTCACGGACGTCGATCTCGAACGCGTACCGGTGGTCTTGCCCGTAGTGCAGGCTGGCGAAGTGCGGCTGGACGGCCCAGACCAGCAAGTGCCAGGAACTGTCCTCGAAGCTCAGCGCCGGCGCGGCCGGGGGCACCTTCCCGGTGGCCGGCGACCCGGACGCCGCGGCGGACGGCGAACTCCCGAGCGCGGCCGGCGGCACCGCCGCGGTACCCCGATCCAGCAACCCGACGGCACCCGCACCGAGGGCGGCCACCGTGAGCGTCACCGCGGCGACGCTGGTCGTCCGGCGCAGCCGGATCCGGCGGGTGGCGACGGCGAGCACGTCGTCCGGATCAGGGGCCGAGGACTCCTGTGCGCGCAGCACGCGGCGCAACTCGTCGAGGTCGGTCATCACACACACTCCTTGCCTTCTTTGAGCTGGACGCGCAGCGAGCTCAGGCCGCGCGAAATGTGGCTGCGCACCGTCCCGGGCGCGCAACCGAGCACCGCGGCGATCTCGTCGTCGTCGCGGTCCTCGTAGAACCGCAGCACGATCGACGCCTTTTGGGCGCGGCTCAGCCCCTCGAGCAGGCCCGTGAGCTGGTCGGCGTCGGCGATCCGGTGCGCCGGATCGGGCGCGGTCGGCTCGCGGAACCGGGTGACGTCCGCGGTGGGCCGCACGGATCGCTGGTACCAGCGGCGGCGCCAGCCGACGTAGCCGTTGACGACCATCTTCCGCATGTACAGGTCCGGTCGATCCGCCGCCGCCACCCGCCGCCAGCCCTGGTGCGCGCGCACGAGCGCGTCCTGCACCACGTCCTGGGCCAGTTCACGGTCACCGGTCAGCACCGCGGCGAAGCGCACCAAGCTGGGCAGTTGCTCACGTGAGAACTCTTCGAACTGCACACCTCTCAAGATGCCGCTGCCCCGGCGATCTGTTGCACTTGCGTTCGAGTTTGTTCGTCCGCCGCCACGGCCAGCAGTTTCAGCGCGCTGTCGAGACGAGCGAATCGCGCCGGGTAGGAGCCCGCCAGCAGCAGGTCGGCGAGTCGTGCGTCGTGGTCACGCGACGAACTCGCGGACAGCCGGCGCGACGTCCTCGGCGAAGCGCGTGAGGAAGTCGGGCGACCCGGCCCGGTACAGGAAGCCGGCACCGGCGCCGAACTGACCTTCGATGTTGTAGCCGCGGCGGATGCTCCGCGGCGACCGGCCGGCGGCCCGCGCGGCCTCGTCGATGAGCCGGTTGGCCGCGGGCAGCGCCTCCGGCGGGAAGAACGGGGAGCTGGGGATCCAGCCGTCGCCGAGGGCGCCGACGACACGAAGCATCCGGGCCTGGTAGGCACCGAACCAGATGCCGATCTCATGCAGGGGCCGGGGACCGGGCGGACGCCGTCGAGCCGGTAGTGCGCGCCCCGGAAGTCGACGTCCTCTGTGGACGACCACAGCGCGCGGATGAGGTGCGTGGCCTCCTCCCGCGCCTCGATCGACTGACCGGCGGTCCGCGCGGGGCCGCCCTCCGCGACGATGGATTCCCACATCTGCTGCGCCCCGGTGCCGAGCCCGAGCTCGAACCGGCCGCCGCTGAGGATGTCCAGGGTGGACGCGGTGCGGGCGATCACGGCCGGCGGCCGCAGCGGGAGGTTGAGCAGGTTGGGCAGCACCGTGATCCGCCGCGTCCTGGCCACGATGGCGGACAGCAGCGCGATGGTGTCGAGCCGCTCGGGCCAGTACGGGTGGTCGGACAACGTGACGAGGTCGTAGCCGAGCCGCTCCATGAGCTCGGCCCAGCCGACGACGTCCTGCGGACGATCCGCGCTCGGCTCCAGCAGCGCGCCGAACTTCACCTCGGCCATCACGCGGCCCCGTCGCGAGTGCCGATCCGCGCCGGGGTGGCCGTGCCGTACACCCGCTCCGCGTGGGCCGCGTACGACTGCGGGGCCAGGCCCCCGAGCACGCCGCTGACCTCGGGCGGCATCTGGGCGATGATGTCCCGCACGGTTTCGGGATCGGCCTCGTAGACCATCATCCCGAAGATCAGCGGCATCTGCTCGGGAGTGATGTCGCCGGCGCTGTCGGCGATCATCCCGCCCCACTCGGCCGCGGTGATGTGCTTCTCGATCAGGGGAAGCGCGAGGTCCTCCTCCGTGGCGAGGTGCTCGACGAGCAGCCAGTGCAGGCGGGACACGGCTTCGGCGAGCGCTGCGCCCGGTAGCCCGCCGGCCAACGGCCGGAGAACGACCCGCCACCCGGCTGGTACACCGGCAAAGCCGTGCGGCTGACGAGCATGTCCACGCCGCGGTGGCGCGACTCGAACCGGCCCGAGATCGGCGGACCGGTACGTCGACACCGTGACCTCGTCCTGCGGTACCGACTCGATCGTCAAGGAGTCGACGAGCATCCCGATCCTCCGAAACGGGCTTGCTGAAGGCCGATCTTGATCGTACGTGGATCGGGCGCACCGGCGGGTCAGCGAAGCCGGGTGGCCAGCCAGCCGGCGACGGTGGTGAGCAGTTCGCCGTCCACCGGGTCGCGGAGCAGCCGGCGGTAGGCGAGCACGGATCCCGGGCCGTCGGTGCGGCGGAGGATGTGGGTCAGGCCGGGAATCCGGTGGGTTTCGGCCCCGCCCGGCACCAGGTGCGCGATCACGTCCAGGTCGTCCGGGTCGACTTGGGTGTCCTTCTCGCCGGTGACAGCCAGGACCGGCACGGCGATGCGGGCCAGGTCCGGGCGGGGGTCGTAGGCCAGCTGCTCGCGCCACCACCGGGCGTTGATCCGCATGCCACCGATGCGGGCGGTGTCGGTGGTGGTGGCGGCCAGCCGGGTCAGCTGCCGGGTGGCGGCGCGGCGCAGGACGGGCAGCAGGGGGCGGACGGGCCGCGGCAGCGTGCTCGCGATCCGGCCGCCTTGCCAGCGCAGGGCCTGTTCGCCCGGGCGGGCGTAGCCGGCGAGGAGGACCGCGGCGGCGGCTTCGGCGTGCGCGGCCAGCCACATCGCGTGCACGGCGCCTTCGCTGTGCCCGAGCACGCCGACGGCGCGCGGGCGGATCTCCGGGTGGCCACGCAGAGCGTTCAGCGCGGCGGCCGCGTCGGCCCGGTTGTCCAAGAACCCCACGGTGTGCCAGTCGCCGGGGGTGGCGCCGACCCCGCGCCGGTCGTAGCGCAGCGAGGCGACGCCTTGCCGGGCCAGGGCGGTGGCCAGCGGTTGGCCGAGGTCCATGCGCACCCGGCCGGCGTTGGAGTCGCGGTCGACCTTCCCGGAGCCGGGCAGGCAGAGCACGGCCGGGTGCGGGCCGTGGCCGGCGGGCAGGGTGAGCGTGCCCGCGAGGGCGAGGCCGTCGGCGGCCGGGACCGTCAACCGGAGTTCCCGCACGTCGTTGGTTCCGGTGCTCGTACCGGGGTTCATCACGTCGCCTCCATTAATATCAATTTTGATATAAGTATCAGAGATGAGAAGATGTGTCCATGGCTTCCCTCGACCTGCTGCTGCACCCCGTCCGGCTGCGCATCCTGCGGACGTTCCTGGACGGCCACCCGGCCACGACGGCGCAGTTGCGCGAGCGGCTGCCGGACATCCCGCACGCGACCATGTACCGGCACGTCGCGGCCCTCGCCGCCGCGGGCGTGCTCGAGGTGCTCGACGAGAAACGCGTCCGGGGCACCGTCGAGCGCACCTACCGGATGTCTTGGCACCACGCCGAAATCGGTCCGGCCGACCGAGCCGCCATGACCACCGACGACCACCGCCGGACCTTCACCGCGTTCGTCGGCGGCCTCCTGGCCGACTTCGACCGGTACCTGGACCGCGAACCGGCCGACGCGACCGCCGACGGCGTGACCTACCAGCAGGCCGCGCTGTGGCTGACCGACGACGAGATGGCCGAACTGCTGACCACGATCCGCGCGGCCGTCACCGCCCGGCTGGGCCAGGAGCCCGGCCAGGGCCGCACCCGACGCATGATCAGCCTGGTGACCATGCCGGCCGAGTGACTCCGCACCTTCACCATCGGAGGTGGACGACCATCGGCAGCGCGGGGAATTCCGGCGGCCCCTTTCCCGATCCGGCCCTCTCCGGCTACAGTCCCGAGGGCATTGGGAGCGCTCCCAGCACTTTCGGTTCGGCGATGTCCGGGACGAGGACGCTGCTGTTCCCGGACGCCTTCGTGCGCCGGGGCAGCCGTTTTCGCACCGGCGCAAAGGAGAAGGTGCATGCGAAGCAGGACATTGGCCGCCGGCGCGCTCGCCGCGCTGGCCACGACCGCCGTCGTCGCGACGACCACGTGGGCAGGCGCGCAGGCCGCCGGATCGGCGTACTACACCGACCCCGGCACCAATGCGGCCAAGTGGGTCGCGGCGAACCCCGGCGACTCGCGCGCCGCGGTCATCCGCGACCGCGTCGCCGCGGTACCGCAGGCGAGGTGGTTCACCACCACGAACACCTCCACGGTGCGCGGCGAGGTGGACGCCTACACCGCAGCCGCGGCCGCCGCGGGGAAGATCCCGATCATGGTCGTCTACGACATCCCCAACCGCGACTGCGGCGGCGCGAGCGGCGGCGGCGCGCCGTCACACGACGCCTACCGGGCCTGGATCGACCAGGTGGCAGCAGGTTTGGCGGGACGTCCCGCGGCCATCGTGCTCGAGCCCGACGTGCTCGCGCTCATGACGAACTGCCAGAGCGGCGACCAGCAGAGCCAGACCACCGCGTCGATCGCGTACGCGGGCAAGCGGCTCAAGGCCGGCTCGTCCCAGGCGAAGGTGTACTTCGACATCGGGCATTCCGCGTGGCTTTCGCCCGGCGACGCCGCGACGCGGCTGCGGGCCGCCGACGTCTCCAACAGCGCCGACGGCATCTCCACCAACGTGTCCAACTACCGCGCGACCGGCGACGAAGTCGCCTACGACAAGGCGATCCTCGGCCAGCTCGGTGACTCGCGGCTGAAGGCCGTGGTCGACACGAGCCGCAACGGCAACGGGCCGCAGGGCAGCGAGTGGTGCGACCCCGCCGGGCGCGCGATCGGCACGCCGAGCACCGACCAGACCGGTGACAGCCGGATCGACGCCTTCCTCTGGGTCAAACCGCCGGGTGAGGCGGACGGCTGCATCGCCACGGCGGGCCAATTCGTGCCGCAGCGGGCCTACGACCTCGCCGTCGCGGCCGGTCCGGTCCCCACCACCACTCCCACGACGCCGACCAGCGGCACTCCCACGACCACCACGACCCCGCAGCCGGCCGGCGGCTGCAAGGTCACGCACCGGGTGGTCAGCACCTGGTCCACCGGGTACACCGGCGAAATCGTCATCGAGAATCGCGGAACGCCGGTCGACCACTGGACGCTCACCTTCTCCGCCCCCGGGGTCACCGTCAGCCAGGGCTGGAACGGAAGCTGGACCGACACCGGCGACGTCGTCAAGGTCGACAGCGCGTCGTGGAACGGCACCCTCGGCACGGGCGCGACCGCCACGATCGGCTACAACGCGAACTACAACGGCAGCGCACCGCCGTTCCAGTCCGCGACGCTGAACGGGGCCTCCTGCGCCTGATCACCACCGTCCGCCGCGAAAGCGTGGGGTGACTCGCGACCTCGCAGTCGGGAGTCACCCCACGCCTAAGCGGTCGGATCGGGACCGAGCGCGCGATCCAGCAGCTCGCCCAGCTGGTCGAGCTGGGCCGCCGACAGGTCCCGGAACGAAGACTCGGCGATGGCGTCCACGAGGTGCTGCCCCTCGGCGCGCAGGCGCGCGCCTTCTTCGGTGAGCCGGTGCCGCACGGCCCGGCCCGGCCCGGGAACCCGTTCGATCAGGCCGCGGTCGGCCATCCGGGTCGCCAGCGAGCCGAAGGACTGGTCGGTCTGGAAGGTCAGCACCGCGAGGTCGTGGAGCGAGGCGTCCGGCTCGCGGTGCAGGTGGCGCAGCGTGTCCCACTGCACGAGGGAAAGCCCCAGCGGTGCCAGGGCACGGCTCAGCGCGCGGTGGTGGCGGTACTGCAGGCGCTTGACGGCCAGCGAGACCTCGCCGGGGCGGTACTTCATGCGTCCACCCTAACCGATCGAAGACAGGTTGCTTATCTAAGGAACCTTATATACGGTTCCTTAGGTACCGAGACCGCAACCGAGAAGGACCCATGACGACGCTCCCCACGGCCGGCTCGCTCCGGCCCACCCGCACCGAAATCCACACCCTCGGCCCGGCTCGGGTGACCCTCCAGGACCGCGACCGCACCCGCCCGTACCTCCTCCTGCACGGCGGTGGCGGGGTCGCCACGATGGCCGGCTTCGCCGACCTGCTCGCCGAGCGCACGCACTCCCGGGTGCTGCTGCCCACCCACCCCGGCTTCGGCGGCACCCCGAAGGACGAGAGCCTGACCGGCGTCACCGAACTGGCGCGGATGTACGTCGCGCTGCTGGAGGAGCTCGACCTCACCGACGTCACCGTGATCGGCAACTCGTTCGGGGGCTGGCTGGCCGCCGAGATCGCCCTGCTGAAGAGCCCCCGGGTCAGCGGCGCGGTGATCATCGACGGAGTCGGCATCGAGGTCGACGGCCACCCGCTGACCGACGTCAGCGGACTGTCCCCGGCCGAGCTGCGGGCGCACTCGTTCCACGACCCGGGCAAGGCGCCCGTTCCGCCGGGCGACGGCGGCACCGGGCCGAGCCCCGACGTCCGGGCCCTGATCGGCTACACCGGCCCGGCGATGACCGACCCGACGCTCGCCGGCCGGCTCGGCGGTCTCGACCTCCCCGTGCACGTCGTCTGGGGCGAAAGCGACGGCATCGTCGACCCGGAGTACGGGAAGGCCTACGCCGCCGCGATCCCGCTCTCGACGTTCACCCTGCTCCCCCGCACCGGCCACCTCCCGCAGGTCGAGACGCCCGAAGAGCTGCTGGGCGCGCTGCTCGACCTCGGCAACTGACCTCAGGAGAACCGGCATGAGCACCTCGTTGACCGTGACCCGGATCGGGCACGCCTGCCAGCTGATCGAGATCGGCGGGATCCGCGTCCTGACCGACCCGTGGTTCACCCAGACCGCCACCTACTACCAGGGTGAACCGGTCGCCTCGACGGTCGACGCCCTGGGCCGCGTCGACGCGGTCGTGGTCACCCACGAGCACTACGACCACTGCGACCTCGACGCCCTCGTCACCGGCGGCTTCGACCTCGGCATCCCGTTGATCGGACCGGGCACGGTCGCGGCTATCGCGCGGGACAAGGGATTCCGCGACGTCCGCGTCGTCGAGGCGTGGGAAGCCACGACGGTCGGCGACCTCACGGTGACGGCGACGCCGGGCAAGCACGGCGTCCACGAAGTCACCTTCGTCATCCAGGCCGGCGGACGCACCGTCTTCTTCGGCGGCGACTCGCTGCGGGTCCCGGAGCTGGACACCATCCCGGACCGGTTCGGCCCCGTCGACCTGGCCATCCTGCCGACGAACGGCTTGTGCATCCGGCCGATGAACCTCGCGCAGGTGGTCATGGACGCCGAGGACGCGGCGGGGCTGACGGCCGCGCTGAAGCCGGCGATGGCCGTGCCGCACCACTACGCGTTCCACAGCGGCCGTCTGGGCGACCGGATGATCACCAAGGGCGACCGGGACCCGCGGCACTACGCCGACGCGGTCGCGCGGCTCGCCCCGGAGATCGACGTCCGCCTCGCCCTGCCCGGGACGACGGTGGTCGTACCGTGAGCGACCGGCGGTTCATGCCCGAGATCGGCGACGACCTCCCGCCCGGCGAGCGCCCGATGGTGGCGGTCGTCCGGGCGGTTCCCGGCCACGAAGACCGGCTCGCCGCCGCCATCGCGGAGCTCACCACCGCGGTGCGGCGCGAGCCCGGCTGCCGGGAGTTCCGGTCGTTCCGCGACGTCGCCCACCCGGGCACCTTCCACCTCTACGAGATCTACGCCGACACCGACGCGTTCCGGGCGCACCTCGCGACCGCCCACGTGGCGCACTTCTTCACCGAGCTGGCCCAGCACAGCACGGCCGACGCCGGCGCGCTGACCCAGCTCGTGGAACTGGCCACCGTCTGATGTCGAGCTTGTTGTGCGGCACGGCTTTCGGGCCCGCGACGAGAAGCTGATCGGGCGGTCCGAAACAGACTGTCCACAAAGGATCCACTCAGCGGCCGTGCCGTCAGCGGCACGGTTCCTGGTGGGCCAGGGTGCAGGAAACCTTGGCCCACACCGTCTTGCCGGCCACCGGAAGGTCGTCACGGGAGCCCCAAGCCGTCGCCAGCCGGTCGACCAGGTACAGGCCACGCCCGCCGAAGCCGGTCCCCGCGGATGCTCGGAGGCGGGGTGGGGTCAGGGAGTCGTCCTCCACCCCGATCGTCACCTCGCACGGGTCCTCGTGGCGCGTCAGCCGGAGCCGGCGCGCGCCGCCCGCGTGCTCGTACGCGTTCTGGACCATCTCGTTCAGCACCAGCAGCACGTCTTCGCGGTGCGGCTCGCCCAGGTCGCTCAGGTGCCGGGCCGCCCAACGGCGGACGGCGGCGAGGTCGGCCGAGCCCGTGCCGTGGAGGTCGAACAGCGCCGAGTCGCCGGAGGGGGCGGTCATTCGGCCGGCAAAGCGTCGGCCAGGTCGGCGACCACGGGGATGAGCTCGTCGAGCCCGGTGATGTTCAGCGCGCGCTTGACGGCGTACTGGTCGGTGACGACCTTGACGCTCACGCCGCGTTCGCGGCTGCGGCGGTGGAGCCCGGCGAGGATGGTCAACCCCGCGGAGTCGATGAACCGGACCGCGCTCAGGTCGACCACGACGAGCTCGGCCGCCGTGGTGTCCACGCTTTCCTGGGCGAGCTCACGGCGGAGCTCGGGAGCCGTGCCCGCATCGATCTCCCCGGCGACCTCGACCACGTGGGCCGCGCCGGCCCGCCGGTGGGAGATGCGCAGGACGACCGGGTCGCCCTCGTCCACTGCTTCGGCCCCTTTCCGCTGCACACGCGCCGACATCGCCCAGCGTACGGGCCGGGTCACTCCGCCGCGCAGGGGATCGGCCCGCGCGGACCGGGAACCCGGGGCCGGCGGGCCGCCAGGCTAAAGTTCGCGAACGTACCGCGAAGACGAGGAGGGCTCTGGATGACTTCAGGTCAGGGGCAGCTGTCGGATTTGCTGCGCGAACACCGCGACGGCCTGATCGCACGCTGGGCCGACCTGGCCGGCGACGGCCTCCGCGGGCGCATCACGACCACGGAGCTGCAGCGCGACCTGGGCGAGCTGTTCAGCACCCTGCTCCCGGTCGCGGACGGGTCCGCCGCCGGTCTCGACGGTGACCAGCACCGCGAGCTCCGGGCGTTCCTGGCCGACCTCTCCCGCAACCGGGCGCGGCAGGGCTTCAGCCCCGCCGAAACCGCGTCCAGCGTCTTCGCGCTGAAGCAGGCCGTCTTCGAACTCACCGAAGGCAACGAAGACCCGGCGGTGTTCCGCCGGCTCATGACCTTCTCCGGACTGCTCGACGGGCTGGGGCTTTGGACCTTCGAGACGTACGCGGCCGCGCGTGAAGAGATCATCCGGGAGCAGTCCGAGCAGCTGCTCGAGCTGACCACGCCGGTCGTCAAGCTGTGGGAAGGCGTCATCGCCGTGCCCCTGGTCGGCACCCTGGACTCCGCGCGCACCCAGGTCGTGATGGAGAAGCTGCTCGAGAGCCTGGTCGAGACGAGCTCCCAGCACGCGATCATCGACATCACCGGCGTCCTCGCCGTCGACACGCAGGTCGCGCAGCACCTGCTCAAGACCGTCGTCGCGGCGCGGCTGATGGGCGCCGAATGCACCATCTCGGGCATCCGCCCCCAGATCGCCCAGACGATCGTCGCGCTCGGGATCGAGTTCGGCGACATCACGACCAAGGCGACGCTCGCCGACGCCCTGCGCCACGCCCTCCGCTTCGAAGGCGTGGAAGTCGTGCGAGGCGAGCGGAGGCCCGCCTGATGGAGCGGATCCCGATTCTCAAGATCGGCGACGTCCTGCTGGTCTCGATCCAGATCGACCTGGAAGACCAGAGCGTCCTCACGCTGCAGGAAGACCTCGCGGAGCAGATCAGCTCGACCGGCGCGTCCGGGGTGGTGATCGACATCTCCGCGGTGGAGATCGTCGACTCCTTCATCGGCCGGATGTTCGCGACGATCGCGTCGCTGTCGCGGCTGTTCGACGCCGACACCGTGGTGGTCGGCATGCGGCCGGCCGTCGCGATCACGCTCGTCGAGCTCGGCCTGACGCTCGGCGGCGTCCGGACGGCGCTGAACCTGGACAAGGGCATGGAGATCCTGAGCGGTCTCCGGGCGGCCCGGAGATGACCTCTGCCGGCGTGGTGGCGGAGATCCCCATCGTCACGGACTCCGACGTCGTCCGCGTCCGCCAGGCCGTCCGGTCCCTCGCCCTGCAGATCAAGCTCTCGCTCGTCGACCAGACCAAGCTCGTCACTGCGACCAGCGAGCTCGCCCGCAACACCCTCGTCTACGGCCTCGGCGGCCTCGCCCGCATCGAGGTCGTCGGCGACGGCCGCCGCACCGGCGTCAAGGCCGTCTTCCACGACGACGGTCCCGGCATCCCCGACACCGACCTCGCGCTGGCCGACGGCTGGAGCAGCGGCAAGGGCCTCGGCCTCGGCCTGAGCGGGGCCCGCCGGCTCGTGGACGAGTTCGCCCTGGACACCGAGGTGGGCCGGGGCACCGAAGTGACCGTGGTCAAGTGGTCGCGGTGACCGTCGCGGACTGCCTGCCGGTGACCGAGGACGTCGCCTGGGTGGCCGTCGACGATCCCACGGCCGCCGGCCGGGCGCGCCGGATCGCCACCGGCCTGGCCGACCGGCTGGGGTTCACGGAGAAGCGGACCGCCGAGCTCGGCATCGTCGTCACGGAGCTGGCCACCAACCTGGACCGCCACGCGCGGCAGGGCACGCTCCTGGTCCGCTCGATCCGCGCGACCACCCACGCCGCGGTGGAGGTCGTCGCCACTGACCGCGGCCCCGGCATCGGCGATCCGGCCGCGGCGATCGAGGACGGCCACTCCACCACGGGCACCCTCGGGGTCGGGCTCGGCGCGGTGCACCGGCTCTCCGACGCGGTGACGGTGTTCTCCGAGCCGGGCCGCGGCACGGTCGTCACCGCCCGGTTCCAGCCGGCGGACGCGAACCTGCCCGACGCCGACGCCGCCGGGATGACCCGGCCGATCACCGGCGAAGAGGTCTGCGGTGACGCCTACGCCGTGATGCGCGTGGACGGACGCCTGCGGCTGATGATGTGCGACGGCTCCGGGCACGGCCCGCTGGCGGTCAGCGCGGCGCGGGAAGCCGTCCGGGTTTTCTGCGAGCGACCGGCCGGAGAACCGCCGGAACAGGTGATCGCCGCGATCCACACCGCGCTGCGAAGCAGCCGGGGCGGTGCCGTCGCCGTCGCCGACCTGGCACCGGCCGAAGGGCGGGTCCGCTTCGCCGGCCTGGGCAACATCGCTGCCTCCGTCGTCTTGGACGACCGGAAGCAGGGCATGATCTCGGTGCCCGGGATCGCGGGCTACCAGGCCCGGACGATCCGCGCCTTCGACCACGAGCTGCCCGCCGGCGCCGCCGTCGTGCTGCACAGTGACGGGCTCACCGAGAAGTGGCGCCCCGCGCAGGGGAACGCCCTGTTCCGCAGCACCCCGCTCGTGATCGCCGCCGCCCTGCTGCGCGACGCCGGCGTCCGCAACGACGACGCGAGCGTCCTCGTCGGCAAGCCGCGGCCATGACGACCGGGCGCCGCGCGAACGAGCTCCTGCGGATGACCCTGTCCGCCGAATCCGGCGTCTTCGCGATGCGGCAGTACGGCCGGGAAGCGGCCCAGGCGATCGGCCTCGACCCGCAGGACCAGGTCCGCGTGGCCACCGCGCTCAGCGACGTCGGCCGCGACCTCGTGCGCAGCGGCACCGAGGCGACGGTCAGCTTCGCGCTGACCTCGACGTCGGCCCGCCGGCTGGCGATCGAGATCACCTGGCAGGGGCCGCCCGCCGGCGACATCCTCGACGTCAGCCGCGACACTGTGGTCCGGCTGATGGACGAGGTCACCACCACCCACGAGGCCGGTCGCGGCACCATGACCATGACGAAGGGCACGACGGCAGGTTCAGCGCCCGTGATAATTTCTCTCGAAACCCTGCGTGAACGGCTCGCCCGAGGCAGAGCCGCCGGCCCGCTCGACGAGCTGCGCGCCCAGAACCAGGAGCTGCTCACCGCGCTCGACGACCTCGAAAGCAAGCGGCAGGAGCTGCTGCGGCTCAACGAGGAGCTCGAAGAGACCAACCAGGGCGTCGTCGCGCTGTACAAGGAACTCTCCGAAGAGCTCGAAGAGACCAACCGCGGTGTGGTGGCGCTCTACGCCGAGATCAACGAGAAGACGACACAGCTGGCGGCGGTCGACGAAGCCAAGACGCGCTTCTGGTCGAACATCAGCCACGAGCTCCGCTCGCCGGTGAACTCGATCGTCGGCCTCGCCCGCATGCTCGGCGCCGGGGGATCTTCCCCGCTCTCCGACGACCAGCAACGCCAGGTCCGGCTGATCAACGACTCCGGGGAAACCCTGCTCGCGCTCGTCAACGAGCTGCTCGACACCGCCAAGGCCGAATCCGGCCGGCTGGTCCCCCAGCCGGCCCCGATCGACGTCCGCGCCGTGCTCCTGCACCTGCAGGGCGTCCTGCGGTCGACCTTGCCGGCCGGCGTCGACCTCCACATCGACGACACCGACGCCGGCACGCTCGTCACCGACGAGACCATGCTCGTGCGCATTCTCCGCAACCTGCTCTCCAACGCCATCAAGTTCACCGAACGCGGCTCGGTGCGAGTGGCCGTGACCGCGGACGACGAGCACATCCGCTTCACCGTCGCCGACACCGGCATCGGCATCCCGGCCGAACAGCTCGACCGCGTCTTCGAAGAGTTCCACCAGGTCCGGAACAAGCTGCAGACGAAGACCTCCGGCACCGGGCTGGGCCTGTCCTACGCCCGGAAGCTGGCCGAGATCCTCGGCGGCGAACTGGACCTGACCAGCGAGGTCGGCCGGGGCACCACCGCGGAGCTGCGGCTGCCCGCCCGGCCGCACGGCGGCGACATCACCGCGCTCGGCAGCGTGCTCGTCGTCGACGACGACCCGGTGTTCCGCGACGAGTTCACCCGCCGGATCGCCGAGCTCTCCCCCGAGGTCCGGGTGGCCGGCGACGGCCGGGAAGCGCTGGAAACGCTGTCCGGGTTCCGCCCGGACGTGGTCTTCCTCGACCTGGCCATGGCCGGCATGAACGGCCGGGAGGTCCTCGGCGTGCTCCGCGCGAAACCGGAGCTGTGCGACCTGCCCGTCGTCGTGGTCACCTCGGCCGTCCCCGGCGGGCTCGACCTCACCGCGGCCGGGCTGCGCGCGGCCCTGCTCCTCAAGTCGCAGATCTCCGCCGAAACCGTCAGGCTCGCGGTCGGAGAAGCGTTCGCAGTAGTGCGGAGGACGTGAAATGCCGGACCCGGCCGCGACCATCCTGATCGTCGACGACATGGAAGCCAGCCGCTACCTGGCCGGCAGCCGGCTGCGCCGCCACGGCTACCGCGTCGTCGAGGCCGCCACCGGCGGTGCCGGCCTCGAAGCGGTCGCCGAGCACCGGCCGGACCTCGTCCTGCTCGACGTCAACCTGCCCGACATCAGCGGGATCGAGGTCTGCGAGCGGATCAAGGCGGACCCGGCGACCTCGGCCATCCCGGTGATCCACATGTCCGCCACCGCCATCGAGCTCGACGACCGGACCCACGGGCTCAACCGCGGCGCCGACGGCTACCTCGTCGAACCGGTGGACCCGGCCGAGCTGGTCGCGGTGGTCGAATCCGCGCTGCGCTACCACCGCGCCCGCGCCTTGGCCGAACTGCTGGCCCGCCGGCTCACGAAGCTGACCGAAGCGACGCTCGCCATCAACTCCGCGACGACGTTCGACGGCTTCCTCGCCGCGGTCGCCGCGGGCGCGGCGGCGATCTTCGCGGCCCCGGCGACCGCGCTGGCGACGACGCAGCAGGGCTCGGTGCGCACCGCCAGCGCCGCCGACGACCACCGGGAGTCCACCGGCACCGAGCCGGCCGTGCTCGACAACCTGACCGCGTCGCTGCTGCAACCCCACCTGCGCACCGCCGTCAGCGCCGGGCACGAACTCGCGTGGCGCCCCGGGCGCAGTTCCACGATCCTGCTGGCCCGGGCGCGCCCCGGCGCCGACGTCGTGTGCGTCGCGGTCGACGACGCGGTGGCGGCCACCGACCAGGACCGGGACGTCCTGATCCAGCTCGGTCAGGTGAGCGCTTTGGCCGCCGATGCCCTGCGCACCCTGTCGCGGGAGCGCGACCTGGCCGTCGCGCTGCAGCGGAGCCTCCTGCCGCGCCGGCTCCCGAGCAGCCGGGAGCTGCCGATGGCGGCCCGCTACCTCCCGGCGTCCAGCCACACCGAGATCGGCGGCGACTTCTACGAGGTGACCGAGCTCGACGGGCGCCTGCTCATCGCGGTGGGCGACGTCTCGGGCCACTCGCTCCAGGCCGCCCTGGTGATGGGCGAGGTGCGGCACGCGCTGCGCGCCTACGCCGTCGAAGGGCATGGCCTGGTGGAGATCCTCGACCGCCTCGACGCCGTGGTGAGCCGGTTCCACCCCGACGGCCTCACGACCGCGTGCCTCATGCTCCTGGACCCCGCGACCGGGTCGACGGAGGTGGCCTGCGCCGGCCACATCCCGCCGCTGCTGGCCGACGCCACCGGAACGCGCTACCTGGAAATCCGCGGACCACTGCTGGGCGTCGGGCTGCCCCGCCCCGCGTCGACGAAGATCGACCTGCCGGTCGGCACCCTCGCGCTCCTGATCACCGACGGGCTCATCGAGCGCTCCGACACGGACCTCGACGCCGGGATGGCCGCCCTCGCCGCGGCCGTCGCGCACGACGCCGATCTCGAAGCGCTGTGCGACAAGCTCCTCGACGAGTTCGGCCGCGACGCCCAGGACGACATCGCCCTCCTGGCCTTCCGGCGCGAGGCCTGAAAGGGCGCCCGCTCAGGAGATCCAGACCGTCTTGGCGTTGACGAAGCTGCGCTGGCCGAACGTCGCTAGCTCGCGGCCGTAGCCGGAGTTCTTCGTGCCCCCGAAGGGCACCTCGGGCGTGGACTGGGTGAACTCGTTGATGTACATCATCCCGGTCTCGACCTCGGTCACGAACCGTTCCTGCTCGGCCGGGTCGGTGGTCCACGCGCTGCCGCCGAGCCCGAACGGGGAGTCGTTGGCGAGGCGGATCGCGTCGTCGAGGTCCGCGGCGCGCCAGACCAGCGCCACCGGCCCGAAGAACTCTTCGTGCTGGCCGGGCGACCCGTCGGGGATGTCGGTCAGCACGGTCGGCGGGTAATAGCTGCCGGGACCGTCGAGGGGCTTGCCGCCGGTCAGCAGCCGGGCACCGGCCTCGACGGTGTCGCTCACCTGCTTGTGGAGCGTCTCGACGGCGTCGGGTGAGGACAGCGGGCCGAGGTCGGTGTCGTCCTGCATCGGGTCGCCGACGGTCAGCGCCGCCATCCGCTCGGTGAGCCGGCGCGTGAACTCCTCGGCGACGTCGGCGTGGACGATGAACCGCTTGGCGTTGATGCAGGACTGGCCGTTGTTGAGCGTCCGGGAGCTCACGCCGGCGTCGACCGCCTTGCCGAGATCGGCCGAGGGCATGACGATGAACGCGTCGCTGCCGCCGAGCTCCAGCACGCTCGTCTTGACGTTCCGTCCGGCGGCCGCGCCGACCTCGCGGCCGGCGGGTTCGCTGCCGGTCAGCGTCACCGCGCGGATCCGTTCGTCGCCGATCAGGTCTTCGATCGCCGACGACGGCACGAGCAGGGTCTGGAACACACCTTCGGGGAAGCCGGCGCGGCGCAGGACGTCCTCGATCGCCAAGGCCACCTGCGGGACGTTGGACGCGTGCTTGAGCAGGCCGGTGTTGCCGGCCATCAGCGCCGGCGCGGCGAACCGGAAGACCTGCCAGTACGGGAAGTTCCACGGCATGACGGCCAGAACCGGTCCGAGCGGCTCGTAGCGGGTGAAGACGCGCGCGCCCCGGACCGGCCACGGCTCGTCGGCGAGCATGTCCGCCCCGCGGTCGGCGTACCACCGGCACCCGGCGGCGGACTTCTTGACTTCGGCGATCGCCGAGGCGTGGGTCTTCCCCATCTCGAGCGTCGCGAGGCGGCCCAGCTCGCCGGCTTCGTCCTCGAGGATGTCCGCGGCCCGGCGCAGCAGCCCGGCTCGTTCGGCGAACGACGTCTTCCGGTAGCCGGCGAACGCTTCCGCCGCCAGCCTGACCTTCTCCTCGATCCGGTCGGGGGTGAGCGGGTCGAACTCCCGGACCCGCTCTCCCGTCGCCGGGTTCACCGTCGCGATGGCCACCGGACACTCCATCCGTCGTCGAAAGCGCTTCCGCATCGGCGTACCCGGCTGGGAGATCGGGAAACTCAGGCCTGGTGGTCGGTGAGAAGGGGGACCGCCGCCAGCCAGGCCAGCGCCTCGCCGGCGTCCCGGTGCACCGGGAGGACCAGGTCCAGCCCGAGCAGGCCGATCGGCCGCAGCAGGGCCCGGTTGCGACCGGCGACCGCGAACGGCACCCGGTGCAGGACGGCGTCGGCCGTGGTGTCCACCAGGACCGTCAGCACCCGCGCCGCGCAGAACGTCACGGCCGAGGCGTCGACCACCAGCGCGGGCGGTCGCCGCCGGACTTCACGGTCCAGCAGCGCCACGAGGTCGTCGAGGACGGAAACATCGAGCTCACCCGCTGCCGCGACGATCGTCGCTTCGGTGGTCGTGATCACTTCAAAGGAGCCGGAAGCCGTGGGAGGTCGCGGTGGCGGAACCACGGGTGGCGCCTCCTCCACGGAAAACCGGGCGGCCGAACCGCCGCTCGCCCACCGTACACGGACGACCCGCGGCGCATGATCGGCGCGGGCGGGGTCGTCAGGTCACCGGCTCTTCCCCACGCCGAGCAGGGCCGGGATGGCGGTGTGGCCGTTGGACAGGAAGGACGGGACGGTCGTCAGCTCCGCCGGGTCCACGGCCAGCCGGAGCTCGGGGAACCGGGCGAAGAGCGCGGGCAGCGCGATGGCGGCTTCGAGCCGGGCCAGCGGTGCGCCCATGCAGAAGTGCACGCCGTGCCCGAAAGCCAGGTGCTGCTTGTCTTCGCGGGACAGGTCGAACTCGTCGGCCGTGGCGCCGTGCTCGGCCGGGTCGCGGCCTGCCCCCGCGTAGGCCGCGAGGATCGCTTCCCCCTTGCCGATGATCGTGCCGTCGTCCAGGGCGATGTCCTCGACCGCGTACCGCAACGGCAAGTACGGGACAGGTGCCTGCCAGCGCAGCGTTTCCTCGATGACCGCGGCCCACGTGTGGTCCCCGCGCAGGACGCCGGCGAGCTGCGCGGGATGGGTCAGCAGCGCGGTGATCGCGTGGTCGAGCAGGTTGACGGTGGTTTCGTGGCCCGCGGTGAGCATGAGGATAAGGGTGTCGACCAGCTCGTCCGCGTCGAGCCGGGTGGCGTCTTCGGCCCGCGCGGTGATCAGGGCGCTCGTGAGGTCGTCGCCGGGGTTCGCGGTCTTGTCGGCGACCAGGCCGCGCATGAGCTCGTACAGCTCGAGCGCGTTCGCCTGCGCCTGTTCGGCGGTGACGGTGGTGTCGAAGATGGTGTCCACGACCGAGCGCATCGCGGACCGGCGGTCGGCAGGCACGCCGAAGAGCCGGCAGATCACTTCGACCGGCAGCAGGTAGGCGAACTCCTCGCGCAGGTCGACCGGCTTTCCGTCCGCGCCCGAGCGCTCGAGCCGGTCGAGCAGCTCGGCGGTGATCTGGTCGATGTCCGGCCGCATGGCCTCCACCTGGCGCACGGTGAAAGCCTTGGACACCAACGCCCGCAGCCTCCGGTGGTCCGCGCCGTAGGTGGTGAACATGTTGCGGACCGACACCCAGATCAGCAGGGGCCAGTCTTCGCCGATCCGCCCTTCGCGCCAGGCGGTCCAGTGCGCCCGGGGATCCTTCGACACGCGGGGGTCGGTGAGGAGCTTGCGCAGGGTGGCCGCGTCCGCGACCGCCCACGCCGGGACACCGCCGGGAAGCTCCACGAGTCCGGCCGAGCCCTCGGCACGCAGGAGCCGGCCTTCTCCGTGCACGTCCTGGCCGTTCACGTCGAGCCGCAAGACGTTGCCGCTGGTCATCTGACTTTCCTTCCACAGCCGGGCCGGCCCACCCGAACCGTAGGCCGTCCTTCCGGTTTTACCAGCAGCACAGCCGAATCCGTCACGGCGACGTAAGAATGAGGACCGCGAATAGGGGTGCCCCCTGCCGGCAGCTCAGCCCGGCTGGAAGAACGCGAGCAGCCTCCGGGCGGCGTCCGGCGACATCAGCAGTTCCTTCATGTCCGCGGACTTCCGGGCGACCGCGGCGGTGCGTTCGAACATTTCGCTTTCGTACTCCGCGACGGCGGCGGGGAAGTCGTCCGGGTGCGCGGCCAGCGCGAGACCGAGCAGGGCGCCGTCGAGCAGGGCCATGTTGGCGCCCTCGCCCACCGCCGGCATCAGGTGCGCGGCGTCGCCGAGCACCGTGACGTCCGGCCTCGACGGCCAGGTCAGCCCGACCGGAAGGGTGAAGAACGGCCGCGCCACGACCGTGTCGTCGCAGGCCGCGATCAGCGCGGTGATCCGCGGGTGCCAGCCGGGGAGCAGCTCGATCAGCCGCGCCCGGGCGGCGGCCGGGTCGTCGAACGGGATCCCGCTGGTGGCGATCCAGTCCTCGCCGGTGTGGTAGAAGCTGAGACCGATGCGGACGCGGCCGTCGCCGTTGCGCTGCGCCGCAAGGGACTTCCCGTCGCCGAGCACCCAGTAGTTGCCGCGCCCGACCATCGCCGCGAGATCGGGGTGCGTGCGGTCGATGTCGGGAATGCCGACCTCGACGGCGTTCTGGCCGATGTGCACCGGGCGGGCGTCGGTGACCAGCGCGCGGACCCGGGACTGCGCGCCGTCCGCGCCGACCAGCAGGTCGTACTCCGCGCTGCTGCCATCGGCGAAGTGCACCTGGCCGTCGCCTGCGGATTCGAACGCGTGCCCCCAGCGCACCACGTCTTCGGGGAGGGAGTCCAGCAGCAGGTCGCGCAGATCGGCGCGGTCGACCTCGGGCCGGTCGAGCGGGGCGTCGTCGGGCGTGTCCTCCTGCAGCAGCAGGGTGCCGTCCGGCTCGAGCAGGCGCATGTCCTGGCCTTCCCCGCGGGCGATCGCGTGGAATCCCTCGAGCAGGCCGGCCTCGCGCAGCGCCCGCTGCCCCGAGTGGATGTCGAGCATGCCGCCCTGGCCGCGCGCGTCAGGTGCGGACTCCCGCTCGTACACGACGGCGTCGATGCCCTTCACGTGCAGCACCCGGGCGAGAGCCAGGCCGCCCGGCCCGGCTCCGATGATGGCGATCTTCATGGCGACCCTTCGATACACTGTATTGGCAAATACACTGTATCGAAAGATGCGATGTATTGTCACCGGCATGGTGGTGTGGGAACGGCCGGAGCCGCCGGATCGACCGGTGCCGGCCCCGCTGAGCAGGGAGCGGATCGTCCGGACGGCGATCGGGCTGGCCGACGCGAGCGGCCTGGAAGCGGTGTCGCTGCGCAAGGTCGCCGCGGCCTTGGACGTCGGGCCGATGCGGCTGTACGGCTACATCGCCACCAAGGACGAGCTGCTCGACCTGATGGTCGACGCGGTCTACGCCGAGATCCGGCCGGCCGGCGACGACTGGCGGGAGGCCCTGACCTCCGTCGCCGAACTGACCCGGCGCGCCGCGCACCGGCACGAGTGGCTCGCCGACCTCATCGGCGGGCGGCCCCAGCTCGGACCGAACGCGCTGGCCAGGGGCGAGGCCGTGCTGGCGGCACTGGGTGGCGTGGATCTGGACCTGGTCATGCCGGTGGTCAGCGCGGTCGACGCGTACGTGATCGGCACGGTGCGCCGCGAGATCGCCGAGCGGCGCGCCGAGCGAGCCTCCGGAATGGACCAGCGGCAGTGGCAGGAGGCCTACGGACCCTACCTGGTGCGGATGTTCGAGACCGGCCGGTTCCCCGCGCTGGAGACGGTCATCCGCGACGCCGCCCACCTGGACGCCGACCAGACCTTCCGGACCGGCCTCGGCTTCCTCCTCGACGGCATCGGCGCCGGCATCCGGAGCTGACTCGGCGGGCGAAGGCGTCGAGGCTCGGCAGCTCGCCGACCTCGCCGTCGGCCGTCGCCTCCGCGGCTGTGGCCGCATCCCCGGCCCGCAGGCCCGAAGCCGCCGGCGCTACGGCGTCCACAGTGGACTCCGCCAGCCGTTGATCAGCGGTTGGCGACGCCGGCGGTCATCCCGCCGGACTCAGCTGAGCGGGTAGTGGATCATCTCCACGCCGCCACTGGCGTAGTTCGGCACGTCCGCGGCCACGGCCTTGCCCGCCTCGGAGCCCAGCGCCGACGCCATCGCCTCCGCCGACTCGAAGTCCGCGTGGAAGACGGCGAAGTACTTCTGCTTCCCCGCGAGCGAGGCCACGTCGAACGAGTACTGCGACCGCACCAGCCCGGGCAGCTTCGCCGCCAGTGGGAGGTGGGTGCTGACGTAGTAGTCCCGGAAGTGGGCCTCGTCGGCGGGCGGCGGGTAGAGGACGGTGAGCCGGTGCATGGGGTTCCCTTCGGCGGCGGTCTCCCCCAGCCTGGCACACCACTGCTCGCCGGCATGATCGATGCCCCCCGGGTTTCACTCCCGGGCGGCGTGGGCCCGGTCGATCGCCGGCATGTGCTCCTCGGCCCAGGTGCGCAGGGCAGCGAGCGGCACCTCGAGCGAACGCCCCAGGTCGGTGAGGCGGTAGTGGACCTTCGGCGGCACCGTCGGCTCGACCCGGCGCGCCACCAGGCCGTCGCGCGTGAGGCTCTGCAGCGTCACGGACAACATCTTCTGCGACACCCCCGGCATCCGCCGTTGCAGCTCCGCGAACCGCACCTCGGCCGGCCCGGCGTCGGCCAGCACCTTCACCGCCATCGACGTCCACTTCGTGCCGATCCGATCGAGCAGCCGGCGGGTCGGGCACGCGGGGTCGAAGAGGTCGCCGCGCGCGCCCTTCGGCGAGGGGGTCACCTGGAGCTCACCACCTGTCGGGAAAGTGCCGTCTTGGCCGGGCCACGGTCGTTACCTACCGTTAGCCACTAACCAATGGTAACCGTCCAGGAGGCAGTGTGCGCGAACACCGGATCACCGCGAACGGCATCGACGTCAACGTCGCCATCGGCGGCGAAGGACCCGCGCTCCTGCTCCTGCACGGGTTCCCGCACACCTGGCGCGTCTGGAGCGCGGTCCTCCCGCACCTGACCCCGCACCACCGCGTCATCGCCCCTGACCTGCGTGGCCTCGGCGGGACCACCCGCGCCGACGGCGGGTACGACGCCGGCACCCTCGCCGCCGACGCCGAAGCCCTCCTCGACGCCCTCGGCGAACCGGCGGCGACGGTCGCCGGCATCGACGCGGGCACCCCGCCCGCGTTCCTCCTCGCCCGGCGCCGGCCCGAGCGGGTCCACCGGCTCGTCCTCATGGAGTCCCTGCTCGGCCGCCTCCCCGGCGCGGAGGACTTCCTCGCCGGCGGGCCGCCGTGGTGGTTCGGGTTCCACGCCGTCCCGGGCCTCGCCGAGACGGTCCTGACCGGGCACGAGGCCGAGTACATCGGCTGGTTCCTCGACGCCGCCACCCGAGGAGGCATGCCGCCCGAGCTCCGGGACCACTTCGTCGCCGCCTACACCGGCCGCGACGCGCTGCGGTGCGCGTTCGCCCACTACCGGGCCATGCCCGAGAGCGCACGGCAGATCGCGGAGGCCGTCGCGACCGGCCGGCTCACCGTGCCCACGGTGGCGATCGGCGCCCACCCCGTTGGGCGACACCCTCGCGCGCCAGCTGCGCCCGGTGGCCGACGTGCTCGAGTCCCACGTGCTCGACGACTGTGGCCACATCATCCCGGTGGACCGCCCCGACGCCCTCGTGCCGCTGCTGGCCTCCGCCCGCTGAGCCGATCCCGGCTCAGGCGGCGGTGCGGGTGAAGGTCACGTGCGTGACGCCGCTCGGGGACGACGTCGCCTCGACCTGGAAGTCCTTCTCGAGCCCCTCCAGCCCGTCCCACAGCCGCACGCCCCGGCCGAGCAGGATCGGCACGACCACGACGTGCAGGTGGTCGACCAGCCCGGCGGCGAGGAACTCGCGGATCGTCGTGGGACCGCCGCCGAGACGGATGTCCTTGCCCTGCGCGGCTTCGCGGGCCACGTCGAGTGCCTCGGCGGGGGACGCGTCGAGGAAGTGGAACGTCGTGCCCCCCTCCATTTCGATCGGCGGCCGCGTGTGGTGGGTGAGGACGAAGACCGGCGTGTGGAACGGCGGATTGGCGCCCCACGCGCCTTTCCACTCCGGGTCCTCGTGCCACCCGGGGTGGCCGAACTTGCCGGCGCCCATGATCTCGGCGCCGATCCCCGGGTCGTGCTGCCGGATGAAGGCGTCGTCGACGCCGCCGCTGCCGCCGGTCTGCCACCACCGGGTGGTGAACATCCATTCGTGCAGCCGGTCCCCGGCGTGCCCGAAGTGGGCGTCGGCGGACTGCCCCTCGCCGGTGCCGTAACCGTCGAGGGAAATGGCGAAGCTGTGGACTCGGACGAGTGTCATGGTTTCCGCTCCTTGTTCGGTGCCACTGAGCCTGCAATGGATCGACTCATCCGTCCAATGTCAATGTTCATGCCGTTTCATAGATAGAGTCGATGCATGCTGGACGTCACCAGACTCCGCGTCATCGACGCGCTCGCGCGGTCCGGCTCGGTCACCGCGGCGGCGAAGGAACTGCACTACACGCAGCCCACGGTCAGCCACCACCTCGCCCGGCTCGAGGCCGAGACCGGCGCGCAGCTGCTGCAGCGGGCCGGGCGCGGGGTCCGGCTCACGCCGGCCGGGCAGCTGCTGGCCTCCCGTGCCGCCGAAATCCTGGGGCGGATCGACGCCGCCGACGCCGAGCTGTCCGCCCACGTCGGGCTGAGCGCCGGCCGGGTGCGCGTGGCCAGCTTCTCGTCGGTGATCGGCTCGCTCATCCCGCGGGCGGTGGCCACGCTGACGGCGGAGCACCCCGGGCTGCGGATCGGCCTCACCGACACGGAACCACCCGAAGCGCTGGAACTGCTGCGCACCGGCAAGATCGACGTCGCGATCATCTTCCGCTACGACGACACCGAGCCCGAACCGCCGGACGTCCGCCTGCACCCCCTGCTCGACGATCCGCTGTACCTGCTGTCCACCAGCCCCGGGCAGACGCTGTCCAGCCTGCGCGACGCCACCTGGATCGCCGGCTGCGACCGCTGCCGCGTCCACCTGCTGTCGCTGTGCGCCGCGGCGGGGTTCGAGCCCCGGATCGGCTACACCTCCGACGACATGGTCGTCATGCAGGCGCTGGTCGTCGCCGGGCTGGGCGTGACGACCAGCCCCGGGCTGGCCCTGCGCGCCCACCGCGCCGAGGGCATCGAGGCGACCGAGCTGCCCGGATCGCGCCAGCACATCTACGCGGCGACCTACGGCGAACCACCCGACCCGCCAGCCACCACCGCCCTCCTCGCCGCGCTGGCCGGAGCCGCGGCGTCCGTGCGGGTAGAATCTTGAAGTGGACGGCGTGAGCGTGGAAGCCGAGCGGGAAAGGCTGCTCGCGCCCTCACGCATCTACGTCGAACCCGCCGCCGCCGAGCTGCCGCGAGGCCGTCAGGTGCTGGCCCGTTTCCCCGACGCGACCCGGGTCGAGATCGACAGCCACTGGCAGATCCCCGAGCTGCACGGCGACGAGACCAACGTCCGGCGCTGGGTCCGCATCAAACGCGAAGCTCTCGTCCTGGGGGTCAAGAAGTCGCTGACCGCGCGCCCCAACGGACGTTCGGCCGACTTCATCGCACCGTCCACGTCGAACGGCTGCGCGATGGCGCGAACATCGAGCGGATCATCGGCTACCTGTCCCGCCACATCGGCCGGCAGGGCGTCAAGCCGGAGCCCAACCAGTGTGATCCCGAGGCGTGGGTCTACGACATCGGCGAGAACTCGGACTGCTCCGTCGACGCCCTCGTCAGCGACAACGTCGCGGACCTGATCGACCTGTTCGCCGGGCAACCCACGGCGAAAGCCTCGTTCGCGACCAAGTACGTGAACCGCGGCCTGCTCGACCTGTCCCCGCGCGGCCGCACGCGGGTCCGGTTCTCGCTGATGCCCGCGCGGGCGGCCAAGCTGCTGGACCTGCGCACCAGCCCGATCCCCGACCGGCTCCGGGCCCTGGACGACTTCGTCGAAGCGGGGTACGAGGTGCACGTCAACCTCAGCCCCGTCGTCGTCTACCCGGGCTGGCTGGAGGACTGGACCCAGCTGCTGAAGGACCTCGGGGACGCCACCGGCGAGGCCACGAAGTCCCAGCTGGCCGCCGAGGTCATCATGCTGACGCACAACCGCGCGCTGCACGAGGTCAACCTCGGCTGGCACCCGAAGGCCGAGCAGGTGCTGTGGCGCCCCGACCTCCAGGAGACCAAACGCAGCGAGGGCGGCGGCATCAACGTCCGCTACCGGGCCGGGCACAAGCGCGCGTTGCTCGACGAGCTCCTCGACCTCATCGCCGTCCACGCGCCGTACCTGCGCGTGCGCTACGCCTTCTGACGGCTCACACCGTCGTGATCTTCGGGCTGCCTTCGAGGTAGGCCGCGAGGTTCGCGGGCGAGTACGCCATGGCCTGGTGCCGGTCGCGCGCGCTGGACGCCAGGGACTCCGACGGCCCGTCCGCCGTGCCGATCGGGCGGTCGGCCGAGCCGAAGAGCCGGAAGAACCCGTTGAGGGACTTGTGCAACTCCCCCTCCGCGTTCGCGTCGGCCAGGTCGCCGAAGGCGCCCGGGTCGAAGTGGAGACCGCACCGCTCGGCCCGGTTCGCCAGCCACCGCAGGGCGATGTCCGACAAGTCGTGCTCCTGGTACCCGCCCCCGACGTCGGAATGCGCGCCGGAGAACCAGACCTGCTCCCGCTCCTGGTTCCGCTCCGCGCGTTTGGGCGAGGGCTGCCAGACGGCCGGCACGTAGGACTTGCGGTGCTCGTCCACCGCCAGCGCCTGGAAGGCCGACTGCACGGTCGAACTGAGCGTCATGTCGTGGAACTGCCAGCGCCGGTTGACCAGGTGGAGCAGCCGGCCGCCGCTCAGCGGGATGCCCAGCGCACCGACCGTGTCCCAGACGCCGATGAACCGGACGGGCGTCACGTCCGCGTGGGCGTGCTCCGCGCGGAACCGGACGGCCGCGGGCATGTCCGGCCCGGTCGCCGAGTCCCGGTTCCGGTAGAGCCGGTACGCCTCGCCGACCAGGCCGGCGTGCTCGGCGCGCAGGATGCCGCAGTTGCGGATGAGGCCGACCGTGCTGCGCGCGGTGTAGGCGCCGCGGCTGAACCCGAAGAAGAACAGCTCATCGCCGGGCGCGTAGTTCTCGACGACGAACTTGTAGGCATCGCGCACGTTGGCCGACAGCCCCCAGCCGAACGCCCCACCGGCGAGGTGCCCCACCAACGGCAGTCCGGCGCCGACCCCCTTGAGGTAGCAGGTCAGCTGGCGCACGCCGTCCGCGGCCTCGCCGGGCACGGCGTCCCACACCTTCGAGACGTTCGTCCGAGCCGGCTGCTTCAGGGAGTTCCACGTCCCGTCGCAGCAGATCACCAGTCGTTTCTTCACAGAGCCTCCCCGCGCGCCGGACACGCGTGAGTCGCAACCGGACGGTCGCCCGTTACGCCGGGGACGAGGTTTCCGGGTCGGCGGGTTTTTGGTGATTGTCCGGCCGGCCACTCGGACTTGGCTTGGGTTCGCGCTGGCCGCTCTTCCCGGCAGGTCCGCCCGCGTGAGGTGCGCCTGACGATGGTGATGGCTGGAATGCCGCCTGGCTGCGCGGTTTGGCTACACGTCATCGTCCGTCGCTGCGTGGTTGCCTCCTGCCGACGTCCTGAATGATCACCTGTTCGTGTGATGAACGTGCGTTCGGGTGCCGGTAATCTTGGTGTGTGGACAGCGAAACGGTGTGGAAAGCAGATGCGGTGGCGTTGGCCGACCGCATCTCCACCCTGCTCGCTGTCGCTCGGTCTGCCGAGGCTGAGATCGGTTCACTGCTGGCGGAAATCGAGTCGCGCGGTGTCATGGAACTCTTCGGATACCGCTCTGTCGCACGGCTTTTCGAGCACCTTGCCGATGTCCCCAAAGCTGCCGCCGAGACCGTCGTCAAACGAGCCCGAGCCCTCACATCCAGCCACACCCTCGACGGCACCCCGATCCCCGCCGTCGCTCCCGCCGCCGGCGCCGCCGCGCTGGACGGACGGTTGAGCACTCCGATGATCGACACCATCGTCGGCGTCATGACCCAAGTCCCGCCCGAACACCGCGACGAGGCCGAGCAGCACCTGCTGACCTTCGCCTCCGAGGCCGGACACAAGCAGGTCGCCGCCCTCGGGACACGCATCCTGGCCCACCTCGACCCCGACGGCGCCGCACCCGAGGAGACTGAACCGGCCACCCCGAGTCGTGAACTGTCGTTGCGGCGCAAAAGAACCGGAGTCTGGGAACTTCAGGGCCGGTTCGACGATGAGACCGGCACGCGGGCAAGCGCCCTGCTCGACTCGTTGGCGCAACGCCGCACCACCGACGAAGGCCCCGACCTCCGCTCCCCGCAGGAACGCTACGGTGATGCCTTCTCCGACGCGATCGACCTCGCGTTGAACTCGCCAGAGTTGCCGATGCAGGCCGGTGAACGAGCCCACGTGATGGTCGCGGTCTCGCTGCAAGACCTGAAGTCTGGTGTCGGCCGGGCCATCCTCGGCGACCTCGGGACAATGTCCGCGGCCGAAGCCCGGATTTACGCCTGCGACTGCAAGCTCATCCCCGCAGTACTGGGCACTAAGAGCGAACCTCTCGACCTGGGTCACCAGCGACGCTTGATCTCCACCCCACTGCGCCACGCGCTGTACCTACGCGACCGCGGCTGCGCCTTCCCCGGCTGCCACCGCCCACCCCGGCACTGTCAGGGACACCACATCCGGCATTGGGCCGACGGCGGCCCCACCGAGCTGGGCAACCTGGTCCTGATGTGCGCGCACCATCATCGGCTCTTGCATCGCTCGGGCTGGCAAGTCCGCATAGCGGCCGACGGGTTGCCCGAGTTCCTGCCACCGGTGTTCCTGGACAAACGCCGAAAACCCAGGCGCAACAACCTCCACCAACCACTGCCGTTCGCGGCGTGAACAACCGAACACGGGAAGGCCCGCAGCCACCGGCTGCGGGCCTACACCCGCGCTCTCGGGCAACCGCCGAAACGGCAACAGCCGATCCGCCTGTCAACCACCAGCCCGCTCGGCGATGATCGGCCGAATGAGCCGGTCTCCGGCTCCGGTCGTGGCCGAAAGATGTGCATCGGAAGATCCAGCGTGCCGGGCGTAGCCGGGCACACTTTCATCCCGCCCGCCCGCTGACAGGTGCCTGGGTAGGCGCGCCACCACCTTCGGTGCGTCGACGGGCCCGGCTGTCCAGACAGGCCGGCGAGCCACCCAATGTCGCATGAGCCTCGGCGCTCACGGTGCCGACCTCCGCAGCCAAGCCCCGGCCGTCCAGACAAGCCAGCGAATCAGCCAAAGCCGCATGAGTCTCAGCACTCACGGCGCCGATCTTCGCAGCAAAGCCCCGACTGTCCAGACAAGCCGGCGGCACACCCATCGCCGCATGAACCTCGGCGCTGACCTTCTCGGCAGGGTTCCAGCCATCCGGTGATACCAGGTCCGACCAACCACTGCCGGAGCCGGGTGAGCCGGTGCTTTCCGCTGCGAAGCGCAGAGCGACCTGTCGGCACGGCAGCGCAGGCTGCCGCGGGCCGGCCAGCCAAACCCGCATCGTCCTTTGTGGTCAGCCAGACACCGCGACGGATCGGCCCACCCAGCGGTGAGCCGATCCGTCAATCGCGAGGGCTACGGTCAGCCGCGAAGCAGGGCGAGGATCTGGTTCAGCAGGTTCACGAGCCCCTGCAGGTCGGTCAGCGGGCCCGGGTCGAGCAGGCCGGCGATCGCGCACAGCAGGTTGCCGAGCAGGTTGCCGGGGCCGGACTCGGCCGTGATGTTCAGGTGGACGCGGTCGAGGTGGACGACCAGGCCGAGCAGGTCGAGGTCGAGCGGCCCGAGCACCAGGTCGAGGATCTGGCAGGACGCCGCCGCGACGGTGACCGGCACGGTCACCGCGCGGGACTCGGTGCCGACCTGCTGACCCGCCGAATCAGTCAGGGTCACGTCGGCGACGCCGTTGGCCAGCAGGGTGGTGCCGTCCGCGACGAAGTCCGTCGGGGTGAACGTGCCGGCCGCGGTGCCGGTGCCGCCCGATGCGTCGGTGAACGCGCCGGTGATCGGTGTGGACAGCGCCGGGATCGCCGGGGCTGCCGGGGCCGGGGCGGCGGATGCCGGGCCCGCGCCGGTGAAGAGGGCGACCATCGCGGTCACGAGGATCGCGATGATCGTCGCGATGCCGGTCTTCCGGACTCTCATGGTGTGCTCCTTCCGAGGAGGAATGGGACGCTCCAGGGATCCACCAAAACGGCGCCGAGAAACACGATGAACCGAAAAACCCATGGTGAGCAAACTCAACTGATCGACATCACGAATCGCCGTAACCGATCCGGCGCCGGCTCGTTTGCGCCACGGCGCGCGAGCACGGATTTTCCTTACGGTAGCACGTTTGTCGAGCTTGACGACGTCCGGACCGTCGAAACAGAACTGTCCATTCAGAACTACGGTGACAGACCACAAGAAATGTTCCCACGCGCCGGTTCAACCGAATGCACGACCGGTGTTGCCTCCGAATGTCGGCACGTGATCACCCGTGATTCCCGCGTCAGGGGAGGCCCGTGTCAGCGCCGTGGCCGCCCGGTGTCAGCAACGTCCGCGACGGTGGTTCTCGTCCCCAGCACCGGGGGCCACCGACCACAGGAGACCACGATGCAGACCTTCGCCACCGCCGCCCCCATCACCGCCGCTTTCGACCTGGCCGCCGGTCGCATCCGGCTCGCCGCCGCCGACCGCGCCGACACCACCGTCGAGGTCCGTCCCGCCGACCCGGGCAAGAACCGCGACGTCAAGGCCGCCGAGCAGACCACCGTCACCTACGCCGACGGTGTCCTGCGCGTCCGCACCCCGCAGGGCAAGAACCAGTACTTCGGCCCCTCGGGATGCGTCGAGGTCACCGTCGGGCTGCCCACCGGCTCCCGCGTCGAAGCGACCACCACCGGCACCGAACTCGACGGCACCGGCCGCCTGGGCGAGGTCACCTTCACCGGCGCGTACCGCCACATCAAGCTCGCCGAAGCCGCGAGTGTCCACCTCACCGCCACCGACGGCGACGTCGAGATCGGCCGCCTGGCCGGCCCGGCCGAGATCAGCACCGCCCGCGGCGACATCCGCATCGGCGAAGCCGCCGGCGGCATGGTCACGCTGACGACCCAGGCCGGTTCCATCACGGTCGGCGCCGCCCCCGGCGTCTCGGCGTCCCTGGACGCCGGCACGTCCTTCGGCCGCATCGACAACACCCTCAAGAACAACGGCACGGCCGAACTCGCCATCCACGCCACCACCAGCCAGGGCGACATCGTCGCCCACAGCCTCTGAAGGGGGTGGCGCCGGGCTGAAGGTTCCATCCGATGCGACGAAGGTGCCTTCAGCTCGTCCGGGCGCGACCGGCTCCGTCCACTATGCTCGGTGGCCGTGCCGCGTCGAGGTCGTGCCCCCGGGGCCACCGGGCCCGTGCTCGGACGGGCGTTGCGGGTGCTCGGGGCCTTCACCCCCGACCGGCCCGCCCTGCGGCTCACCGAGATCGCACGCCGGGCCGGGATGCCCGCCGCCACCGCGCACCGCGTGCTGCGGGAGTTCTGCGAGTGGGGCGCCCTCGAACGGGACGAATCCGGCGTCTACCGCGTCGGACTGCGGCTGTGGGAGCTCGGGTCGCTCGCGCCGCGGGGGCTGGGGCTGCGGGAACGCGCCCTGCCGTTCCTCGAGGACCTCTCCCAGATCACCCGGGAGAACGTCCAGCTCGCCGTCCGCGAAGGCACCGAAGTCGTCTACATCGAGCGGATCGCCGGGACCGGGGCCGTTCCGGTGCTCACCCGCGTCGGCGGGCGGTTCGCGCTCACCGCGACCGGGGTGGGGCTCGTCCTGCTCGCCCACGCGCCCGCCGACGTGCAGGAAGACGTCCTGCGCAACCCGATCGAGCGGTACACCCCCGAGACCGTCACCGACCCGGACCGCCTGCGGCACATGCTCGCCGACGTGCGCACCCACGGCTTCTCCACCAGCGAGCGCCAGGTGACCCTCGACAGCCTTTCGGTCGGCGCGCCGATCCACGACGCGCGGGGCCAGGTCGTCGCCGCAGTGTCGCTCGTCGTGCGCTACGGCAGCGCGACGCCGCACGCGCTGGCTCCGCTGGTCATGACCAGCGGCCGCGCGATCTCACGGGCGCTCGCCTGATCTTTCCATCTTATGAAAATGCCCTACGTGGGCGCCGGGGCGGTCCCGCACGCTGTGAGCCCCGCCACGAGAGGACGAAACCCGATGAGCGCCATCCCCCGCGACCAGTGGTACGTCGCCGCGTACGGCTCCGAAATCGGCCAGGACCTGTTCAGCCGCACCATTTGCGGCGAGCCGATCCTGTTCTGGCGGACCCGCGACGGCGGCGTCACCGCGATGGCCGACCGCTGCGTGCACCGCCGGTTCCCGCTGTCGCAGGCGCCGTCCCGGCTCGTCGACGACCAGGTCGTCTGCGGCTACCACGGCTTCACCTACGGCGTCGACGGCAAGTGCGTGTCCGTCCCGGGCCAGACCCGGGTGCCGCGGACCGCGCGCCTGCGGAGCTATCCGTTGGTGGAACAGGACTCCTTCGTCTGGGTGTTCATCGGCGACCCGGACAAGGCGGACGTCACGAAGATCCCGCGGGCGCCCTACCTCGACTCGCCCGGGTACACGACGGTCGCCGGCATGGAACCGTTGAAGGCGCGGTACTCGCTGCTGGTCGACAACCTGCTGGACCTCTCGCACGAGACGTACCTGCACGGTGGCTACATCGGGACGCCGGAGGTCGCGGAAACGCCGATCACGACCGAGGTCGACGACGAGGCCGGGATCGTCTACGTGTCCCGGCACATGGCCGACGCCGCGTGCCCGCCCTTCTACGCCAAGTCCACCGGCCTGCAGGGCCGCATCACGCGCTGGCAGGACATCGAGTACACGCCGCCGTGCCTCTACAAGCTGCACAGCCGCATCGCGCCGGTCGGCTCGGTGCCGAACCCGGACGGGAGCGACCCGGACGCCTTCCACGTCGAGGTCGTCTACGCCATCACCCCGGAGACGGAGCACTCGACGCACGACTTCTGGGCGGTGGCGCGGGACTTCGCCCTCGACGACGACGGCGTGTCGGCCTTCCTGGCGGAGAACAACCGCACGGTCGTCCTGCAGGACGTCGAAGCGCTCGACGTCCTCGAGCAGGTGATCGCCGCCGAACCGGACGGCTACCAGGAGCTCTCGGTCAACATCGACACCGGCGGCCTCGCGGCGCGCCGGCTGCTGCAGCGGCTGGTCACGTCGTGACGCGGCCGATGCTCACCGGCGACCGCGTCTACCGGATCCACTGGGTGCTGGGCACCGACCGGCTGCGCGCGGTCTGTCACTGCTCGGCCGAGCGCGAGTTCGACGACCCGGTGGCGCTGTGGGAATGGCTGCTCGCCCACCCGGAAGGGCACGACTCATGACGCTCGACCTGGTGGTGGCGGACAAGGAAGAGATCGCCGACGGCGTCGTCCGGCTGACGCTCCGGGCGCCGGCCGGGCAGCCGCTCCCGGGCTGGGAACCGGGGGCGCACGTCGATCTGCTGCTGCCCGGCGTGGTCCGGCAGTACTCGCTGTGCGGCCCGCCCGGCGACACCTCGGCGTACCAGGTCGCGGTTCTGCGCGAGCCCGACGGCCGCGGCGGGTCGGCGTACGTGCACGACGAACTCGGTGCCGGACAACCGATCCAGGTGGACGGGCCGCGCAACCACTTCGCGCTCGTCGACGCGAAGCGCTACCTGTTCGTCGCCGGCGGCATCGGCATCACGCCGATCCTGCCGATGATCGACCGGGTCGCCGAGCAGGGCCGCGAGTGGCAGCTCGTCTACGGCGGCCGGACGCGTTCGTCGATGGCCTTCACCGACGACCTGCGACGCCACGAGGCCCGCGTGACGATCCGGCCGCAGGACGAACACGGGCTGCTCGACCTGCCCGCGCTGCTGGCCGAGCCGCAGCCCGACACCGCGGTGTACTGCTGCGGCCCGGAACCGCTGCTGGCGGCGGTCGAACAGCACTGCGCCGGCTGGCCCGAGGACGCCCTGCGCGTCGAGCGGTTCGCCCCGGTGGCGGACGACGGCGCGCGGACCGCGTTCGAGGTGGAGCTGGCCGGCTCGGGCCGCGTCCTGACGGTTCCGGCGGACCGGTCGATCCTCGAAGTGGTCGAGGAATCGGGGCTCCCCGTCCTGTCTTCGTGCCAGGAAGGTACTTGCGGCACGTGCGAAACCGGCGTGCTCGGCGGCACGCCCGACCACCGCGACTCCGTGTTGAGCGCGGCGGAACGGCGGGAGGGCGACGTGATGATGATCTGCGTGTCCCGCTCGTGCTCGCCGCGGCTGGTGCTCGACCTCTGATCAGGCCGGGGTGACCCGCACGGGCATCGACTCCCACGCGCGCAGCGTGTTGTTGTGGTGCCGGACCGCCGGTCCCGCGAGGTCGATCGCGGCGACCCGACGGGCCAGGGCCGTCAGCAGCGACTCCGCTTCCAAGCGGGCGACGTGCTGGCCGACGCACTGGTGGAGGCCCATGCCGAAGCCGACGTGCCCGGACGGGTCGCGGCCCAGGTCGAACTCGTCGGCCCGCGAACCCCACCGCTCAGGATCGCGGTTGGCCGCGCCGAGGAACAGCAGGACCTTGTGGCCGTCCGGGATGACGTGGCCGCCGACCTCGATGTCGCGCGTGGTGGTCCGGAAGAAGGTCTGCACCGGGGACTCCCAGCGCACCGCCTCGTCGAACGCGACCCGCGCCGCCCCTGGTTCGGCGCGCAACCGCACCCACTGGTCCGGGTTCGACGCGAAGGCGTACAGGACGGCCGACAACCCGTGCACCGTCGTGTCCACGCCGGCCGACAGCAATGACCGGACGACGAGCGGTGCCTGCTCGCGGGTGATTTCCCCGCGGTCGGCAGCGGCCCAGATGTCCGCGCCGAAGCCCGCGGGGGCCAGGACGTCCCGCGCGCACTGCGCGTTCGTCCAGGCGGACAGTTCGCCGATGCGCGACGCGCCCTTCTCGACGAGGTCGTTGGGCGGCCCGAACGCGTTGAACAGGTGATCGCCGTACGGCAGCAGGTTTTCGCGGCCCGCCGCGGGGATGCCGACGGCGTCGGGGAAGACCCGCAGCGGGAACACCTCGGCGAGCCGCGTGACGGCGTCGAACTCGGGGCCGTGCTCGGTCAGGACCTCCTCGACGAGCGCCTCGGCGTCGGCGGTCCAGCCTTCACGGAGTTTGCGCAGCGCGCGGGGCCCGAGGATCTTCTGCAGGACGCGGCGGGGTGCGTCGTGGTGCGGCGGGTCGGCCTCCAGCAGCAGGCTCGGTGGCCGCCACGGCTTCTCGACGCGGAAGTTCGCCAGCCCGACGCCGGCCGCGGACTGGAAGCCCTGCCAGTCCCGCAGCGCCGCGTGGACCTGTTCGTAGCGCGCGAAAGCGTGGACGTCGTAGCGGGTCAGGTGGACCACCGGCCCCGCCGCCCGCAGTGCGGCGTGGAACGGGATCGGGTCCTCCAGCACGGCGTGCCCGAAGGGGTCGGCGTCGCTGGTCGGGAGGGAGACGGCGAGCGTCACGGCGGTACCTCCGGGTCAGATGTCGAGCACGAGGCGGTCGGAGCGGGAGCGCGACACGCACGGGAACAGGCAGTCGCCCGCGGCGCGCTCGGCGTCGTCGAGGATCGAGTCGCGGTGGTCGGGAAGCCCTTCGAGCACGCCGGTTTCGCAGGTGCCGCAGGTGCCCTGCCGGCAGGACGAGAGCACCTCGGCCCCGGCGCGCCGGACGGCGTCGAGGACTGTCTCTTGTGGACTGACGGTGACCGTGCTCCCGCTCCCGGCCAGCACGACGGTGAACGCGTCGGCCCGGGCGGGCGGTCCGGCCTCCTGGGCGACGAACCGTTCGGTGCGCACGCTGTGGGGCGGCCAGTTCGCGGTGACGGCGGCCAGCGCGTCCAGCAGCGGCGCCGGGCCGCAGCAGTACACGCGGACGCCGGCGCGGGGCTCGCCGAGGAACCCGGCGAGGTCGAGCAGACCGCGTTCGTCCTGGGGCACGATCTCGACGCGGTCGTCGTCCAGTTCGCCGAGGAACGCCATCGATGCCCGGGTCCGGCCGCCGTAGAGCAACCGCCAGTCGGCACCCAGCAGCTCGGCCTGCCGGATCATCGGGACGAGCGGCGTGATCCCGATCCCGCCGGCGACGAACAGGTACGCGGGCGACGGCACGAGCGGGAAGTTGTTCCGCGGGCCGCCGAGACCGACGACGTCACCGGGTTCGAGCCGGTCGTGGACGTAGGCGGAGCCGCCTCGCCCGGCCGGCTCGCGGAGGACGCCGACGCGGTAGGTATGGGCGTCCCAGCGGTCCCCGCACAGCGAGTACTGCCTGGTCAGACCGTTCGGGAGGACGACATCGACGTGCGCGCCGGGCGTCCAGTCGGGCAGCCGCCCGCCGTCGGGTGCGACGAGCGTCAGGGTGACGACGCCGTCGGCCTCGGTGCGCTTGGCGGCGACGCGGACGGTGGTGAGCACGGTGTCCTCCGGGCGGTGGGGTGCTTTCGAATATGCGGAGCACACCCGGGCGGCCAGAAGAGGACTTTCAATGAATGGGACTGCCGATGCTCCGGGCGATCCCGCGCGCGGCGGCCTTGAGCACCGGGATCACCGTGAAGGCCTGCCCGTCGTTGGGGACGACGGCGGACACCGCGGCGACGACCGCGCCGTCCCGGAAGATCGGGACGGCGGTGCCGGTTGCGCGGACGTCGATGTGGCCGTTCGTGACGACGTGGCCGTCGCGGCGGACGCCGGCCAGCACGGTGCGCAGCTTCACCGGGTCGGTGACGGTGTCCGGCGTGAAGGCGGCCAGGGGCGCCGCCAGCACTTCGTCCTGCAGGGCGGCCGGCGCGAACGCGAGGAGCACGAGCCCCGCGGAGGAGGCGTGCAGCGGCAGCCGGCCGGCGATCCGGGTGATGTTGATGACCGCGCGCGGCGCCGAGAGCCGCTCGAGGAACAGCACGTCCCGGCCGTCGAGCACGCCGAGCTGGACGTGGTGGCCGACGACGGCGTGCAGGTCTTCGAGGAAGGGCATCGCCGCTTCGCGCAGCGGCAGCGCCGGCGACGCGCGTTGCGCCAGCTCCCACATCCGGATCCCGACCGTCACGCGGCCGTCGCCGGTGCGCCTCAGCAGCCCGTGGCCGACGAGCTCGGCGACGAGCCGGGAGGCGGTGGAGATCGGGAGCCCGCTCGCCCGGGAGATCTCGGTGACCGTCGGCGCGGGCCGGGCCGCGCTGAAGACCTCGAAGATCCGCACGGCGCGGGCGAGCACGGATTCCCCGGTGGCGACACGCGGCATGCCCCCAGGGTGACAGGCGCGCCGGACCGGCGCCGGGGAAGATGGCAGGTGCGACGAAGGGACGACTCCGATGACCGACCTCTGGCACCAGCCCCTGCGGCACATCCGCGGCGCGGACCTCACCGGCGACACGAACCAGACGAGCGGGATGCGGCGGCTGGAGGCGATCTCCGGCAAGACGGTGGGCTCGTCGAAGGTGTGGATGGGCGAGACGCACGTCGCCCCGGTGACCAACTCGGGCGACCACCACCACGGCGAGGCGGAGACGGCGATATACGTGAAGTCGGGCCACCCGGTGTTCGTCTTCGCCGACGGCGACGAGGAGGTGCGCATCGAGGCGGGGCCCGGGGACTACATCTTCGTGCCGCCGTACGTGCCGCACCGCGAGGAGAACCCGACGGACGAGGAAGCCGTGGTGATCATCGCGCGCAGCAGCCAGGAGGGGATCGTGGTCAACCTGCCCAGTCTGTGGGCCCCGGTCGAGGTGCCCGCGGACTGACCGTCGCGTGCCACAATCTGCGTCTTGTGGGTTTCGTCTGGCTGCTGGTCCCCGGTGCGGTGCTCGGCGTGGCCGCCGTCGTGTTCGCGGCGATCGCGTTCTTCAGCTCGCGGATCGCGGTCGTGCGGTACCGCCTGTTCCTGATCGGGAGCGTGCTGGGCGCCGGCGGCGCGCTCCTGCTGGTCACCGGCTGGTTGCTGGGCGATCCCGGCACGCCGAGGGGTGACGCGCTCAAGACCGGCGGACTGGCCGGGGGCGCGGTCCTGGCCGTCTACGCCCTGTGGATCAACGACCGCCGGCGGCGCACGGAGGAAGCCCGGCACGAAGTCGAGCGGACCCGCGCCCAGCAGGATCGCGAGCGCACGGAGAACGAGCAGTTCGCCAAGGCCGTCGAGCTGCTCGGGCACGGCGCGGACCAGGTCCGGGTCGGTGCGCTGCACGCGCTGGCCGGCTTGGCCCGCACCCGCCCCGCCTACACCCAGACGGTGCTCGACGTGCTGTGCGCGTACCTTCGCCGCCCGTTCACCCATCCCGGCTACGACCTGCGGCCGGACAACCCCGACGAGGCCGAGCCGGAGCCCGATACCGCCTGGCCGGCCGAGCGGATCGCCGAAGCCGATCGCGAACAGCAGGTCCGCCTCACCGCTCAGCGGCTGATCGCCACGTTGCTGCCCGGCTCCGCCGACGAGCAGGCGCCCCGCTACGACCTCGACCTGACCGCGGCGCACCTCGAATACCTCGACCTGACCGGCTGCCGGCTCGGGCGGCTCACCGCCCGCCGGGCCCGGCTGCACGGCGTCAACCGGTTCGGCGGAGTGCGGATCCAGGGGCCGGCGCTGTTCTCCGGGGCCACCTTCCACGGCCGGACCGAGCTGTCCGGCGCCCGGTTCGACGGCGGGTTGTCGGTGCTGAAGGCGGAGATCAAGGGCGCCTGGCGGATATCCGGCGCCCAGGTGCGGCTGTTCGCCGACCTGCGCACCGCCGTTCCCGAGGAGCAGCTCGGCGCTTTGACCCTCATCGGGGACGTCGAGCTCAAGGTCGACGACGACAGCGGCTGGGCGACCCGGTCCGGCCCGTGACCCTCAGGGCACCACGACGAGCTTCCCGCTGGCCCGGTCCTCCTCCATGTACCGGTGGGCCTCCACGACCTCGTCCAGCCCGAAGACCCGGTCGACGTTCGGCCGGTAGACCCCCGCCTCGACCTCGCCGACGATCCGCTGCAGCACGTCCGTGCGGCCCTTCATGTCCTTGCTGTGGAAGGCCGTCAGCCGGGTGCCGGACGGGATCATCGCCACCGGCTGGAAGTCCGCGATCGACCAGCCGCTCAGCGAACCCGCCACGCAGACCGTGCCGCCGCGGCGGACCAGGCTCAGCGAGTCCACCGCCGTGCGCGCGCCGACGAGGTCCAGGACGTAGTCGGGGACCCAGGGCAGCTCCAGCGGTCCGTCGTCGATGAGGACGTGCGAGACGCCCGCCGCGGTCAGCGCGCCGGCCTTGTCCGGGCGCCGGGTCGTCGACGCGATCTCGACGCCGTGGCCGCCCGCGATCGACGCCGCCGCCAGGCCGACCGACGACGTCCCGCCGCGGATCAGCAGCCGCGTCCCCGCCTCGATGCCCAGCGCGTCCAACGCGCCCTGGGCCGTCAGGTACGTCTCGGGCAGCGCCGCCAGGACGTCCCAGGACAACGTGGTGGTGATCGGCATCAGCAGCGCGTCCGGCAGCAGCGCGTACTCCGCGTAGCCGCCGTCGAACTCGCGCCCCATCTCGCCCATCACCGCCGCGACGGTCGTCCCCGCCGGCAGCGCGGGATCCGTCGACGCGGCCACGACACCCACGCATTCGATCCCGAGCACCCGCGGGAACCGCACGTCCGGCGAATGGCCCTGCCGGGTCCGCAGCTCCGACCGGTTCAGGCCGGCCCCCTGCACCCGGACCACGCTCCAGCCCGCCCGGACCGCCGGTACCGGCAGGTCACGGACCTCCAGGACCTCAGGGCCACCCGCTCCGACACAGACCGCCGCGCGCATTGTCGTGCTCACGGCGCCACCGTGGCACGGAAAAATACCTTCGGCAACGTATTTTTCCGCGGCCTCAGCGCGCGACGGAAGAAAAGAGCAGCTCGCTGACCTCGGCCCAGCGCCGCGGCAGGTCGGCGCGCCGCTCGAGGACGTCGGACACGTGCTGCACCCCGAAGAACGTGGACACCAGCGTCTGCGCGAGCGACTCCGGGTCGAGGCCCTCGCGGAGCTCGCCGGCGTCCCTGGCCTCGGTCAGCAGCGCGGCCAGCGTGGCGATCCACTCGACGTACGGCGCTGGCAGGTCCGGGTCGGCCAGCGACCGCTCGGCCTGCAGCCGCGCCCCGGCCTTGACGACGTCGTCGTCGAAGAAGCTGTGCGACGCGTTGTCCAGCAGGGTCCGGACGGTGTCCAGGGGCGGCAGGCCCACCGCGCGCGCCCGGTCCACCAGCGCCCGCCAGCGGTCGTACAGCTCGTGCACGACCTCGGCGGCCATGTCGTGCTTGTCGCGGAAGTGGAAGTAGACCGCGCCCTTCGTCATGCCGACCCGCTCGGCGACGTCGGCGATGGACGTGTGCGGGAACCCCCGCTCGGCGAACAGCCCGGCCGCCGCCGCGAGCACCTGGGCCCGGGTGTGCGCGGACCGCGCCTGTCTCGGTGCGCGGCGAGGCGGGCGGCGGGAAGCATCACTCACGAGCACGGTCCGTTCCTGCGCGGGCTGGAGCTTGCACGGTAGCGCCAGCGCTACCCGGGATCCGGTAGCCCGCGCTACTGATCTTCGCGCCGGATTCGAGAAGCATTTCCGGTATCGAACCGGACATGGAGGAGAACCGATGCGCAAGGGTGCAGTGATCTTGACGGTGGCGGGGCTGCTGGGCGGCCTGACCACGACGGCGGCGGCCACGAGCCCGAAGTCGCCCGTGCAGGAAAGCGTGGACGCGCTGGTGAGCCAGGAGAAGTTCCCGGCCGCCCTCGCCTGGGTGGGCAAGAACGGCGCCTCGACCTCGCTGGTCGCCGGGTCCGCGCGGCTCGACCGCCGCGTCCCGGTCCCGCGTGACGGCCGGGTGCGCGCGGGCAGCAACACGAAGACGTTCACCGCGGTCGTCGTCCTGCAGCTCGTGACCGAGGGCAAGGTCGAGCTGGACGCGCCGATCGAGCGGTACCTGCCCGGGCTGGTGCGCGGGGAGGGCATCGACGGCAACGCCATCACCGTCCGGCAGCTGCTGCAGCACACCAGCGGGCTGCCGAACTACACCGAATACCTCGGCGTGGAGAACTTCGAGGACGTCCGGCACAAGTTCTTCCAGCCGCACGACCTGCTCGCCGCGGCGCTGGCGCACCCGGCGAAGTTCGCGCCCGGCACGAAGTGGGAGTACAGCAACACCAACTACCTGCTGGCCGGACTGCTGATCGAGCACGTCACCGGACGCCCGGTGCAGGAGCAGATCACGAAGCGGGTGATCGCCAAGGCCGGACTGCGCGACACGTACTGGCCGCAGCCGGGCGACGAGACCATCCAGGGGCCGCACCCGCACGGCTACGCGCTCGCGAACAGCACGGGCACGAAGGTCGTCGACGCGACCGAGATGGATCCGTCGTGGGGCGGGGCGGCCGGACAGCTGATTTCGACGCCGAGCGACCTCGCCCAGCTCGACCGCGCGCTGCTCGGCGGCAAGCTGCTGCCGCCCGCCCAGCTGGCCGAGATGCGCAAGACCGTCGACGCGCCGCTGTTCCCGGGGTGGCAGTACGGGCTCGGCCTGTTCCGCGTCCCGCTGAGCTGCGGCGGCGTCTACTGGGGACACGGTGGTGACATCGACGGCTACGAAACGCGCGGTGGCGCCACGGAAGACGGCCGTTCGGTCGGCCTGGCGGTGACCGCGCTGCCGGGCACCTTCGGCGACGGGGAGAAGGCGGCGGTCGCGGTCTTGTCCACTGTGGACACGGCCTTCTGCAGGTGACCGGCGCCGGTTGCCCGGGGCGCTTGAGACGCCCGCTCCCGGGTAACCCCCGCTCATGACCGAAGCCGAACGAGGACCCATCACCCCCGACGCACCCCGCCCGCCCGGTACCCCGGAGCTCGACCTCGACGTCGACATCCCCGAGGTCGACCGCGAGGAGCCCGAGCACCAGGACGTCGAGGAGGGCGCCGGCGAGGCGGAACCGCCCAGCTGATCACCGGATCGAGGGAATTCGCGGCGCGAACGGTGGTCTCCGTGCTGCCCACCCCCGCCCTGCCGTGCTTGGGTGTTCCCGGGTTGGCCGGGGACGAGGGAGGAAGCTGCGGTGCGGACGTCGCGTGCGGGGTTGGCGGTGGCCGTTTCGGTCCTGGTGATGGCCACGGCGCCGGCCGCCGCGACCACGCCCGATCCACTGGCGCCCTACCTGACCCAAAAGGTCGCCTGGGGCAGCTGCCCCTTCAAGGGGAACAAGGCCCAATGCGCGCGGATCACCGTCCCGCGGGACTGGTCCGCGCCGGCCGCCGGGAAGGACATCCAGGTCTCGATCAGCCGCGCCGCCGCGACCGGCGAGCGGCGCGGCGCGATCCTGGTGAACCCCGGCGGGCCCGGCGGCCAGGGCACCTCGCTCGCCGGCGCGCTGGCCGGCCTGGAACCGGCGGTGAACGAGCACTTCGACTTCATCGGCATGGACCCGCGCGGCACCGGCCAGGAGGGCGGTGACGACGCGGGGTTCGTCTGCCAGGTGCCGATCGGGCGGCTGCCGGACGAGGACGACCTCGACGCGCGTGACCGGTCGGCCACCAGCATCGCGCTGCACCAGCGGATACCGCGGGCGGTGGCCGAAGCCTGCGAGAGCAACGCGCTCGCGCCGTTCGTCACCACCTGGCAGACCACGCACGACATGGACCTGATCCGCGCGCTGCTGGGCGACGAAAAGCTGAACTACCTCGGGTACTCCTACGGCACCTGGCTCGGCGCGAAGTACGCGTCGCTCTTCCCCGAGCACGCCGGGCGGGTAGTGCTCGACTCCAGCGTCAACTTCGAGGGCCGGCTCCAGGCCGCTTTCGAGGCCTTCCCGAAGATCGACCAGCGGCAGTTCGACCGCGTCTACGCGCCGTGGCTGGCCCGGCGGTTCCCGGACCAGGTGGGCAAGACCGCCGTGGAGGTCAAGAAGAACTGGGAACGGGTCCGGGCCTACTTCCGCACCGAGGGCGTGTCGCCGGACGTCTTCGACCACGTCTTCGTCGGCAACGGCAGCCCGAAGCAGTGGCAGGTCGGCGCGCTGATCCTCACCAAGGGCCTGGCCGCTCTCGACGGCAAGGCCCCGCCCGCGTCCGCCGACCTCGACCGGGTCGCGCGCACGGCGTTCGGGCGTCCGGCGGACCGGCTGACGGCCGCGGACGTGGCGCCGCCGGAGCCCGACTACGCGGACGTGGGCGGAACCCGGCTGGCGGTGGCGTGCGGCGACCAGCCGGCGCGCGCGTCGACCTGGTACAAGCTGCTCAGCGACCTGCAGGGCCCGCAGTACCCGCTGTTCGGCTGGGCGTACGGGCTCAGCGAGCCGTGCGGCTACTGGTCCGACCTCCCCCGGCACTCCCTGCCCAGGCTGTCGCCGGAAGCGGCGAAAAACGTCCTCGTCGTCCAGGGCGAGTTCGACCCGCAGACCGGCTACGAACAGGCCGAGGCGGCGGCGCGGGCGGCCGGGATCCCGATGGTGTCGGTGGCGGATTCGCCGTTCCACGGCCAGTACGCGGTCAGCGGCAATTCCTGTGTGGACGGTCTGGTGAGCGGCTACTTCCTCGGCGCCCCCCGCCCGGCGGCCACCATCTGCCCGGGAGTCCCGCTGCCCGGGGAGAAGCAGGTCTTCCCGGTGCCGGGCCCGGCGGGCGACGCGACCGAGGCGCCGGAGCCGGCACCGCGGGACGGGCTTTCGTCCGTGCGGCAACGGCTCCAGGACCGGATCAGCGCGGTCAACCAGGACTACCAGCCGGGCTGAAGGGCACCTTCGTCTCATCGGATGCGGTGAAGGAACCCTTCAGCCGCCCCGGCCGGCTACTGGCCCGAGTACGCACCCGTGTCGAGGTCCTCGATCAGCGTCTTCCCGGTCGGCGTCCACCCGAGCAGCTCCTGCGTACTGGCGCTCGTCGCCGCGAGGTCCATCGCGAAGAACCCGCCGATCCACCCGAAGTGGGCCGGGACGTCATCCGCCGGAATCGACGCCACCGGCAGGTCGAACGCCCGGCCGATCGCCTCCGCGATCTCCTTCGTCGGCACGCCTTCCTCGGCGACCGCGTGCAGGCGGCTGCCCGCGGGCGCCTTCTCCAGGCCGAGGACGACCATGCGCGCCGCATCCGTCACGTGCACCGCGGCCCAGCGGTTCGTGCCGTCGCCGGGGTAGCCGGCCACACCCTTCTCCCGGGCGATCGCGGACAGGTGTGCGATGAACCCGTGGTCGCCGGTGCCGTGCACGGTCGGCGAGAACCGGAGGCTCACCGGGTGCACGCCGCGGCCGGCGAACCCGAGCGCGAGGTTCTCGGCGCCGCCGCGCGGGGAGTCCGGGCCGTGGAACGGGGACGCGTCGGCCTCGGTGACCGGCTTGCCCTGCACCAGGCCCGCGACTCCCGAGGCCAGCAGGAACGGGCGGCCGCTGCCCGCGAGCGCGTCGCCGATGGTCTGGACGGCGGCCCGCTCGGCCGCGTTCGACGCGGCCTGGTCGGCGAAGTCGTGCTTGTTCGCCAGGTGGATGACGGCTTCGGCCGCCTCGGCGCCGGCGCGGATGCCGTCGAGGTCGTCGAGGTCGCCCCGCCGGACCTGGACGCCCTTCGCTTCGAGCTTCGCGGCGGACGCGGCCGACCTGGCCAGGCCGGTGACCTCGTGGCCCGCGGCGAGCAGCTCGCCGACGACGGCGGTGCCGATCCAGCCGGAGGCTCCGGTGACGAAAACGCGCATGGCGTGAACTCCTTCGAGAGAGGCATGATGTCAGTGACCGACGTCAGTCGCTGACATACGCACCATACGCCTTCATGTCAGGCGCTGCCATCACTAGACTCGGTCCCATGGTGCGTTGGGAACCGGGGACCGCGGAGCGGCTGCAGAAGGCCGCGCTCGAACTGTTCGCCACCCACGGGTACGAGCAGACGACCGCCGCCGAGATCGCGCAGGAGGTCGGCCTGACCGAACGCACCTTCTTCCGGCACTTCAGCGACAAGCGTGAAGTGCTCTTCCAGGGGCAGGAACTGCTGGTCCAGGCCTTCCTCGACGGCATCGCCGCCGCCCCGCCGGAAGCGTCGCCGCTCGAGGTCGTCGCCTCGGCGCTGCGCTCGGCGGCGTCCTTCTTCCCGGACGAGCGCCGCCCGCACTCCCGCACCCGGCAGTCCGTGATCGACCGCAACCCCGCGTTGCAGGAGCGGGAGCACCACAAGCTGACGACCCTGGCCACGACGGTCGCCGAAGCCCTGCGGGCCCGCGGTGTCGGCGAGCCCGCGGCCACCCTCGCGGCGGAGTCGGGGGCCACCGTGTTCGGGATCGCGTTCACCCGGTGGCTGCGCGAAGAGCGGTCACTGGCCGACCTCGCGGCGGAGGTGCTGGACGAACTGCTGACGCTGGCCGAAACGGCCGGTCAGGCCTTGCGTCCCACGAGGTGAAAGACGCGGCTGAGCCCGCGGTAGGGGTCTCGCCGACCGGCTTCGAACTCGACGGCCGCCACGCGTTCCGCGTCGGCCGGGGCCACTTCGGCGCCGCCGAACCCGAGCCAGTCGACGAACAGCCAGACCCCGTACCACCGCACGGGTTCCACGCCCCGGCCGCGAAGGATCTCGCCGAGCTCCTCCACCGTGTCCGCTCGGGTCGGGACGCCCAGCACGCCGATCTCGCTCCGGGTGCCGAACGCCGCCAGGGCGTCCTCCCACCGCTGTTCCAGGGCCGGGCGCACCGCCATCGCGTGAGCGTTGCCCGTCATGATCGAGACCACGCCCCCGGCGGCGGCGCACCGGCACAGCTGGTCGACGACCGGCTCCGGCCGCTCGAGGTAGCCGAGGACGCCGTGGCAGAGGACGGCGTCGAAGCGCTGCGCGCCGACCGCCTCCTCGGCGTGCTCGCCGTCGCCTTCGACGAGCGTCACCCGGTCCCGGATCTCGGGCGACAACCGCTCTCGCGCCTTGCCGAGCATCGCCGGGGACGAGTCCAGCAAGGTGACGTCGTACCCGGCCCGGGCCAGCGGAAAGGACTGGTGGCCCGCCCCGCCGCCGACGTCGAGCACGGTGGCCGGGGGCGGCGGGAGATGCTCCAGCAGCTGCCGGTGCAGGACGTAGGTGCGCACGCGCCCCTTGACCGACGCGTAGGCGTCATCGGCGAACTGGCCGGCCAGCGCGGCCCATGTGTCGTCACCCACGCGGGCCAAGGTACCGGCGCGGACGTGGTGACTCCGGGGTGGCGCGCGGGGTACTGTCTGCCTCGCTGCGGTTGAGCACAGCAGCCGCCCCCTGGAACCCCATCGCCCGCGCGACTTCGCGCGCCGGGCCGGGACGGCGGGCTCGACCCGCCTCGCCGAGGTGAGGACGCCATGCACGACACCATCACCCGTCCAGGTGTTGCCTTCCTGCTGGAAGCGCCGCCCTGGATCGCGATCACGACGACGGCCGAACGCACGGTCGTGGCCGTCACCGGCGAACTCGACCTGCCGGTGACCGACCGCCTCGCCGCCCGGCTCGGCGAAGAGCTGGACCTCGCGCCGCGAGCGCTGGTCATCGACCTGACGCGCCTCGCGTTCTGCTCGGCGCGGGGGTTGAGGGTGGTGCTGGACGCGGTGGCCGCGGCCCGCGCCACGGGGATCGCGGTAGCCGTCGTCGCCGACGGGCGGGCGGTGCTGCGTCCGGTCGAGGCCCTAGAGCTCGACGACGTGCTGCCGCTGTACCGCACGCTCGCCGACGCGGAAGACCGGCTCGAGGCCGGGGAGGAGCACCATGTGCGGTGAGCAGGAGTGGCAGCGCGCCAAGGAGACGTTCGTCGCCGGCGAGGATCGGCCCGGCGCCGGCCCGCTGGCCGGGGAGTTCGCCCGGCTGACGAACCGGCTGCTCACCGCCCCCAGCGTCGAAGACGTCCTGGAGCGCGTCCTCGATGCCACCACGCTCATGGTGCCCTCGGCCGATCTGGCCAGCTTCACGCTGATCGGCGCCGACGGGCAGTTCCACACGCCCGCGGAGACCGACGAGGTCGCCATCGAGCTGGACCTGCTGCAGTATCGGTTCCGGGAAGGGCCGTGCGTCGAGGCCGCCGTGCCGGCCGGCCCGGCCGTGGCGATCGCGCCGGACCTCGCCGCCGAGTCCCGCTGGCCGCAGTGGGCGCCGGCCGCCGTCGGGCTCGGCGTGGGTGCCGTCCTCTCCACGGCGCTCATCCCCGGCCCGCCGACCGGCCGGTCCGTCGGCGCGCTCAACGTCTATTCCCGCTCCGCCGGCGGGCTGGACGAAGCCGACCGCGACGTCCTGCTGCTGCTGGCCACCCACGCGTCGCTGGCCATCGCGACCACCGACGCCGTGACGCGCAGCGAGCTGCAGGCGACGCACCTGCGCAAGGCGATCGGCAGCCGGGACGTGATCGGCCAGGCCAAGGGCATCATCATGGCCCGCCGGGGCGTCTCCGCGGACGAGGCGTTCGACCTTCTGCGGCGCACCTCCCAGGACCTGAACGTCAAGCTGGCCGAGCTGGCCCGGACCCTCACCCAGCGGCACGCCGAAATCGACCTGCCCGCCGGCTAGCCAACGTCATCAGATCGACGACTTCCCTCTTGTCATCGTTCGGACGACATGTTAGAAATGTAGTGCGTGTTGACGCCCCGAACATCGAACAGGAGGAGAACGATGTTGATGCGCACCGACCCGTTCCGCGAGCTCGACCGCTTCGCCCAGCAGGTCTTCGGCGCCCCCGGCACCTGGTCCAAGCCGGCCGCGATGCCGATGGACGCCTACCGCGCCGGCGACGAGTTCGTCGTCTGCTTCGACCTGCCCGGCGTCACCAAGGACGCCATCGAGCTCGACATCGAGCGCAACGTCCTGACCGTCAAGGCCGAACGACGGCCCCTCCCCGGCGGTGACGACGTGCAGATGCAGGTCTCCGAACGCCCCCTCGGCGTCTTCTCCCGCCAGCTGTTCCTCGGCGACACCCTCGACGCCGACCGCATCGCGGCCGACTACGAGGCCGGCGTGCTGACCCTGCGCATCCCGGTCGCCGAGAAGGCCAAGCCGCGCCGCATCGAGATCTCCGGCGAGGACTCCGACCGGAAGCAGATCAAGGCCTGACGCGGCCGTCCGCGGCGGGCCGGCACCCCCGGCCGGCCCGCCGCGGGCCGCCTCCGAGGAGCGCAAGCGATGAACGACCCGGCCCAGGCCGCGGCGGAGAAGATCTTCGCCGCGGCCGCCGAACTCGGCACCACCCGCCAGGAAGCGATCCTGGTCACCCGCGCGGTCCACGCGGTCAAGAACGGCCGCCCGACCGACGTCGCGCTCACCGACTCCGGGCCGCATCCCCGGCGCAGGCTCGCCCACGTCGTCGGCTGCGCGCTGTGGGACCCGGCGCTCGACGCGGACGCCGTGGTCGCCGCCGTCACCGGCCGCCACTCGCACGCGGAAAGCGCCGCCGAATCAGCGGCCTGAAACGGAAAACTCCGCCGGGACCGTCCACAGTGGAGGAATTCGTCACCGCTCGGGCTGCCGCCGGATCCAGTCGCAGGCGTCGTCGACCGTCGCGTGCAGGGTGAACACCTCGTCCAGCCGGCTGAGCCGCACCGCGCGCACCACCGGGTAGTGGCCGGCGACCACCGCCAGCGGCACGCCGCCGTCCTGGGTCGCCGCGACGAGTTCGGCCAGCACCTGCAGGCCCGCCGAACCACAGAACCCGATGTCGTCCAGGTCGACGATGAGCGCTCCCGGCCGGTCTTTCAGCACGGCCCGGGCCCGTTCCCGCAGTACCGGCGCCGACCCGAGGTCCAGGTCACCGGCGGCCGCGACGACGACGGCCTCGGGCACGGTGCGCACCCGCACCGTCAGTGTCCGCTCGCCGGTCATCGTCCCGCCCTTCCGCCGGTGCCGACCTTAAGCGGCCCGCATCGTTTTGTCATCGATTCACCGGGTAACCGGGACCGGACCGCACCAGGAAGGAGACGCGCACGATGAGCACCGTAACCGAGACCGTGGACGTCGAGACCGATGTCCGCACCGCGTACAACCAGTGGACCCAGTTCGAGTCCTTCCCGCACTTCATGGAGGGCGTCGACGAGATCCGGCAGCTCGACGACACCCACACGCGCTGGAAGATCAGCGTCGGCGGGCAGACCCGCGAGTTCGACGCCACGATCACCGAGCAGCACCCCGACGAACGCGTGGCCTGGAAGTCGGACTCCGGCCCGAACCACGCCGGCGTCGTGACGTTCCACCGCCTCGACGACCGGCACACGCGGGTCACCGCGCAGCTGGACATCGACCCGGAGGGCTTCGTCGAGAACGTCGCCGACAAGCTCGGCATCCTCGACCGCCGGGTCAAGGGCGACCTGGGCCGGTTCAAGACCTTCATCGAGGAGCGCGGCGGCCGCGAAACCGGCGAGTGGCGGGGCGATGTCGCGCGGCCCGGGAGCTGAGCGGCGCGCCCCCGCCGGGTCCATCATGGAGAGATGAACCAGCCGGTCACCGCCCCCGCCGCCACCTGGACGGCGGGGGCGGTCGCCCGCATGCTCGGCCTCCCGCCGTCCACGCTCCGCGCGTGGCACCGGCGCTACGGCCTCCCGCTGTCGACCCCGCAGACCGGCAGCCACCGCCGCTACGGCCGCTCCGACGTCGACGCGCTGCTCCACATGAAGCACCTGATCGAACAGGGGCTCAGTACGGAGACCGCGGCCGGCCGGGCGTTCCACGCCGGCGGTGACACCGACGTCGCGACGCTGCTGACCGCGGTCCGGGACCTCAAGATCGACACCGCGACGGCGCTGCTGGACGCGTACCTGGTCGACCACGACGTCGTCGACACCTGGGAACACCTGTGCCGGCCCGCGCTCGACGCGTTGTGCGGCCCGGACGCCGACCGCTGCGTCGACCTCGTGCACGGGCTCTCATGGGCCGTCGCCGCGGCGCTGCACCGCATCCCGACCCCTCGCAGCGACGCCCCGCCGGTGCTGCTGGCGTGCGCCGACGGAGATCGGCACACCCTGCCCCTGGAAGCACTGCGCGCGGCACTGGCCGAACACAGCCGCGCGGCCCTGTTCCTCGGCGGGTCCATTCCGGACACCGCCCTGCGCGACGCTATCGCCCGCACGCACCCGGCGGCGGTCGTCCTGTGGAGCAACCGCCCGGCGGCTCCCCCACGCCGGATCCCCGCGCCCCTGCTCGTCCTCGCCGGGCCCGGCTGGCCCCGCCGGTCCGGACGCGCCGCGCGTCCGGCGTCGCTCGGTGAGGCCGTCGCGCTGCTGACCGCCATGACCCGGTGACCCCCGCCACCCGCCCCGGAAAACGCCCAAAACGGCCAGTGGCGAGCCTGCCGAGCCGGGCGTCCGCGCGTCGGGCATTCTGACCCCCGCTGTGTCCAGGGATGAGGGGACGACGATGGGTGCTTCACCCGAGGTGACCGTGCCGGCGAGCGTCGACAGTCCGGTGCCGCCGCAGCCGCCGGCTTCCAAGGCGGCCCAGTGGCTGCTGGAGCACCGGGTGGCCCCGGTCGGCCGGCAGGGCGGCGAGGACCACGGCACGCCGCAGGCCTGGTGGAAGGTCATGTGCCTGACGGGCGTCGACTACTTCTCCACCCTCTCCTACCTGCCCGGGATCGCCGCGCTGGCCGCCGGGGCGCTCTCGCCGCTGGCGACGCTGCTGATCGTCGCGCTGACGCTGCTCGGCATGCTGCCGATGTACCGCCGCGTCGCCCGCGAAAGCCCGCACGGGCAGGGCTCGGTGGCGATGCTGGAGGACCTGCTGCCGTTCTGGCGCGGGAAGCTCTTCGTCCTCACCCTGCTGGGGTTCGTCGCCACGTCGTGGATCATCACGATCACGCTGTCCTCGGCGGACGCCACCGTGCACATGCTGGAAAACCCGTACCTGCCGGGCTTCCTGCACGGCCACGCCGTGCTCATCACCGTCGTGCTGCTGCTGATCCTCGGCGGGGTGTTCCTGCTGGGCTTCAGCGAGGCGGTCGGTGTCGCCATCCCGCTCGTCGCGGTCTTCCTGCTGCTCAACGCCGTGGTCACGGTCGTCAGCGTGGTCGACCTGCTCGGCGACTCCGCGGACCTCTCCCGCTGGACCGACGCGCTGACCGCGGGCGGCGGCGGGTTCACCGGCGTCATCGGGCCGGCCGTGGTCGCGTTCCCGCTGCTGGTGCTGGGCCTCTCGGGCTTCGAAACCGGGGTCAGCATGATGCCGCTGGTCGCCGCGAAGGGGAAGACCGCCGAAGAGCGGATGGAGTCGCGGGTCCGCAACACGCGCAAGCTGCTGACCGTCGCCGCGCTGATCATGTCGGTGTTCCTGATCGCGACGAGCTTCATCACGACCGTGCTGATCCCGGCGGACGCCTTCAAGGACGGCGGCGAGGCCAACGGCCGGGCCATGGCCTACCTCGCTCACCACGAGCTGGGCGAGATCTTCGGCACCGCCTACGACATCAGCAGCGTCCTGATCCTGTGGTTCGCCGGGGCGTCGGCGATGGCCGGCCTGATCAACATCGTCCCGCGGTACCTGCCCTCCTACGGCATGGCGCCGGAGTGGGGCCGCGCCGTGCGGCCGGTGGTGATCGTCTACACGGTGATCAGCATCCTGATCACCGTCGCGTTCGGCGCCGACGTCAACGCGCAGGCCGGCGCCTACGCGACCGGCATCCTCGCGATGATGGTGTCGGGCGCCGTCGCGGTGAGCATCTCGGCGATCCGGCGGCATCAGCGCGGCGCGGCGATCGGGTTCGGCGTCCTGACGCTGGTGCTGCTGTACGCGCTGGTCGAGAACGTCATCGAAAAGCCGGACGGCATCGCCATCTCGGCCCTGTTCATCCTCGGGATCATCATCGTCTCGCTGGTTTCCCGGGTTTCGCGGACGACCGAGCTGCGGGCCGAGCGCATCGAGTTCGACGAAGAAGCGCGCCGGTTCATCACCGATTCGCTGGCCCACGACGGCAACCTGCACATCATCGCCAACCGGCGGCAGGGCGGCGACGAAGCCGAGTATTCGGCCAAGGAAGCCGAGCAGCGCTCGATGAACCCGGTCCCCGGCGCCGCCGACGTCCTCTTCCTCGAGATCGACGTCGTGGACCCGTCGGAGTTCAGCAACGTGCTCGAGGTGCGCGGCGTGGACATCGACGGGTACCGGATCCTGCGGGCGGACAGCCCCGCGGCGCCGAACGCCATCGCCGCGATCCTGCTGGCGTTGCGCGACGTCACCGGCGTCCGGCCGCAGTGCCACTTCGAGTGGGCGGAGGGGAACCCGCTCGGGCACCTGTTCCGCTACCTGATCCTGGGCCGCGGCGACACGGCCCCGGTGGTCCGGGAGATCATCCGCAGCGCGGAGAAGGATCCCGCCCGCCGTCCGGGCATCCACGTCGGCGGCTGACCGCGGCGCGCGGCCCGGCCCCGGGCCGCGTACCAGGTCAGCGCGACGACCAGGGCGAGGCCCAGCTCGACCACGTCACCGCCGTAGTACATGAGCTCGGCGCCGGCCTGCCGGTCGGCGGCCGCGAGCACCGTGCCCGGCGGTGGCGTGAGGTACAGCGTCTTGGCCAGCACGGCGTGCGCGGCCGCGGCCCCGACCAGAGCGGCCGCGCGCGGGCCGAGCCCGACCCGGTGGCGCACCGGGTCGAGCCGGCACACCGAAGCCGTGAAGAGCAGGCCGGTGAGGAAGACGTGCGCGTGGACCAGGACGTGCAGCACGGGCTCTCCCCCGGCCGCGGCGTAGAGGCCGGTCCGGTAGAGCAGCCAGAGGCCACCGGCTTCGAGGACGGCCGCGACCGGCGGGTACATCAGCACCGCGACCGGACGGGACCCCAGCACCGGCTTGAGCCGGCGGCGCGCCCCGGGTGACGCACGCAGCAGCAGCGTCATCGGGCGGGCGAGCACCAGCAGGAGCGGGGCGAGCATGCCGGTCAGGACGTGCTGCACCACGTGCCCGGTGAACCCGGGTGCGCCCGGGAAGATCGCCGCGGCGACGCCGAGGGCGAACACGGCGTCCCGCGCCGGCGGCCACCGGTCGCCACGGTTCCGGAGGCGCCACGCGCCCAGCTCGTAGGCGGCGAGTGCCGCCAGGGCCAGGAAAACCAGGACGTGCCCGTCGTGCACGATCACGTCACCTTCGCGCGCCGCAGGAACAGCACTCCGGCGGCCAGCAGCAGCACCGCCACGACGTTCCACGTCCAGTCGTACGGCGTGAGGTCCACGTCGTAGCGGATCTGGTGCAGGCCCAGCAGCTTGTGCTGGATCGTGCCGTCGTAGAGCTGGAAGCCGCCGGCGCCGGTCAGCACGCCGCCCGCGAGGGCCCGGCCGGACAGCCGGTCGCCCCGCCTCAGGTCGGCGACGAGCACCAGGCCGAACACGAGCGCGAACCAGCCGAACGCGTGGAACAACCCGTCGGAGACCAGCCCGGCGTCCGTTGTCGAGCGGTCGTAGAAGTGGTGCCAGTGCAGCAACTGGTGGAACACCGTCTCGTCGACGAAGGCCGCGACACCGACTCCGGCGAGCACGCCCGCCCACGCCGAACGGGCCCTCCTGACGTCGCCGCGCTCCGGCATCCGCACCACCTCCGGCACCAGGGCTACCCACGTTCGCGCCGGACACTCGTGCCGGTTTATCGCCGGAGTGCCCGGGTAGTCCGCCGCCCTGAGCAACCGAGGGCACCGGAAGTGCCTAGCCCGCAAGGAGGTCGAGATGACACAGGGATCCGGCGGTCAGTCGCCGCCGTCGACGACGGAGACCGCGAAGGACGAAGCCCGCGAGGTGGCCACGACGGCCGCCGATCGCGGGAGTGAGGTGGCGCAGACCGCCGCGCAGGAAGTGAAACACGTCGCAGAGCACGCCCAGCGGGAAGCGCGTGACCTGCTCCGCGAAGGCCGGGAGCAGCTGGAGTCCCAGGCCCGGGACGGGCAGCGAAAGGCAGCCGAGAGCCTCCATCAGCTGGCCGGCCAGCTGGACCGGATGGCCGAGCAGACCGACTCCCCCGGCGTCGCGGGCGACGTCGCCCGGCAGGTGTCCGACCGGACCCGGTCGGTCGCGGAGTGGCTGGAGCACCGCGAACCGGGCGACCTGCTCGACGAGGTGCGGCGCTTCGCCCGCCGCCGTCCGGGCGCGTTCCTGGTGGGCGCGGCCGTGGCGGGCGCCGTCGTCGGGCGGCTCACGCGGGGGGTCGTCGCGCAGCAACAGCACGAGAACTCCGGGAGCTCGCCGGACGGGCGTGCGGCCGCGGCCGTCCCGCCGCAGCACACCGGACCGGCCGGGATCCCAGCGGTGCCGCCGGCTCCCGGGCCGGGCGGGACGGGGTATCCGCCTCCGGTCGCCCCGGGCGGGTACAACGCACCGCAGCCCGGCCCCGGCGGTGTCACGCCGCAGCCCGCGCCCGGTGGCTTCACCGCACCGCAGCCGGGTGGCCCCATCGCGCCGGACCCCCTTCCGCAGCCCACCCGCTACTCCACACCCGGGCAGGTGCCGTGATGACGCAGCCCCCCGGCCTGCCGCCGCAAGCGGTCCCGCCGCCGGCGGTCCCCCCGCAGGCAGCCCCACCACCCCCCGCGACCCCTCCGGTCGACGTCGCCGACTCCTCCGTCGGCGAACTGCTTTCCAACGTCATGAAGGACGTCTCCACCCTGTTGCGGCAGGAGGTGGAGCTGGCCAAGGCCGAGGTGAAGACCGAAGCCACCAAGGCGGCCAAGGGCGCGGGCATGTTCGGCGGCGCCGGGTTCGCCGGCTACATGGTCCTGCTGTTCCTGTCCATCGCGCTCTGGCAGGGCTTGGAGAACGTGATGGACGGCGGCTGGGCCTCGCTCATCGTCGCGGCCCTGTGGGCGATCATCGGCGCGGTCCTCTACGCCACCGGGCGCAGTGAATTCCGCCGGGTCAACCCCAAACCCGAACGCACCGTCGAGACCCTGCAACGGGTTCCGGACGCACTGAAAGGCGAACGATCATGACCGAACCCGACCGGATCCGCCGTGAGATCGAAGGCACGCAACGGAACCTCAGCACCGACGTCAACGCGCTGACCGAAAAGGTGAGTCCCGGCCGCATCGTCGAGCGCCGGGTCGGCCGGCTGCGCACGGCGTTCGGCAGCGCGAGGGACCGCGTCATGGGCACGGCGTCCGACCACGCGTCGACTGCCGGCGACAAGGTGGGTTCCGTCGCCTCCACCGCGCAGGACAAGGCCGGCTCGGTCGCGTCCACCGCGCAGGACAAGGTGAGCTCCGCGGCCGACGCCGTGTCCGAGGCCCCGGAGCAGATCCGCCGCGGCACCCAGGGGAACCCCTTGGCCGCCGGCCTGATCGCGTTCGGCGCCGGCTGGCTCGTGTCGTCCCTGCTGCCGGCGAGCGAGCCGGAACGCAAGCTGGCGGGCCAGGCGACGGACCTGGCGCGCGAGCAGCTGGCCCCGGTGGCCAAGCACGCGGCCGAAGAGCTCAAGGACAACCTGCGCGAGCCGGCGCAGCAGGCCGTCGAGTCGGTGCGTTCCGAAGCGGCGGACAGCGCGTCGAACGTCAAGGACGAGGCGCAGTCCGCGACCGGCGACGTCACCGACCGGGCGCAGGAGGCCCAGCAGAACGTCCGTTCGTCGTGAGACCCCGGGGCACGGCGCGCACCGCGGGATCGCGCCGTGCCCCGGAAGTTCAACCGGAACCCCCACGCGGGCCACCCCGGCGAGGTAGCTTGCTTCGCGTGAAGACTCCGGCGCCGCTCGCCCTGGCCCTGTCCGCCGCGCTCACCGTGGCGCTCAGCCCACCCGCCTCCGCCGCCGGTGACCTGCTCGCGCCGGGACTGACCGTCTCCACCACGGTCACCGGGGAAGGCACCGGGCACAACACCTGGACCGTCACCGCGCTCGTGCCCGGCGGGTCCAGCGCCGATCCGGACGCGCCGCCGACCGCCCTCGGAAGCCGTGAGCACGCCGACACACTGGTGACCACCTTGCGGGGCAAGGGTTTTGCCGCACGCGCCGAGCGGGTCGACTGGCCCGCGTTCACCGACACGCCGCGGGGCGCCCTCGGCTGGCGGGTCCGGGTCGGCTCGTTCGCCGACCGCGCGCAGGCCACCGCCACCGCGAGCGCCATGACCGCGAACGGCTTCACCAACGCCGTCGAATGGACCGGCCAGGACGGCCCCGAAGCGCAGGGCCCGCAGCGTGTTCGCGTCGCCACGGTCGATCCGCACCGGTTCCGCGGCGACGTCGTCGCCTCACACGGCGAGTCGGTGGCCGGGCGGCGCACGACGTCGGCGCTGTCGGCCGCCGCGGGGGCGCTCGTCGGCACCAACGGCGGCTTCTTCGTCATCGACCCGCGCGATGGCATCCCCGGCGAACCGGCCGGCATCGGCGTCTACCAGGGCATCCTGCAGAGCGAAGCCACCACCGGACGGCCCGCGCTGCTGCTCGGGGACCGTCCGTCGATCGGCGTTCCGCGGACCACGCTCACCGTCGGCGGCCACGAGGTCAACGGCGTCAACCGCAAGCCCGGCTTGATCCGCAACTGCGGCGAGCCCGGCGACGTCCCGACGGACCGGCCGCTGCACGACACCACCTGCACCCACCCCGACGAGCTGGTGCTGTTCACCCCGCAGCTGGGCACGCCGACCCCGGCCGGCGACGGCGTCGAAGCCGTGCTGGACACCCGCGACGTCGTCACGGCGGTGCGTCCGGCCGGCGGCGACGTGCCCGCGGGCGGGCACACCGTCCAGGGCATCGGCGCGGCGGCGACCTGGCTGACCGGCCACGCACGGCCGGGCACGAAGCTCCCGGTCGGCACGCGGATCTTCGAAGCCGGCCGGCCGATCCACCCCACCGGCGTCGTCAACGGCGGCCCGTGGCTGGTCCGCGGCGGCCGGATCACGGTGAACGCGGCGGCGGACGGCATCGTGCACCCGGGCGACCCGTCGTTCGTGTACGGCTGGGGCGTCAAGCGCAACCCGCGCACGATGGTCGGCCTCGACCGCCAGGGACGGCTGCTGATCGTCACCGCCGATGGCCGTCAGCCGGGCTTCGCGGAGGGACTCTCCCTGATCGAGGGCGCGCAGCTGATGGCGCGGCTGGGCGCGGTGACCGCGATCAACCTCGACGGCGGCGGCTCGACGGCGATGGCCATCGACGGCAAGCTCGTCAGCTCCCCCTCGGACGCGACGGGCGAACGCCCGGTCGGTGACGCGCTGCTGGTGCTGCCGCGGCGGTGATCCACCGGGTGGTTGGATGGCCGCGTGGAGCAGAAATCATCCGAGCGGCTGGTGTTCTTCACCGACGCCGTGGTCGCGATCGCGCTGACGTTGCTGGTCCTGCCGCTCACGGAGCTGGTGCCGGAGCTCGTCGCGGAACACAAGCCCGCGCTGGAAGTGGTGACCGGCAACTGGTCGAAGATCTTCAGCTTCGTGCTGAGCTTCGTCGTCATCGGCCGGTTCTGGTCCGTCCACCACACCATTTTCGAGCACGTGCGCTCGTACAGCACCGCGCTCCTGCGCACGAACTTCTGCTGGCTGCTGACGATCGCCGTACTGCCGTTCCCCACCGAGCTGATCGGCGCGTACCAGACCGAACGCTTCACCGTGGTGTTCTACCTGGGGACGCTGCTGGCCAGCAGCCTGTGCCACACGGCGCTGGTGCTGATCGTCCGCCGCGACCCGCAGGTCCGCGGGGACGCCGAGCCGATGTCGGACGAGTCGTTCTGGTCGTTCGCCGTGAGCACGGCCGTGTTCGCGCTCGCGGTGGTGGTGGGGCTCATCAAGCCCGGTTTCGGCTACTACGTCCTGTTGCTGCTGGCGTTGCCGTCGACGATCGTCCGCCGGGTGCTGGGGCGCGGTAAATGAGTGGGCACGGCGACGGCGGCCCGCTATCGTGCCGGTGACCGTGACTCGACGCCGGGAGGTGAGCCCCATGAACGCTGTTTCGATGTGGGTGCTCCCCTCGTCGTCACGGTCGGGCGACTGACGTAGGGGTCGCCGGGAGCGCTTCAGGCACTCCCGAAAGGTACGAACCCATGGAAACTTTCACCTCAGGCGAGCCCGCGGTGGTGATCACGCGGGTCGCGCAGCGCCACTGGCACGCGCTGGAAGACGACCGGGTGGCCGGCCGCGCCGAAGCGTCGACGCGGCCCGACGGGCGCGTCTTCCTCAGCATCGACGCCTGGCACCGCTCGGTCTTCGACCAGCTCGCCGACGCGATGCTGGCGGATCTCACCGGGCCCCTCCACACGATCGTCGACGAGGCCGACGCCGAACTGGTGGCCGGCTGGGAACGAGCCGGCTTCACGACCCGGCGTCGCGAGTGGGAGTACTTCGTTCCCACTGACACCGGCACGGTGCTCCCGCCGCCGGGCGCGACGATCGTGCCCCGCGGCTCGGCTTCGGAAGGCCCGCTGCGCGAGCTCGACCGCGTGATCCGCGCCGAGGTCGAGGCGGCGGTCGGCTGGCAGGAGATGCCGGCCGAGGTACTGCCGCACCCGCCTGGGGACACCGTCGTGGACTCGGCGCTGCACGCGGCCGCCGCCGAAGGGGATTCCTACGTCGGCCTCGTCCGCGTGGTCCAGGTGACCCGGCTGCCCCGGATCGGCCTGATCGCGGTCCGCGCGGACCGCCGGCGCCGCGGCATCGCCCGGGCGCTGCTGGCCGAGGTACTGGGCTCGTTGCACGCGGCGGGCATCCCCACGGCGTCAGCGGAAGTCAACGAGGCCAACCCGGCGGCGACGGCGCTGTTCGAGAGCGTCGGCGCCCGGCGGGCGAGCAGCAACCTGGAGCTGGTGCGCCATGGCTGACAAGGGCGGCATCGAAGTCGAGGGCACCGTGCTCGAGTGCCTGCGCAACGCCACGTTCAAGGTGGAGCTGCCGAACGGGCACCAGGTCCTCGCGCACATCAGCGGGAAGATCCGGAAGAACTACATCAAGATCCTGCCCTACGACCGAGTGCTGGTGGAGCTGAGCCCGTACGACCTGAGCCGGGGCCGGATCCTGTTCCGCTACCGGAACTAGCCGCCAAAAGGTCGTGAGTGAGAAACAGGGTTAGAACACTGTTTCTCACTCACGACCGCTCAAGCCAGCTCCGCCCGCCACTTCCGTTCGATGTCGCGCAGGAACTCCGGATCGCTCTCCGCCACCCGCGGAAAGGACTCCAGCCGCTCATAAGGACGGCAAGCGTCGATGATCGCGCGGCTGTTGAACGGCGGCGCCCCCTCCACCGACAGCGGGTCCAGCTTGCTGCCCCACGTCCGCTTCATCACCTCGATGTCCACGTCGGGGTCGCTGCGCGTCGACATCGCCCAGATCACCTGGTCGAGGTCCGCCGGGTCGATGTCGTCGTCCACCACCACGACGTAGCGGTTCATGTACGCCGCCGCCGGGCACTGGGCGGTCAGGTACGCCACCTGGCGCGCGTGCCCGGCGTAGCGCTGCTTCAGCGACACCGCGATGAACAGCCGCCCGCCGCCGGATTCGTGGGCCCACGCCTTGACGACGCCCGGGACGCCCGAAGCGGCCAGCTCGTCCTGGATCATCGCCGACTTCATCACCGTGCGCATGTACGAATAGTCGTGCGGCGGCTTGCCCGGCGGGGCGCCGAGCAGGATCGGGTCGTCGCGGTGGTACAGCCGCGTGATCTCGACGGCGAGGTTCGGCCGGCGGCGGCCCGAGTAGTACCCGGTCCACTCGCCGAACGGCCCCTCCTCGCGCAGGTGGTCCGGCCGCAGCCAGCCCTCGATCGCCAGCTCGCTGCCCGCCGGGATCGGCAGCCCGGTGTCCGGCCCGGTGACGGCCGGGACGCGCTCGCCCAGCACCGCCCCGGCGTACTCCAGCTCCGAGATCCCGTGCGGGACCTCCGTGCCGCCCAGCACGAGCAGCAGCGGGTCGTGTCCGAAGGAGACGGTCACCGGGGCGCGGCCTTCGCGTTCGAACCAGCGCCGGATGTTCTGGTCGCCGTGCTTGCCAGGCACCACCGCGAGGGTGACGCTGCGCCCCTCGTCGGCCACCTCCATCCGGTAGCAACCTCCATTGTGGACACCGGTGTCCGGGTCGCTGGTGACGACGAAACAACCGGTGCCGATGAACCGCCCGCCGTCGTGGGCGTGCCAGCGCGGCACCGGGAACGTCAGCAGGTCCACCTTGTCGCCGGGGAGCTCGTTGGCCAGCAGGGGCGCGTCCTCGACCGGCCGCACCGGGAACTCCCGGGCCGACGCCGCCCAGCGCGACGGCTTCCCGCGCAAGGCCTCGACCACGCCGACGTCGTCGAGGTCGTCGCCCAGGCGCAGGGTCCGCCCGAACCGCCGCGGCGACCCCGTGCTGCCGGTGAACACCCGCATCCCGGCCGGGTAGCCGGTGATGTCGTCGAACAGGACGGCCGGCGACCCGGGCAGCCGGTAGCTCAGCTCGGCGATCCCGCCCAGCTCGAGGTCCCAGTGCGCGCCCCGCACGGTGCGCAGCTCCCCGAACCCGGCGACGGCGTCGAGGTGCGCACGCAGGCTCAGCAGCGGTTCCGTCACGACGCGTCCCCGGCGAAGTGCGCGGCGACGACCGGCCACAGGTCGGGCCGCTCCAGCAGGCTCAGGTGCCGCGCGCGGTCGAGCACCTGGAGTCGCGCGCCCTCGATGCCGGCGGCCAGCTCCTGGGACATCGACGGCGGCGTCGCGTAGTCCTCGGCGCCGACCAGGACCAGCGTCTCGGCCTGGACGTCGCCGAGCCGGTCCCGCGCGTCCAACGTGCCCAGGGCCCGGCACGCGGCCGCGTGGGCCTTCGAGTCGGTCGCGACGAAGATCTCGCACACCCGCTCGACCTCGTCCGGGTGCGAAGCGCGGAACGCGTCGGCGAACCACCGGTCACGCTGGAATTCCAGCTGGGCGCGGCGGTCCAGCCCGAGCGCGCGCTCGGCCCGCTGCGCCCATTCGTCGACACTGTCGGGGCCGTACCACGCGGTCGCGTCGGCGAGCACGAGCCGGTGCACGAGGTCCGGCCGCGTCGCCGCGAGCACCAGTGCGGTGCTGCCGCCCATCGACAGTCCGATGACGTCCGCCGGACCGGCGCCGAAGTCCTCGATGACGGCGGCCGCGTCGGCGGCCATGTCCGCCACCGTGAACTCCGACTCGTCCCAGGAGGACTCGCCGTGGCCGCGCGCGTCGAGCGCCAGCACCTGGTGCCGCGTACCGAGGTACTCGGCGACCGGGCCCCAGACCGACCCGCTGAGCGCGAGGGGGTGCAGCAGGAGGACGGGACGGCCGTGCGTCCCGGTGCGGTGGATGTTCAGTTCGCTCACGCGCTCTTCCTTCCCTCACGGGCTTCCCGGCGGGCGGCCGCGGCCTTGATCGCGGTGCGGATCTCGCCGTAGGTGCCGCAGCGGCAGATGTTGCCCTCCAGGTGCTCGGTGACGTCGTCGTCGGTCGGCCGCGGGTTCTCGTCGAGGAGCTCGTGCGCCATCAGCACGAACCCGGGGATGCAGTAGCCGCACTGCATCGCGCGGGCCGCGACGAACTCCTCGACGACCTCGTCGTCTTCGGGCAGCCCGTCGGCCGTGGTGATCTCGGTGTCGTCGTACCGCGCGGCGCGGGTCAGGCAGCTCGAGACACTGCGTCCGGCCACCAGGACCGTGCAGGCCCCGCACGCGCCGACGCCACAGCCTTCGCGTGCGCTCGTCACGCCGAACTCGCGGCGCAGCACGTCGAGCAGCAGCTCGTCGTCGGCGACGGCGAGGCGGCGGCGCCGGCCGTTGACGGTCAGCTGGATCTCCCTCATGACTGCTCCTGCTCGGTGATCGCGGTGAGGATCCGTTCCGGGGTGAGCGGCAGCTCGGTCAGCCGGACGCCGGTCGCGTCGCGCACGGCGTTGGCGATCGCCGGGGCGAGGGGGATGATCGCGGTCTCGCCGACCCCCTTGGCGCCGAACGGTCCGGTCCGATGTGGACTCTCGATGACGATCGGCGTCAGCTGGTCCGGCATGTCCTTGATGGACGGCAGCTGGTAGTCCAGCAGGGTGCCGTTGACGATCTGGCCCTCGTCGAACACGAGCTGGTCGAACAGCGCGTGCCCGACACCCATGATCGCGGCGCCGGAGAGCTGCTGCTCGACCATGGCCGGGTTGATCGCGCGGCCGACGTCACCGGCGACCGCGAGGTGCTCGATGTGCACGCGCCCGGTCGCGGTGTCCACGGTCAGCTGGACGGCCGCCGCGCCGGCGAACCAGTGCTCGGTGACCTGCGGGGACTGCCCGGTCTCGTGGTCATAAGGCTGCCACGACGTGCTGAAGTTCGCCTCGGCGGTGAGCGTGGTGCCCCGCGCGCCGAAATGGGCGAGCAGCAGGTCCGGGATGCTGACGGTGGCCTGGCTCTGGGCGCTGACCAGCCCGTCACCGGTGATCTTGATATCGGTCGCCTCGACGTCGAAGTGCTTAGCCGCGAGCGCGGTCAGCTTGTCCCGCATGGACTCCGCGGCGAGCCGGACGGCGTTGCCGGTGTGGTAGGTCGAGCGCGAGCCCGCGGTGATCGTATCGTACGGCGTGACGTCGGTGTCCGCGCCGATGACGCGCACCCGCCCCTCGCCGAGGCACAGCACTTCGGCGGCGATCTGCGCCATGATCGTATCGCTGCCCTGTCCCATGTCGACGGTGCTGATCAGCACGGTCGCCGAGCCGTCCTGGTTGAGCTGCACGGTGGCGTTGGAGATCGTCGGGGTCAGCACGGCCTTGATCCCGACCGCCACCCCGCGCCCGCGCACGAACCGGCCCTCCGCGGGCGGCAGCGGATCGGACCAGCCGACGGCTTCGGTGACGGCGTCGAGGCAGCCGACGAAGTCCGCGCTGTGCATCGCCGTGCCGACGGGCGCGATATCGCCTTCCCGCAGCAGGTTGCGCCGCCGGAACTCGGCCGGGTCTTCGCCGCGTTCGCGCGCGAGTTCGTCCACAAGGGACTCGTGAGACCAAGTCACCTGCGGCACACCGAAGCCGCGGAACGGTCCGGCGGACGGTTTGTTCGTGTAGACGCACCGGGAGCGCACGCGGACGTTGTCCACTTTGTACGGTCCGGTGGCGACCATGCCGGACTTGGCCGTGATGCGCGGCCCGACGTCGGCGTAGGCGCCGGTGTCGTAGCGGACGTCGGCGGTCGCGGCGACGATCCGGCCGTCCTCGTCGGCGGTCATGCTGCCGGAGACGGCGGCGCCGTGGCGCGTGGTGAGCAGGAACGCCTCCTCGCGGGTGGCGGTGATGCGCACGGGCTTGCGCTGCGTCCACGCCAGCGCCGCGACCAGCGGTTCGAGGCGGTCGTACATCTTGGCGCCGAAGCTGCCGCCGAGCGGGGCGGTCCGCACCCGGACGCGGTTGAGCGGCAGGGCGAGCAGGTCGGCGAGGCTCTGCCGGACGTAGGACGGCGTCTGCGTCGTCGCGATCAGCTCGACCCGGTCACCCTCGGGCCACGCGGCGGCGTACGGCAGCTCGATCGGCACGTGGTGGGTCGGCGGCGCCCAGAACTCGGCGGTCACCGTCGTCCCGTCGGCCGCGTCCGGGTCGCCGCGGCGGAGGTTGAACTCGTAGTTGACGTTGGTGTCTCGCTTGCCGCGCAGGTGCTTGAGGTCGCCGAACACCGCCGACGGCCGGAGTTCTTCGTGCACGAAGGAGCTACCGGTGATGGCGTCGTCGACGTCGTGCACCGGGTCCAGCTCGTCGTACTCGACCTGGATTTCCTCGGCCGCGTGCCGGGCCTGCGCGACACTGTGCGCGAGGACCGCCGCGACGGGCTCGCCGACGTACCGCACCTTGCCCACGGCCAGGCACGGCTGGTCGGAGAACGCGGGGCCGGTCATCATCCGCTCACCGAGCAGGGCGAACAGGTCCGCGCCGGTGACGACCGCGACGACGCCCTCGGCCGCGAGCGCCCGGGACGTGTCGATCGAGACGATCTTCGCGTGCGGCCGGGTGCTGCGGTGGACGGCGACGTCGAGGCACGGCCGGACGGGTTCCTCGGCGGCGTACCGGAACTCACCGCGGACCTTGGCGCGCCCGTCGGTGCGGGCCCACCGCTCACCGACGGCGGCGCCGGCCGAGGAACGGGATCCGTCGCTCATCGTCTCGCTCCTTCCAGGAGGCTCGCACGGCTTCTTCGACGGCCACCAGGCCGAGCCGGGTCTTGTAAGCGCTTCCCCCGCGCACGTCCGGGAGGGGGTCGATCAGCGGCCGGGCGACTTCCTTCGCCGTGGCCACGACTTCGTCGGCCGGGGTGTCGCCGGCCAGCTCGAACTGGGTGAACACCGGCACGTGGGCCAGCGCGCCGAGCCCGAGCCGGGCCTGGCGGCGGCCGCGCGAGGCGGGCACCACCAGCACGGCGGCGGACGCGGCCGGCCAGTCGTTGACCGCCAGGCTCGACAGCTTGGCGAAGTGCGCGCCCGCGTCTTCGGGTTGCCGCGGGATCTCGACGGCCGTGATGATCTCGCCGGGTTCCAGTGCCGTCTGCTGGAAGTCGACGAAGAACTCGCGGGCGGGCACGGTCCGCTTCCCCCGCGACGAGGTCAGCTCGACACGTGCGTCGAGCACCATCAGGGCGGTCGGGGGGTCGAGCCGGTAGTCACCGTGCGCGAGGTTGCCGCCGACGCTCGCGGTGTTGCGGACGCGGGGGTTGGCGACCCGGCCGTAGACGTCGGCGGCCAGCGGCGCGAGCTCCCGCACGAGCGGGCTGGTTTCCATCTGGCGCAACGTCACCAAGGGGCCCACGCGCAGGCCGTCCTTGGTGCGGGTGATCTCGCCGAGGCCCGGGACGGCGGCGATGTCGACCAGGTCGGACGCGAAGAGCACGCCCTGCTTGAGCAGGATCTGGACGGCGGTGCCGCCGCCGTAGACCATCGCGTCCTCGCCGGCCGCCAGGATCGAGCAGGCTTCGCCGAGCGTGTCCGGGTAGTGGTAGACCGGCATCAGCTCTTCTTCCCGAACAGGCGGGCGAGCAGTCGGCGCCACCAGGAGACACGCTCGGGTGCCTCCGCTGGTGCCGAAGGACCGTTCCTCCGTTCCAGGACACTGCGCAGCCCCGGGTTGTCCGGCCCCGGCGGGCCGGCGGCGCAGATCTCGGAGAAGGCCGCGACGAACTCCTTCTCGACCTCCTGCGAGCGGCGCCGCACGAGCGACTCACCAAGCCGGCCGATCCGGCCCCAGATCGCGACGTCCAGGCTGTAGTCCACTTTGGACGAGTCCGGGCCGTCGGGCTGGACGGCGAGCCGAGCGTCGATCTTGATGGAGCTGCCGAGCTTGTGGTCCTCGCCCTTGAGCAGCGCCCGCACGAGTTCCGGCTCGTTCAGTTCGGTGATCTCCGCGGAGAACCCGGCGCTGAACCGGACGTGGGCGATCTCGTTCACCAGGCGGCCGCGGTAGTGCGCGGCGTCGGCCCGGTCCAGCTCGGTGCAGCCGGGCACGCTGACCCGCATCGAGTCGGGATCGAGGAAGTGCGCGAACACGCGCTCGTGCCCGGCGGGAACGAGGAAGGAGGATCCGAGCTTCATGTGACCACCAAATTGGAAGACCGCCAGAGAGGACTAGGTGTCTGATATGGAGGACACTAACACGGTCCTGGCGACACGCAAACCCGCTCGGCTACCGTGCGCGAAGGAAGAACGACGAGGGGCGAGGATGACGAGCGACGTACCAGCGGTGCTGAGCGCCGTGCGGCTCCTGGAGCGGATCGCCCGGGACTGGCCGGAACCGGTGGCTTCCGGGGTGCTGATCGAGGAGCTGGGACTCAACCGCAGCACCTGCTACAACATCCTCGGCACCCTGCAGCGCGCCGGCTGGACCACCAGCCGCGACGGCTGGTCGCTCGGCCCGCGGCTGCTCGCGATGGCCCGCCTCTCCGAGGACTGGATGACGGAGATCGTCCAGCAGGAACTGGACGAACTGAACCAGCGGATCAACTTCGTCGCCTTCGCCGTGCAGCAGCACGGGAAGGGCGAGTACGCGGTGCTGGCCAAGGGCGACCGCGGCAAGGGCGTGCGGATCACCGTCGGGGTCGGCGACACGTTCCCGTTCTCGGCGCCGGCCATCATGCGCGCGTTCCACGCCTGGTCCACGCCGACCGAGGTGACCCGGCTGATGGGGCAGTTCGGGGTCGAGGAGTTCACCCCCGAGACGGTCACGACCCCCGACGAGCTGCGCGAGGTCCTGGACGACACCCGCGAGCGCGGGTACGCCGAGAGCATCCGGGAGTACGACCTCGGCCAGTCCGGCGTGGCGGCGCCGGTGTTCGACGCACAAGGCCGCGTCTGCCTGGTCGTGTGCTCGCTGGCGTTCGCCTCGGAGCTCAACGAGTCCACTGTGGATCACTACGGCGCCCTGGTCCGCGCATGCGCGCTGCGGATCACCGAACGCACCGGCGGCGCGACGAAGGCCGCGGACTGAGGCCCACCGCCACGAGTCCACTGTGGATCACCTTCGACCGGCCCGCGAACTCGGCCCGACAGCGCCCCTGTGCCCTCGATTGCGGATTGAAACAGCGAATATCTCCGCATCTGCGGAATAGCGTCGTACCGAGGACCCGGATCGTTGCTTGACCTGCGCCGACACCTCACCTACGGTTCCGCATGCAGGACTCGATGTCCTAGATAGAGGACAAGACTTCCGGCCCACGGCGGCCCGGAAAGGAGATCCCGTGTCCGAGGTCGCGCTCGCCCGGAAGCCCTGGGCCAAGACACTGAACCGCACGCAGTGGCGGTCCCTGCTCGCCGCGAACCTCGGCTGGCTCTTCGACGGCTTCGAGACCTACGCGCTCATCCTGACCGCGAGTCTCGTCCTGAGGACACTCGAGCCCACCGCGCCGGCGACGCAGGTGGCGTTCCTGACCGGCGCCACGATCGCCGTCACGCTGCTCGGCTGGGGCTTCGGCGGGATCATCGGCGGCGTGTTCGCCGACTACTTCGGCCGGCGCAAAGCACTCCTGACGTCGATGGTGCTGTACGCGGCGTTCACCGGCCTCACCGCGGTTTCCTGGTCGTGGGCGTCGTTCCTGGTCCTGCGGTTCATCACCGGCTTCGCGCTCGGTTCGGAGTGGGGCACCGGCACGTCACTCGTCGCCGAAACCTGGCCCGCCCACGCGCGCGCCAAGGCCGCCGGCCTCATGCAGTGCGGGCTCGGCCTGGGGTTCTTCCTCGCCTCGGCCTGCTGGTACTTCATCGCGCCGCTGGGGCCGGACTCGTGGCGGTACATGTTCCTCATCGGCGTGCTGCCGGCGCTGTTCGCGTTGTGGTTGCGCCGCAAGGTGCCCGAGTCCGACCAGTGGACCAGCGCGCACCGGCGTCGGCGCGAACTGAAGAACCGCAAAGACACCGAGCTGACCGCCCACGAAAAGTCGTTCACCCGGCTGACCCTGCGCCAGATCATGGTCGACCCCAAGCTGCGCAGGCTGACCATCCTCGGTTCGCTGATGTCCCTGGTCACCACCCTCGGCTGGTGGGGCATCTCGACGTGGGTCCCGGCCTACGTCGCCTCGCGCGCCGCCGGCGCCGGGCATTCGGCGACGGCGTGGGCGAGCGGCGCCGGGATGATCTACAACGCCGGCGCGATCGCCGGGTACATCGCCTTCGGCTTCATCGCCGACCGCGTCGGCCGGAAACCCGCGGTGCTGCTGTACTTCGCGGCCTCGCTGATCCTCACGCCGGTGCTGTTCCTGTGGACGCACAGCCTCGGCCTGATCGTGGTCGTGCTCGTCGTCAACGGGTTCTTCACGCTCGGCCAGTACACGTGGATGCCGGTGTGGCTGCCCGAGTTCTACCCCACCCACCTGCGCGCCACCGGCGCGGCGTTCGTGTTCAACGCCGCGCGGTTCATCGCCTTCCTCGGCCCGCTCACCGCCGGCGCGATCATCTCGAAGCTCGGCGGGTACGGCGTCGCCGCGACCGCCGTCGGGTCGATCTACGTGCTGGGCCTGGTCGTCGCCCCGTTCTGCCCCGAGACCCGGGGCCAAAAACTGCCTGACTGATCCCCGCGAAAGGGAACCTCCTTGTCGACCCTGCAGACGCCCACCGGCACCGGTGGGCTCACCCCGGTGCGCTCACAAACAGCCCGTATCCTGTTCTTCGCGTTCCTCGGCACGCTCTTCGACGGCGCGGAACTCAACCTCGTCGGCTACCCGCTGTCCTACCTCGCGGAGAGCTTCCACGTCAGCACCATCCAGATCATCCAGGTCGCCACGCTGCAGGGGTTCGCCTCGATCGCGGGCGGGATCCTGTGCGGCTGGCTCGGCGACCTCTACGGCAGGCGGTGGACCTACACCGGGTCCGTGCTGGCGTTCGGCGTCGCCGCCCTGCTCGGCGGGCTCGCGCCGACCTACTTCCTGTTCCTGCTGACCCGGCTGCTGGCCGGCGTCGGGATGGGCGGGCTGTTCGGGCTGTCGTTCTCGATGTTCGCCGAGTGCTGGAAGACGCGCAAGCGCGGCATGATGGGCGGCTCGATCCAGGCGATGTACTTCGTCGGCCAGATCCTGACCGAGGGCGTGGTGTACGTCTGCCTCGTCGAGTTCGGCGAAGACCGCGGCTGGCGCACGGGGTACGTCCTGATCGGCGTCACGACGCTGGTGATCGGCATCGCCGCGGCCGTGCTGCTGCCGGAGTCCGAGCAGTGGCTGGAGTACCAGCGTGAGCTGAAGGCGGGCCGGGTGCCGGAAAAGCTGCGCCGCACGAAGGTCCCGCTGCTGGACGTGTTCCGCGGCGGGTACGCGGCCGGCACGATCCTGTTCATGGCGCTGGCGACGGCGTTGTTCCTCACCACGAACTCGCTCATCTCGTACCTGTCGACGTTCCTGATCAAGGTCGAGAAGGTGCCGCTGGGCACCGCGAGCCTGATCGTCCTCTTGGGACTGGTCGTCACCGGGATCACCTATCCTCTGGCGGGAATCCTCTCGGACGTACTGAAGCGCAAGTGGTCGATGTTCGCGTCGGCGCTGTTCGGCGTGCTCGGGTTCGGCTGGTTCCTCGGTCTCGTCCTGAGCGGCTCGGCGAAGATCGGCACGGACTTCTGGACGTACCCGACGTTCTGGGCGCTGATGATGTGCGCCGGCGGCAGCGGCGGGTTCGGCGTGCTCGGCATCTGGATGGCCGAGTTCTTCCCGACGCGCGTGCGCTCGAGCGGCTCGAACCTCAGCTACTACGCCGGACGCGGGTTCGGCGCCGGCCTGTTCCCGCTGGTGGCGCTGTCGCTCGCGGGCACGGTGCCGCTCGCGCTGGCGCTCGGCATCGTCGGCCCCATCGCCGCAGCGGTCCTCGCGGTCGTGGCGCCGGACAAGACCGGCCGGCGCATCGAGGCGATCGAATGAAGGTGGTCGTCGCGATCACCGGGGCCAGCGGCGCTTCGTACGGTGTCCGCATCCTGGAGCTGCTGGCGTACCGGCCGGACGTCGAGGTGCACCTGGTGCTGTCGAAGGCGGGCGCGGTGACCGTGCGGCACGAATGCGGGCTTTCCCCGTCGGACCTGGGCAAGCTCGTGACGGTGCACCACCGTCCGGGCGAGATCGGCGCGTCGATCGCGTCGGGCTCGTTCCCGGTGGACGCGATGCTGGTGGCGCCGTGCTCGATCAAGACGCTGTCGGCGATCGCGTGGAGCTACACCGACGACCTGGTCAGCCGCGCGGCGGACGTGTGCCTCAAGGAGGGCCGCCCGCTGCTGCTGATGGTGCGCGAGACGCCGTTGCACCTGGGCCACCTCCGGGCGATGACCGCGGCCGCCGAAGCGGGCGCGATCATCGCCCCACCGGTCCCGGCGTTCTACCCGCACCCGGCGACGGTGGACGACATCGTGGACCACACGGCCCGGCGCGCGCTGGCACGCGTCGGGTTGAGCGAGCTGGCTCCTCCAGCGTGGCAAGGAGATCTCAACGGGGGCTCTGATCGGCGAACTCGACCGTGAAGCCGTCCGGGTCGCGCAGCTGAAGCTGCCGCTCGAACCCACGGTCGCGCGGCGGCCCCTGGACCGGCACCCCACGGGCGACGAAGTCCGCGTACAGCTCGTCGAGGTCGTCGGCCAGCAGCTCGACCTGGACGAATTGGCGCAGCCGGTCGGACTGCTGCGAGACGACGGCGCCCAGTTCCAGCAGCCCGAGCGTGCCGGAGTCCAGGCGCAGCAACGCGAACCGGCCGTTGCGGACCTCGGTCGTGAACCCGAGCGACTCGTAGAACGGGATCGAAAGCGCAAGGCTGGTGACGGGCAGGCTCATCCCGGCGAACGTGATCAAGGCGCACTCCTTCGGCTCAGTGCGCCAAAGGGAAAGCCGGGCGGGCGTTCCGACGCTGCACCCGCTCGCCGGCCAGCTTAGCCGAGTTCCGCCAGCACGGCCCGGATCGCCGGGCTGGTGTCGGCGCTCCGCCGCCACGCCGCGTGGACCTCTCGCTTCGGCTGGCGCCGCAGCGGGCGCGCGAGCAGGTCGTCGCCCAGCGGCGGCCGGGCCAGGCGCGGGATCAGCGCGAGCACCTCGCCCGAAGCGACCAGGGACAGCTGCGTCGCGAAGTCGTCGACCAGGTGGCGGACGTCCGGCTCCTCCGGCGCGTCCGCGAACAGGCGCCGGAACCATTGGTGGCACACGGTTCCCGGCGGGCTGGTCACCCACGCGTGGCCCGCGAGATCGAGGCGGCCGAGCGGTTCGGTGGCCGACGCGAGCGGGTGCGACCGGCTCATCACCACGTCGCCGACGTCGGTGTGCACCAGCCGCTGCGTCAATGACGGCGGCTGCGCGGCGGGCAGCCCATCGGCGTCGTGGACGAGGGCGAGGTCGGCCGTTCCGGCGTCGACGCTGCGCAGCGCCTCGTCGGGATCCTGCTCGGTGATGTCGACGCGCAATTCGGGACAGCGCACCGACAATCCCCCCAGCATTGGCGCCAGCAGGCCGCGGATCGCGGTCGAGAACGCCACCACCCGGAGCGTGCCGCGTGGTGCGCCCTCCGAGACCGACCGGGCCGCCTCGACGCACCGTTCCAGCGCCTGGAACACCTCCGGCGCCGAGTCGGCGATCGCCTGACCGGCCGGCGTCAGCACGACCCCGCGGCCCGCCGGCGCGAGCACCGGCACCCCGACCTGGCGCTCCAGCCGCTTGAGCTGCTGCGACACCGCGGACGCCGTGAATCCCAGCTCTTCGGCCGCGCGCGCGAGCGTCCCGAGCGCCGCCACCGACCGCAACGCCCGCAGTGCACCGACCTCGATCATGAAGCCAGGTTACGCAGTATCGGCAAAAAAGCATCGCTGGACCGCACCAGTCACGCCGGGCAAGGTCGGACCCATGACCGACTTCGGCGCCAACCTCGTCGCGATGGTGACCCCCATGCAGCCCGGCGGGACACTAAGCGAACCCGGCCTCACGAGCCTCGTCGACCACCTGCTGGCCACCGGCTGCGACAGTCTCGTCGTCGGCGGGACCACCGGCGAGTCCCCCACCCTGACCGAACCCGAAGCGGCCGGACTCGTCCGGAGCGTGGTGGCCCAGGTCGGCGGCCGGGCCCGGGTGATCGCCGGCGTCGGCACCTACGACACGGCCGCGAGCGTCCGCCGGGCCCGTGACGCCGAGACAGCCGGCGCGGACGGGCTGCTGCTCGTCTGCCCCTACTACTCGCGCCCGACGCAGGCCGGGGTGATCGCCCACTGCCTCGCGGTCGCCGACGCGACCGAGCTGCCGGTGATGCTCTACGACGTCCCGGCGCGGGCCGGCATCGCGATGACGCCGCAGACCCTGGTCGAGCTGGCCGCCCACCCCCGGATCCGGGCGGTCAAGGACGCGAAGGGCGACCTGTTCGAGGCGATGACGGTCATGACCCGCACGTCGCTGGCGTACTACTGCGGCATCGACGAGCTGAACCTGCCGTACCTGGCGTGCGGCGCGGCGGGGGTGGTGAGCGTCGTGGCCAACGTGGCGGCCGACCGCACCGCGGGCCTCATCGACGCCGTCCGCCGCGGCGATCTGGAGTCCGCGCAACAGATCCAGGCGTCACTGCTTCCGCTGACGGACGCGATCATGCGCTCGGGCCCCGGGGCGGTGACGGCCAAGGCGGCGCTGGCCGAGCTGGGAGTCATCCCGCACGCGACGGTGCGGCTGCCGCTGGTCGAGGTCAACTCGGAGGCAGCCGGTAGACCGATACGTGCGACGGCGATCGCGTCGTGAACTGCCCGCCGGTCCAGTCCGCGTGCCGGGACTCCAGCTCGAACCCCGCCAGCCGGCCCATCAGGTCCAGCTCGGCCGGCCAGATGTAGCGCTGCGGGCACCGGCCGAGCCGCGCGTCGCGGCCCTCGCCGAACTTGAAGTGGTGCGACACCAGGTGCTGGCGGACCGTGTCGTACGTGTCCACCCCGACGTACCCCTGCTCGGCCGTGAAAACCAGCGCGTCCTGCCCCGGCGGGAGCCGGCGCAGCTCCGGGACGCCCAGCTCGATCACGAACCGGCCGCCGGGGTCCAGGTGGCGGGCCGCGTTGCGGAAGCACTCGACCTGCTCGTCCTGGGTCAGCAGGTTCCCGATGGTGTTGAAGACCAGGTAGACCAGCGAATACCGCCCCGGAGCCGTCGCCGTCGCCATGTCCCCGACGACCACCGGGATCTCCGCCTTCGTCCGCAGCCGGTCGAGCATCGGCTGAGACAGTTCGATGCCGGTGACGGACACGCCCCGCGCGGCCAGGGGGACGGCCACCCGGCCGGTCCCGATGGCGAACTCCAGGACGCGCCCTCCCCCGGCCAGCGCGGCGAGGCGGTCCACGGCCGGCTCCACGACCTCGGGCGCGAACATGCCGCGGCCCGGCGTGTCGTAGGCCGAAGCCGCCTCGACGTCCCAAATGTCTTTCTGAAGCACACTCCCACCCTCGACCCAACCCCTAAAGCTGTCCAATGATTTAGAACTTGCCCGATTTCGGGCAAGAATTTGAGCTTCACCCGATCGATGAGGCATGCTGTCCGGCGTGGAGGACACGGACATCGTCGAGCGCGTCGCCGCGTCGACCGGCTTGCCGCCGGGCGTCGCCGCCCGCGTCGTCGACGACGTCCTGGCCTTCTACCGGACACCCACCGAGCAGTACGTGCGCCGCAGGCACGCCGAGCTGCAGGCCGAAGGCCGGAAGAACCCCGAGATCTTCCCGCTGATCGCCGCCGAGCTCCGGGGCCGGCTCGTGGCCGCCCCCGACCTGTCCGAGCGCCAGCTGCGCCGCATCGTCTACGGCTGAGAGAGCCACGACTCAGCCCCCTAGAAGAAGAGGTTCGCCATGTGCGGGATCGTCGGCTACATCGGCGGCCAGAACGCCGCCCCCATCCTCCTCGAGGGCCTCACCCGGCTCGAGTACCGCGGGTACGACTCCGCGGGCATCGCCGTCCTCGGCCCCAAGGACACCGTGCAGGTCCACCGCGTCGTCGGCCGGGTCCGCAACCTCGCCGCCGCGCTGCCCAAGCGCCTCGCCGGGAAAGTCGGCATCGGCCACACGCGGTGGGCCACGCACGGCCCCGCGTCGGAGGAGAACGCGCACCCGCACACCTCGGAAGACGGCCGGATCTCCGTCGTCCACAACGGCATCATCGACAACGCCGACGCGCTGCGCGCCCAGCTCGCCGACGCCGGCGTCAAGCTCACCTCCGAGACCGACACCGAAGTCCTCGCCCACCTGATCGCGCGCTCCACCGCGGACACGCTCGAGGACGCCGTCGTCGAGGCGGTCTCGCGGATCACCGGCACGTACGCGATCGCCGTCACCGACTCCGCGCACCCGGACCGCCTGGTGATCGCGCGCAACGGCTCGCCGCTGATCATCGGCGTCGGCGAGCGCGAGATGTTCATCGCGAGCGACCTCGCCGCGCTGGTCCGGCACACCTCGCAGGTCGCGCACCTCGACGACGGCGAGTTCGCGACGGTCTTCGCGACCGGCTACCGGACCTTCACCGTCGACGAGAGCGACACCACCAAGCCCGCCACCGAGATCGACATCGCCGCCGAAGACCTCGACCTCGGCGGGTTCCCGCACTACATGGCCAAGGAGATCCAGGAGCAGCCCGAGTCCGTCGAGCGGATGATCCGCGGCCGCCTGGACCACCGCTTCGGCGTCGCCCGCCTCGACGGGCTCAACCTGACGCCCCGGGAGCTGCGCGGGTTCAGTCGCGTGAAGATCCTCGGCTGCGGCTCCGCGTACTACGTCGGGCAGATCGGCGCGACGATGATCGAGGAGCTGGCGCGGATCCCGGCCGACGCCGAAGCCGCGTCGGAGTTCCGCTACCGCAACCCGATCATCGAAGCCGACACGCTCTACATCGCGGTCAGCCAGTCCGGGGAGACGATCGACACCGCGTTCGCCGTCGAGGAGATCAAGCGCAAGGGCGGCCGGGTCGTCGGTCTCGTCAACGTCGTCGGCTCGACCATCGCCCGTGCTTGCGACGGCGGCGTCTACCTGCACGCCGGCCCGGAGATCGCGGTCGCCTCGACGAAGGCGCTGACGAACATGGCCGTCGGGTTCGCGCTGATCGCGCTGTCGCTCGGCCGCGTGCGCGATCTGTCCAATGCGGACGGACAGCGGATCATCGAGGCCATCCGCGCGCTGCCGGACCAGATCCGGGCGGTCCTGGCCGCGGAAGCGGAGATCGCCGAGCACGCCAAGACCGCGGCGGCCGCGAACAGCCTGTTCTTCATCGGGCGCGTCCGCGGGTTCCCGGTGGCCCGCGAGGGCGCGCAGAAGTTCAAGGAGATCTCCTACCGCCACGCCGAGGCGTACCAGACCTCCGAGCTGAAGCACGGCCCGCTCGCGCTGATCGACGAGTCGCTCCCGACGGTCGCGATCGTGCCCGCCGACGAGCTGGCCGACCGCAACCTGGCCGCGATGCAGCAGATCCGGGCCCGCGGCGGGGCGGTCCTCGCGATCACCCACGACGACGTCGACTTCGGCGAGCTGGACGTCCCGAAGATCGTGGTGCCGCGAACCGAGCCGGAGCTCGACCCGATCCTCCTGACCATCCCGCTGCAGCTGCTCGCCTACCACGCCGCGCTCACCCTGGGCTACGACATCGACAAGCCGCGCAACCTCGCCAAGTCCGTCACGGTCGAGTGAGCCTCAGCCGAGGCGGAAGTCGGCCACCCGGATCGGCGACGGCGTCGTTCCGGTGGAGACCTGCTGGTACATAACGGAAATCACGCCCGTGCTGGCGAGGCGTGAGTCGTCGACGTCGACCTCGCCGAAGGCTTGCAGGCCCGGGCTGTACACCGTCTTCCAGTCGGTCCACCCGCTCGCCTTGGACGCCGCCACGATCCGCCCGTACGGCATCACGAGGTAGGCGTTGTCGCCGCGGTCGAACACCAGCTTGGTGCGCTGGGTGGACTCGGGTGACACCGGCACTTCGCGCTTGGTCCAGCTGCCGTCGGCGGCCCGGCTGAGGAAGAATGTCCGGCCGTACTGCTTGCGCTGCGCGGAGTAGTTCGTGACGCACTGGGTGAACCGGCCGGGCACGTAGCTGATCACAACGTGCGGGTTGCCGCCCGAGTCGACGGCCTGGCTCTCCTGGTTCATGAGGCCGTGGTCGACGCCGAGCGGGTCGACGACCGTGCCCGGCGAGCCCACGGCGACCGGTGTGCCACCCGTCGTCGCGACGACCGTGCCCGCGTTGGTCCGCCAGGTGCGGCCGCGGTCGTCGCTGTAGACGTAGCCGGTGTCGTGGTTGGCGAGCCCGCCGGCGTCGCACAGCACGCCGGTGTTGCCCTCGCGCCAGGTGAACGCGGCGTGCAGCCGGCCGCCGGGGCCGTAGGTGATGCCGTGCAGGTACATGTTGCGCGTCGTGCTGGTCACGCCGTTCCCGGCCGTCCACGAGCCGGTTGCCGACGTCCACTTCCCGAGCTTGTGCCAGCTCCCGGCGCTGTACTCGGCGAGTTCGTTGACGCCGTTGCCGGAGGCGCCGGTCCGGTAGCTCAGCTGCAGCCGCCGCTCCGGCGTGACCACGAACTGGGGATAGGTGATCGCGCCGAGGTCGACACCGTTCAGCGTACGCTGCACCGGGCCGAAGGCAGCCGGCGTCCAGGCGTGCGACGCGGGCGCGGACAGCAGGCCCGCAACCGATTCGGTGTAGAAGACCTGGTTGCCGTGGGTGTCCATGGCCACGTGCAGCCGGCCGTCGTCGGCGGAGACGCCCATCGAGATCACGTTGTGCGAATCGTCGACGGTCAGCTTGTGCGGCAGCACGAGGGTCTGCCACGCGCCCGTCCCGGCGCGCCGGGCGAGCACCGCGCTGCGGTCCGCGGTGTACCAGGCCGCGTACTGGTAGCCGGCGTAGCTGAAGATGCCGCTCTGCTGGAAGGAGTCGTTGTTCACCAGCCCGTCGTAGGACACGAAGTACAGCGCGGCCGGGTCCAGCTGCGTGTCCCCGATCTTCGTCACGGAGACGGTGGCTTCCGCCGGTGCGGCGGGCAGCAGCGAGAGGGCGGCGACCGCCAGCACGCCGAGGATCCGGGAAAGCGTTCTCTTCGTCGCCATGACCACCCTTTCCACGATGTTAACGTGAACAGAGTCACCCTCGGACCGACCTCCGTCAACCGACGAATGGGGGTTTCAGGGTTTTCCGGCGAGGACCGTGCCGGTGATCTCCGGCCGGCGCAGCCGGGCCTGCTTGGGCATGTTCCAGCCGAGCACGCCGGTGACCTCGCCGCCCCGGCGGTACTGCGCGACGAACCGGCCCGCGCGCACGTCGCCTTCCACAATGGACACTTCGGCGTCCGCGAAGAGCGTCCCGTGCACGTGGATCCGCGCGTCGAACTGGTTGGTCCAGAAGTACGGCACCGGCGTGTACGGCCGGTCCTCGCCGAGGATGTTGCCCGCGACGGCGACCGCCTGCTCGGTCGCGTTGGTCCGGTTTTCCAGCCGCAGCAGCACGTCGAGACCTTCGTGGTGCCAGCGAGCGACGTCGCCGGCCGCGTAGACCCCGTCCGCCGCGCGGCACCGGGAGTCGCACACGACGCCGTTGTCGCACAGCACTCCGCTGCCCGCCAGCCAGTCCGTCGCCGGTGCGGCACCGAACGCCACCACGACGACGTCGGCGGACAGTTCTTCACCCGTCGCCAAGCGGACACCGGTGACTCGTCCGTCCAGTGAGGACAGACCGGTCACCGCCGAACCGAGTCGCAAGCGGACACCGCGGGCGGCGTGCAGCTCGGCGAGCAGGCCGGCGGCGAGCGGCCCGAACTGGTACGCGAGCGGCGCGGGCTGCGGCCCGGCCAGCGTCACCGGCACGCCCAGACCGCACACGGTCGCCGCGATCTCCGCGCCGAGGACGCCGTCGCCGACGACCACCACGCGCTTGTCCGGCGCCAGCTCCGCCCGCAGGGCCAGCGCGTCGTCGAGCGTGCGCAGGACGTGGACGCCCGCGAGACCGTCCTGGCCCGGCAGGGTGCGCGGGCGCAGGCCGGTGGCGAGCACGACCGCGTCCGCGGTCAGGGTGCGCCCGCTCTCGGTGTGGACGGTCCGCGTGCGGGCGTCCAGCCGGACCGCCGGGTCGCCGAGCACGAACTCGGCGTCCAAAACGGACAGTGCGTCCGGCGTGCGCAGATTCGCCTGCTCCGGCGCCCAGCTCCCGGCGAGGACCTGCTTGGACAGCGGCGGCCGGTCGTAGGGCAGGTGCGCCTCGGCACCCAGCACGGTCACCTTGTCCTCGTAGCCCTTGCGGCGCAGCGCTTCCACCGTGGCGAGCCCGGCGGCCGACGCGCCCACGACGAGGACCGTCACGCGTCCTCGCTCACCGAGATCGCGACGCCGGGACACACGCTCGCCGCCTCCCGGACGATCGCGTGGTGCGCTTCGCCCGGGGTCTCCTCGAGCAGGATCACGATGCCGTCGTCGTCGCGCTGGTCGAACACGTCCGGCGCCAGCATCACGCAGGTGCCGGCGCCGCAGCACTTTCCTTCGTCCACAGTGACCTTCATGGTCGTTCCTCTCCTTCGTGGGGGTGGGTCACGGGTGCGAGCCAGAGGCCGACCAGTGCGTCGGTCAGGCCGGTGGCGGCTTCGCGCCAGCTGGCTCGCGGGGTGTCGCCGCCTTCGGCCACCGCGCGTTCACGTTCGGCCATCGTGTGGATCAGCAGCTGGCGCGTCATGGCGTTGCGCTCGGCGCGGACCTCGGCGGGCAGCTCCGGCAGGCACCGGCTCAGCCCGTCGACGGTCCGCGCCAGCGACGGCGACGACAGCGTCTCCACGGCGACGGCCGACCGCAGCGACGGTTCGGTCATCACCTGTGCGGTGAACCGGGCGAACCAGCTCGGCCGGCCCGCCGCGGCCAGGTACTCGGTGGACGGGTGCACCAGGCACGCGACCCAGTCGCGCAGGCCGGCGCCGTCATCGAGGGCGGCCAGCATGCGCGCCCTCAGCTCCTCGACCCGCTCGGAATGCCGGCGGGCGATGGCCCGGACGAGGTCGGCGCGGGTGCCGAAGTGGTAGCCGACGGCGGTGTTGTTGCCCTGCCCGGCGGCCTCGCTGATCTGCCGGTTCGACACGGCGAGCACGCCGTGCTCGGCGTAGAGCCGCTCCGCCGCTGTCAGGATCGCCTCCCGCGTCGCGTGCGCCCGGTCCACCGTGGTCACCACCGCACGGGCAGTTCCCGCAGTCCGCCGACGGCGAGCCCCTCGACGCGGCGCAGCTCGTCCGCCGGGACGGCGAGGTCGAGCGAGGGCAGCTTGCGCAGCAGGACTTCGAGGACGACCTGCAGTTCGGTGCGGGCCAGCGGCTGCCCGAGGCAGGCGTGCGCGCCGGCCCCGAAGGACAGGTGCGGGTTCGGGCTGCGGCCCAGGTCCATCTCGGCGGCGTTGTCGAACGCGCTGTCGTCGCGGTTGGCCGCGGCCATGCTGCACATCGCGGTGGTGCCGCCGGGCAAGACGGTGCCGGCGACCTCGAAGTCGTCGGAGAAGTAGCGCATCATCCCGACGCCCGCGTTGGCGTCCAGGCGCAGCGACTCCTCGACGGCGGTGCGCACCAGCGCCGGGTCGGCCAGCAGCCGCTCCCACCGGCTCCGGTCGGCGAGCAGCATCGCGACCATCTTGGCGATCATGTTCGCGGTGGTCTCGTGGCCGGCGATCAGCAGGCCGATGCCGGTGGCGATCAGCATGGCGTCGGACCAGCCCTCGGGCAGCAGCGCGCTGAGGATGTCCTCACCGGGTTCGGCGCGCTTGGCGGCGATGAGCCCGCCCATGTACCGGCCGAAGTCCTGCTGCGCGGCGTCGAACTCGGCTTGGGTGTAGCGGGTCATGCTGAGCATGACGTCCGACCAGTGGGCGAACCGGTCGCGGTCGGTGTCCGGCACGCCGAGCATGTCGCAGATGACCCAGACGGGCAGCGGAAAGGCGAGCCCGGCCTTGAGATCGCCGGGCGCGCCCTTGGCGACGAGGTCGTCGATGAGCTGCTCGGCCATCGCGGCCATGCCGGGCCGCAGGGCGTTCATCCGCTTGGCGGTGAACCACTTCCCGAGCGTGCGGCGCCAGGTGAGGTGCGCCTCGCCGTGCTGCGGGAGGACGGTCGCCATCTCGCTGTTGAAGACCCCACCGGACTCGGTGTCGGCGACCCGCGCGGCGTTGTCGGCCGGCGTGGGCCGGGTCCACCGCGGATCGGAGAGCACGCTCTTGACGTCGGCGTAGCGGGTGATGAGGGCGGCCTCGTCCCCGCTGGCCAGCCGCACGTGCGCGACCGGGCACTTCGCCCGGAACTCCGCCCACTCGGCCGGCGGCGCCAGCGCGGTCTCGACCTGGAACGGGAAGCGCGGCAGCTCGGTGTGGCTTTGCGTCATGACGGACTCCTCGTTGGTGAATGTCCCCTGCCACCGAGCATGGCCAAGGTCCGTCATTACGTCAAGCGCTTGACTTAAATGCCAGCCCCAATGTGGCCTTGGTTGCGCTCAACGCACCCAAGGGGCCCTTCGGTGCGTTCAACGCACCGAAGGCCACATTGGGGCGCTACTCGCGCTCGACCTTGCGGAGCCCGCCCTCGGGCGTCCACCACTCGACGACCAGCAACGTCGCCTCCGCGTTCAGGTGCGTGTGCACCACTTCGTCGACGTCCACGCGAAAGCCGTCACCCGTGTCGACGGCCCGGCCGGAGATCTTGGCCTCCCCCGGCCAGTCCGCCTCGGAGCCGTCGACCGGGTCCACCGTGGCACTGTGCAGCGCCAGCCGCGGATCCCGCAGAAGGTCCGCACCCTTGCGGGCGTTCGGCATCGAGCCGAACGTCAGCTCGCCATCCGCGAACTTCGTCTCGATGCCGGAGATCCGCGGTGACCCGTCGGCCCGCAGGGTCGCCATCGTCTTGTGCTTGTGCGCGTCGAACAGCCCCTGCACGCGCCGAGCGAACTCCGGTTCCGCCGCCTCGAACTCACGCCATGCCGTCATGCGGTCATGATGTCAGCCAACGCACGGGGACCGCCGCGGGTTTGCGGAACACCAGCCCCGACACCGTGGCCGGCTCCGCCAAGGCGATGCCCGGCAACCGGTCGAGCACGGTTTCCACGGCGATCCGCGTCTCCAGCCGGGCGAGGTCGGCGCCGAGGCAGAAGTGCGGGCCGTGGGCGAACGCCAGCTGTTTGCGCAGGTCCGGGCGGTGCACGTCGAAGACGTCCGGGTCCGGGAACACCGCGGGGTCGCGGTTGGCGGCCGTGAGCGACACCGTCACGAGGTCACCTCGCGCGATCAACGCTCCCGCGAGGGAGATGTCGCGGGTCGCGTACCGGTCGACCACCGCCGCGGCCGGTTCCAGCCGCAGCGACTCCTCGATCGCCGCCGGGATGAGCGCGCGGTCCAGGTCCCGGTGGGCCGGGTCGCGCAGCAGGTGCAGCAGGACGTTGGCGATCATGCCCTCGGTGGTCTCGATGCCGCCGAACATCAGCACCGCCGCGTTCGACACCACCTCCGGCAAGTCCAGCACCGAAGCCGCCTCGGTCAGCAGCGAGCGCCGGCCGACCGCGCCCTCGAGGTGCGAACGCAGCTCATCGAACGCTTCCGCACCTTGAGAACCCGGCTGCCGGCCGGCGGAAATGTCGTCCACTGTGGACACTATCGCGTCGTACCAGGCCAGCACCTGCGCCGCGTCGGTGCCGTCCAAGCCCAGCGCGTCGGCCACCACCGCGACGGAAAGCGGGCCGGCCAGGGCCCGGCGCAGCTCCGCCTCCCCCGCCGCGGCGAACCCGTCGACCAGCCGGCCGCATTCGGCGCGCACGAACTCGCCGAACCGGTCCTCGATCTCCCGGGGCCGGAAGTGCCGGGCGAACGGCGCCCGGTGCCGGGTGTGCTCGGCCGCGTCCAGCGAAAGCATCGACGGGCCGACGACCCGGGCCGTCGAGAAGCGGGGGTCGTCCACGGTGAAGGTGGCCGCGTCGCGCATGACCTGCATCGCCAGGTCGTACCGGGTGACCAGCCAGCCGTTCAACGCCGGCAGCCAGGCCACCGGCTCGGTCGCCCGGAGCCGGGCCAGCAGCGGGTACGGATCGGTGGCGAGCTGCTCGATCACGCGCGCAGCCCCGCGATCAGGAGGCCGACCAGGCGACGCGCGTCGTAGTCCGGGTTGTCCTCGGCGCCGACGCACAGGTTGCCCACCCCGCGCATGAGCTCCAGCGCTCGCACGCGCGCGGTCAGCTCGGCCGCTTCGAGCAGCCGGGCGCACACCGGCACCAGCCGCTCCAGGAAGTACGCGTGCAGCGAGTCGAAGCCGTCGCCCTGCAGGACCCCGGCCAGCCCGTGCTTGGTCACCAGGAAGTCGACGAACAGGTCGATCCACTGGGCCAGCGCCGCATGCGGCGAAGAAGCCGTCTCGAGCAGCGAAGGCCCGGCCGCGGCGCACGCTTCCACCTGGTGCCGGTAGACGGCGATGATCAGGTCGGCCCGCGTCGGGAAGTGGCGGTAGATCGTGCCCATGCCGACGCCCGCCTTGGCCGCGATGTCGCGGACCGGCGCGTCGACCCCGGACGCGACGAACACCGCCGCCGCCGCGTCGAGCAGCGTCTTCTCGTTGCGCCGGGCGTCGGCGCGCTTGGGCTTGCTCTCGCTCACCACACCTCCAGGGTTGCTAAACGGAACAGCGCTCCGTATTGTTAGCGGAGCAACGTTCCGTTTGCCATCTTGTCACGGAGGCCATCAAAATGCAGTACCGCACCCTGGGCCGCACCGGCGTCCAGGTCAGCACCCTCGCGCTCGGCGCCATGAACTTCGGCGCCATCGGGCGCACCACCCAGGACGAGGCCACCGCCCTCGTCGACGCCGCGCTCGACGGCGGGATCAACCTGATCGACACCGCCGACATGTACGGCCAGGGCGAGTCGGAGGTCATGGTCGGCCAGGCCATCAAGGGCCGCCGCGACGACCTCGTGCTGGCCACGAAGGCCACCATGCCGATGGGCGACGAGCGCAACCACCGGGGCAGTTCCCGCCGCTGGCTCTTCAAGGCCCTCGACGACAGCCTGCGCCGCCTGGACGTCGAGCACGTCGACCTCTACCAGATCCACCGCTGGGACCCTTCCACGAGCGACGAGGAAACGCTTTCCGCGCTGACCGACCTGCAGCGCGCGGGTAAGATCCGTTCCTTCGGTTCGTCGACGTTCCCCGCGTACCGGATCGTGCAGGCCCAATGGGCCGCGCGGGAAAACCACCTGAGCCGGTACGTCACCGAACAGCCCGGCTACTCGATCCTGCAACGCGGCATCGAGACCCACGTGCTCCCGGTGACGCAGGAGTACGGCCTCGGCGTCCTGGCCTGGAGCCCCCTGGCGTCGGGCTGGCTGTCGGGCGCGGTCCGCGCCGGACAGGAGATCACGACCAGCCGCTCGAAGGTCCTGCCCCAGCGCTTCGACCTCGCCGACCCCGCCAACCAGGCGCGTCTCGACGCCGTCGAGAAGCTGGCCAAGCTCGCCGAGCAGGCGGGCTTGACACTGATCCAGCTGGCACTCGGGTTCGTCACCACGCACCCGGGCGTGACCAGCGCGCTCATCGGCCCGCGCACGCTCGACCACCTGCGCTCGCAGCTCGAAGCGGCCGAGACCGTATTGCCCGCCGACGTGCTCGACGAGATCGACACGATCGTCGCGCCCGGCGTCGACCTGGCCGCACACGAGAAGTTCGACACCCCGCCCGCCCTGCTCGACCCGTCCCTCCGGAGGCGTTGATGACCCCCCGTTTCGGCATCCTGACCGCACCGATGAACGTCGGCTACGACGAGATCCTGCGCGTCTGGCGCGAGGCCGACACCGTTCCCGAGATCGAGCACGCCTGGCTGTTCGACCACCTCATGCCGATCGGCGGCGACCCGGACGGCCCGATCTTCGAAGGCTGGACACTGCTTTCGGCGCTGGCCGCGCAGACCGAGCGGCTGCGCCTCGGCCTGCTCGTCACCAGCAACCGCTTCCGGCCGCCGGCGGTGCTGGCGAAGATCGCGACGACCGTCGACATCGTGTCCGGCGGGCGCCTCGACTTCGGCATCGGCGCCGGCTCCCGTCCGAGCCATCCCCTGGCCCGGCGCGAATACGACGGCCACGGCCTGCCGTACCACTCCCAGGACGACGCCGTCGCCGCGCTCGCCGAGGCGTGCACGGTCATCCGTCGCTTGTGGACGGACGAGAAGCCGTTCGACTTCGACGGCGAGTACGTCAAGCTCAAGGGCGCTTACGGCAACCCGAAGCCGATCCAGTCCCCCGTGCCGATCATGATCGGCGGCCGGGCGAGCGCGACACTGCGCGTGGTCGCCGAGCACGCCGACCTGTGGAACATCCCCGGTGGCGGCGACATCGACGACCTCGCCGGCCGCAGCAGGCTGCTCGACCGCTACTGCGCCGAGATCGGCCGGGACCCCGCGTCGATCACCCGCTCGATCTTCCTGCCCGTCGACTACGACAAGCCGGCCGCCACGCGCGAAAAGATCGAGGAGGCCGTCGGCGCGGGCTTCGGGCACATCGTCCTCGGACTGGCGAACCCGTACCCGGACGGCGTCGTGCGGTGGGTCGCCGACGAGCTGATCCGCTGAGCTACTTGTCGACACCTTCGTAGGTGCCCTGGGTGAACCGGCGCGAGAACACGAAGTACACGATCGCCACCGGCACCGTCATCAGCAGCGCCGCGGCGAGCTTCAGCGGGAACTGGTTGCCCTGGCCGAGCTCACCGGACACCAGGCTCGCCACGCCGCTCGTCAACGTGTTCAGCGCCGGGTCCTGCCGCGACACGATGTAGTGCGGCAGCTCGTTCCAGGAGCCCTGGAACGACAGGATGGTCACGGTGATCAGCGCGGGTTTCGACATCGGCAGCACCACCGACCAGAACGTGCGGAGCGGGCCGGCGCCGTCGATGCGCGCGGCCTCTTCCACGCTCACCGGAACGGTGTCGAAGAACTGCTTCATGATGAACACCCCGGCGCCGTCGACCAGCAGCGGGATGATCATGCCCGAGTAGCTGTCGTACATGCCGAGCTGGTTCAGCACCAGGAACTTCGGGATCAGCAGCACCACGCTCGGCACCGCGATGACCGCCAGGACGGCCCCGAATACCCCGTTCCGGCCGCGGAACCGCAGCCGGGACAGGGCGTACCCGGCGAGCGAGTCGAACACGACCCGGCCGACGGTGATCGTCACCGAGACGAACACCGAGTTCGCCGCCCAGCGAGGGAAATCCTGCTCGGCGAGCGTCCGGAACACGCTCACGGACCACTGCCGGGGCCAGGGCAGGAGCGGGTTCGCGGTGGCGTCGGCGTCGGTCTTGAACGCCGTCGCGAGCTGAATGAGGAAGGGGTAGATGTACAGCGCCGCGACCAGAAGGAGGACCGCGTACCCGAGCCGGCGTTTCTTCATCGGCGCTCCCGCAGGGCCCAGCGCTGCACCAACGTGAAGGCCACGATCACGACGAACAGGAGGAACGCGATCGCCGCGCCCTGGCCCCACTGGTGGCCGATGAACGACGTCGAGTACGACAGGTACGCCGGGGTCAGCGTGGTGTTGGCCGGGTTGCCGCGGCTGAGCACGTACACCTGGTCGAAGACCTGCCAGGTGCCGATCAGGCCGAGGGTCAGCACGAGGAACAGCGTCGGGCGCAGCTGCGGCAGCGTGACGCGCCAGAACCGCTGCCACGGCGTCGCGCCGTCGATGAGGGCGGCCTCGTCGACGGACGGGGGCAGGTTCTGCAGCGCCGCGTAGAACATCAGCATGAAGCCGCCGGTGGATGTCCAGACGACGAGCACGATGATGGAGCACATCGCCACGCTGGGGCCGGCGAGCCAGTCCCACCAGGACAGTCCGAGGAAGCCGTGCCCGGCCAGCGCGGCCGGCGGGTTCGCGGGGTCGCCGAACGCGAGGTGGAAGATGCCTCGCGGGTCGGCGAACCAGCTGGGACCGTCCACTCCGAACAGTTTCAGCGCGGCGTTCACCGTGCCGGTGCTGGAAAACAGGAACAGGAAGACCACGGAGATCGCTACCGAGCTGGTCACGGTCGGGAAGTAGAAGGCAGTCCTGAAGAACTGGCGTCCCTTCAGCTTCTTCTGGTGCAGCACCAGCGCGAGGAACAACGCGAACGCCGTCTGCAGCGGCACGACGAACACCACGAAGTAGCCGTTGTTCCGGACACTGGTGGCGAAGTTCTGGCGCGTCAGCCCGGGTTCGGCGAGCAGGGCGGCGTAGTTGTCGCCGCCGACGAAGTTCACGCGGGAGGAGAACGGGCTGCCGTTGCCGGTCCAGTCGCTGACGCTCACCCAGAGCGCCATCAGGATCGGCAGCACCATGAACAGGCCGAGCACGATCAGCGTCGGGGCGAGGAACAGCCAGCCGGCCCGGCCGTCGCGCCGGAGGGGGCGGCGGCCCCGGGTGCCGCGCAGGGGTGCGGTACCCGGGACCACCGGCGTGGTGAGCAGCGTGCCCATGGCGTCACTGCCCCAGCGCGGCCGCGGTGTTCTGCTGCAGCTGCTGCAGGATCCGCTTCGGGTCGGCGCCCGGCAGCTGCTGCAGCTGGGCGTCGAAGTCGGTCAGCACCGGGTCCATCTTGGTCAGGGTGACGGGCCCGTGCGCGTGGTCGGCGCCGGCGACGAACGCCGACTGCCCCGGGAACTTCTGCTCGTACTGCGCCCGCACGGACTGCCGCGACGGGATCACGCCGAAGGCTTCGGCGAACGCGAGTTCCTGCTGCGGCTGCATGAACGAGTCGACGAGCTGCTTGGCCTGCTCCTGGTACTTGCTCTTGGCGGCGATACCCCAGCACTGCGTGAACGAGAGCGTCCCGGGGCCGGCCGGGCCGGCGGGCAGCGCGACGACGCGGTACTTGACGTCCGGGTAGTCCTTCTTCATGCCGCCGACCATCCAGTTGCCGTCGATGCTCATCGACGCCTTGTGCTGGCCGAACGCCTCGCCGGAGTCGCCCGCGCCGATCTGCTTCGGGTACTTGGCGGCACCGGAGGCGAGCAGGTCGCGGACGTAGGTCAGGGCCTGGAGGTTCTGCGGGGTGTCCGCGGTGGCCTTCTTCTGGTCGGCGTCGACGGACCAGCCGCCGGCCTGGACCAGGAAGGAGCCGATGCGGTCGCGGGTGTCGTTGAAGACGAGCCCGGTGCGGCCGCCGGTCGTCAGCTTCTGGGCGACGGCCTTCAGCTGGTCCCACGTCTTCGGGAAGTCGGCGTCGGTGAGCCCGGCCGCGGCCCAGTCGTCGGTGTTGATCGCCAGGGCCAGCGTCGAGAAGTCCTTGGGGGCGCAGTAGAGCTTGCCGTCCTGGGTGAACGTCGTGCGCAGCGTCGGGTAGATGTCGTCCTTGTAGGACAGGCCGTCGCCGTACGGGAGCATTTCGGCGGCGTACCCCTGGAACTTCGTCGCGTCCACGGCGAAGACGTCCGGCGGGCTGCCCGCGGCGAAGCCCTGGCTCAGCTGCTGCGGCAGGTCGTTGGCACTCACGACCTCGGCCTTGGAGCCGTCTTTGCTCCACGCGGCGGCGGCGTCCTGCATCGCCTTGAGTTCGGCGCCGCCGCTCGCGGCGATCATCACCTTGAGCGTGGCGGGCCCGGCCTGCTGGGTGGCGGGCTGGGACGAGTCGTCGAAACCACTGCCGCAGGCGGAAAGCGGGAGCAGCAGGCCGGCCGCCGCGAAGGCGGCCACAGTTCGGCGGGGAAGCATCGATCCTCCTTGATCGCGCGGGAACTCAGGTGGTGCGGAGCACCAGGTGCGGGGTGAAGAGCGTGGTCGCGGGCTCGGCCGGGGTCTCGCCGCGCAGGATGGCGCGCAGCTGCCGCACGCACTCGGCGGCGACGTCGGCAATCGGCTGCGCGACGCTGCTCAGGCCGAGCACGGACGCGGTGGGGGTGTCGTCGAAACCGATCACGGAGGCGTCGGCCCCGGGCCGGATCCCGCGGTCGCGCAGTTCGGCGGTGACTCCGAGGGCGAGCGAGTCGCTGGCGCAGACGAACGCGGTCGGCGCGCCGGGCCTGGGTGCGCGCCCGCCACCCGCGATCGGCTCGCCGGTGCCAGGCCCGACGGCGGAGGGGCCGGCCTCGCCGAGCACGTGGGCGGCGGCCGAGCTGCCGTCGCCGGCCGCGTCCAGCAGCCGGGCGGCCGCCGAACGACCACCCTCCACCCCGTCGAACACCGCGGCCCGCGGACCTTCGCCCAGCCCGGCCGCGGCGAGCGCCGCCGCCCAGCCCGCGCGGCGGTCGTCACCACTGCCGGACCCCTCGGGCCAGCCGACGAACGCGATCTTCCGGTGCCCCTGGCGGATCAGGTGGTCGGTGGCCAGCCGCGTGCCGGCGGCGCCGTCGACGTCGACCCAGGGGTGCGTGTCCTCGGCTCCCCAGGGCCGGCCGAAGGTGACGAACGGCAGCTCGCGCTCGAGCAGCCAGCGGGTGCGCAGGTCGTCGTGGTGGGTGTTGGTCAGCACGAAGCCGTCGATCCCGACGGAGGCGATCAGGTCGGCGTAGGCGCGGGTCTCGGCCTCGTCGTCGGCCGCGGTGAACAGCATGATCCGGTGGTCGTAGCGCTCGGCGGTCGCGGTCAGCGAGTGCAGGAACTGGTCGAGCACGACGCCGCTGACGCCGTTGCCCGACGGCGGGATGCACAGCCCGATGATCTGCGACCGCGTGGTGCGCATCTGCCGCGCCGCGGTGTTCGGGCGGTAGCCCAGCTTCTCGATGGCGGCCCGCACGCGCTCGCGTGTCTCCGGGCTGACCACCTCGGGCGAGTTGATCACATTCGACACGGTCTGGCGCGACACCGCGGCCGCTTCGGCCACCGAGTTCAGCGTGGGCCGTCCCATTTACGCCTCCGGTTTGAACGTTCAACTGCCGGACACTCTGAACCCACGGCGCTGAGCTGTCAAGACTTCGAAGTCAGTTGACATTCTTTCGTTTGATCGATCCAATCGTAGGCATGGCCGACCTCCAGCCCCTGCTCCACGACCTCGCGATCGCCCTGCACGCGCCGACCGTCGTCCTGTCCGGCCAGGACGGGCAGATCCGCGGCGGGACGCAAGGTCTCCTGCACGGGGACCTGCGGCTGCTCAGCGAAGCCGTCGTGACGGTCGACGACCACGAGCCCGAGGCCATCGGCAGCGACGAGCCGGGCGCCGACCGCGCGCGGTTCACCGGGTTGCTGCGCCCACTCGGCAGCCCCGGCCCCGACCCGACCGTGTGGCTGCGGCGCGAGCGCCACGTCACGGCGTCCGGGATGACCGAGGAGCTTTCGCTCGTCTCGACGGACGGGGTACGCCGCCCGTGCGTCGTGGAAGTGGCGCTGGCGGCCGACTTCGCGCCGATCGACGAGATCAAGTCGGGTGGCCGGCGCTCTCCGTCCGTTCCGGTCGGCACGCGATGGGCCGCGGACTCGGCGGTGTCCGAGGTGACGGCGGAGGGCGCCGAAGTCGTCGCCGACGGGCCCCGGCTGCGGCTGCGCTGGACGGTGGAGGCCCCCGCCACGGTGCGCTGGTCGCTGCGGGTTTCCGACGAGCGCGCGTTGTTCGTCCCGGCCGGCACCCGGCTGCCGCGGCCGGCAGTGCACGCCGACGACCGCCGGTTCACCGCGTTGCTCGACCGCGCCCTCGACGACCTCGACGGCCTCCTGCTCGCCGAGCGCGACCACCCCGGCGACGCGTTCACCGGCGCGGGCGCGCCCTGGTTCCTCACGCTGTTCGGCCGCGACAGCCTCTGGGCCGCGCGGCTCGCGTTGCCGCTCTCGGTCGACGTCGCGCGCGGCACGCTCCGGACGCTCGCCCGGGCGCAGGGCACCCGCCACGACCCGGCGACCGGCGAGGCGCCGGGCAAGATCCTGCACGAGCGGCGCCGGGACACCTTCGAGACGATCGGCGGCGCCTCGCTGCCCGCCGAGTACTACGGGACCGTCGACGCGACCGCGTTGTGGGTGTGCCTGCTGCACGACGCCTGGCGCTGGGGCCTGCCCGAGGACGAGGTCCGCGACCTGCTGCCGACGCTGCGGTTCGCGTTGTCCTGGATCACGGGCGCCGCGGATCCGGACGGCGACGGGTTCGCCGAGTACCGCGACGAGAGCGGGCACGGCCTGGCCAACCAGGGGTGGAAGGACTCCGGGGACGCCGTCCGCTTCCGCGACGGCACGCAGGCGAACCCGCCGATCGCGCTGGCCGAGGTCCAGGCGTACCAGCACGAAGCGGTCGTGCGCGCGGCTTCGCTGCTGACGGCCCTCGGCGAGCCTTCCGACGGGCTCGTTCCATGGGCGGCGGCCTTGCGGAAGCGCTTCCGCGACCGGTTCTGGGTGTCCACTCCGGACGGACGTTACCCGGCTTTGGCCCTGGACGGCGACAAGCGGCCGGTCGACGCCCTGACGAGCAACATCGGCCACCTCCTCGGCACCGGCCTGGTCTCCGCTTCGGAGAGTTCGTCGATCGGAGCACTCCTGGTGGATCCCGCGCTGGCTTCGGGGTTCGGCCTGCGCACGATGAGTTCTTCCGCGGGCGGCTACTCGCCGTTGAGCTACCACTGCGGCTCGGTCTGGCCGCACGACACGGCGATCGTCATCCGGGGTCTGCAGCGGTCAGGCCAGGCTTCGCGGGCGGCTTCCCTGGCCGTGCAACTGCTTGCGGCGGCCCCGGCGTTCGACTACCGGCTGCCGGAGCTGTTCTCCGGGTACGGCGTCGAGGAGACGTCGTCGCCCCTCCCCTACCCGGCATCGTGCCGCCCCCAGGCGTGGTCGGCGGCGGCCGCGGTGAGCCTGCTCATGGCGTTCCTCGGCCTGGCCGTCGACGTCCCCGCGCGGACGGTGACCCTGGCCCCGCCCCGGCCGAGCCCGGTCGGCGCGCTGCGGGTCCAGGGTCTGCCGTTGGCCGGCGGCACCCTCGACGTCGCCATCGACGCTTCCGGCGAAGTGACGGAGCTGCGGCTGCCGCCGGGGTTCTCAGTCCTTGCGGAACAGCCCGGCGAGCAGGAAGGGGACGCCGAAGAGACCGGCGTGCTCCCGCATGGGGCGTAGTTCGACCTCGGTGTAGCCGTCGAACAGGCGGCGCAGTTCGTCCGGCGTGTAGACGAGGCCGCCGTGGAGACTGCGGTCGCGGTAGAGCTGGGCGTCCGGGATTTCGGTGCCGGAGTCGGCATCGCCGGTGCCGGCGGCGAAGCACGCGAGGCCGAAGTGGCCGCCTGGTTTCAGGTGGCGGTCGAGCAGGGCCAGGTAGCTGATCCGCCGGTGCGGCGCGAGGTGGTGCAGGCAGCCCGAGTCGTAGATCAGGTCGTAGGTCTCGTGCGGCAGGTCCATGGCGAAGATGTCGGCCTGGTGGAAGCGGACGCCGGTGCCGCGTTCGGTCGCCCAGGCGATCGCGGCGGACGACCGATCGACCGCGTCCACCTCGTAGCCCGCTTCGGCGAGCCTTCGCGCGTTGCGCCCCGGCCCGCAACCCAGCTCCAGCGCGCGGCCTTTGCGGAGGGGGCCGTCGCGGAGCCAGGCGTCGAGGTTTTCGTCGGGCTGGTCGACGAAGAACGGGATGGGCCGGTCGCGGTCCTCGTAGAAGCCGTCCCACTCGATGTCTTCGAAGAGGCCGTCCAGCATCCGCAGGAGGTCCTCGACCGACCGGATGTCCCGGTTCACGCCTCGACGCGCTCTCGCACGGCCTCGAGTTCCTGGTCGACGACCGCCATCTGCGCGTCGACGGCCGCCGGCTCGGTGCCCTCGGGGAAGAAGAGGCTGAAGATCAGCTCGGCGCCGGTCAGGTTGGGCACTACGCGCGCGAAGAGTCCGAGGTTCGGGGCGTCGGCACTGACGAAGTCGACGACGCCGTGGTCCTTCGCGGCCTTGACGGCCATCTTCTGCGGCCCGGCGTCGGCTTGGACGCGCCAGACGTCGTCGTGGTCGTGCTCGACGGTCCGGGCGAAACCCGGTGCCCATTCGGGGATGTGGCGAGCGTCGGAGAGGTAGTCGAAGACCCGCGCGGGTGCCGCGGCGACGGAGATGGTGCGCGTCTCGGCGCGCCCCGTTTCGATTGATGTCATACCCAAAACGATACGCATCTGCTTATGATTTGTCCACGCGTAAGATTTCCCGCGTGACGGAGGACGACGACCTGGCGGCCCTCTGCGCCGGAGCGGGCCGCACCCTGGCCGAGGCGGAGGGACCGGTGCTGGCGGAGCACGGGCTTTCGATGTGGCAGTACGTGGTCCTGGCGACCCTGGCCCACGGCTCGGCGTCCAGCCAGCTGGTGCTGGCCCAGCAGATCCACTACGACAAGACGCGGTTGATCGCATTGCTGGACGGGCTGGTCGCGGAGGGGTTGGTCAGCCGGTCGCCGGATCCCGCGGACCGCCGGGCCCGGGTGGTGCGGTTGACGGAACTCGGGACCCGGCGCCACGCGGCGGTGCGGGACGCGATCCGGGTGGTGGAGGAGCGGACGTTGACGGGGTTGAGCGCGGAGGAGCGGCGCGTGCTGCGATCGGCTCTCACCCACCTGGCGAACTCGGACTGATCAACCGGCACCGACTGGTGTCCACGAAGGGCGCACGGTCGGCGGTGTTCTCGCTCGAACCGGCTCGCTAGCCTCGATTTTCGTGGAAATTCTGGTCGGCGCCCTGAGCGCGGCACTCGGCGCACTAGCCTCGATCTTGCATGGGGCTGTGGGGTTCGGTGGAAGTTCCTGTTGTAGCCGGGTTTTGGCCGGAAACCGTGGTGTGGACATGGTTGTGGGCCGACTGTCGCGTCGGCGGGCGGGGTCCGAGGTCCTTGGTCGTCGGGGCAGGAGCAGGGGTTTAGCCAGGCCAGGGTGCTGCGCGGAGCCGGGTGAAGGCAGTCGCGAGCCGCTGGGCCCAGGGCCAGTCCCGGTCGAGGTGCAGGGTGGTGACCCTGGCGGTGCGGGTGAGTTTCCCGGCGACGGCGCAGACGCGGTAGCGCAACGTCGCGGGTTCGGCGCGGGCGAGGTCGCCGGTGAAACACAGCGCCTGGACCCAGGTGAGCAGATCAGCGGCGGTCAGCGACAACTCGAGCCAGGCCTTGTTCTCCGCGTAGCCGCGGCAGGGAAAGTTGCGCAGCCCGGTGGTTTTGCCGCCCCGGATCCGGTCCTCGACCCGGGCGTGGGCGCGGTGGCGGACTTCGAGGTCGGCGAGCTGCCCGCCGTCTGTGTCGGTGATGAACGCGGTGAACCGGTGCCCGTCGGCGTCGGTGAACCGCAGTCGCGCACCGGGATGGGGACGTTCCCGGCGGAGGAACACCCGCGAACGCTCGGGCCACTTCGCCAGGTCGAGCATGCCGGTGATCTCCGCGACCCACGCCCCGTCCCGAGGCCCGCCGTCGATGTCGTAAGCCGGGACCCACGCGTCGGCGGGAACAGCCAGGACCGCGGCCCGCACCTCGGTGCTGATCGGGAATCCCATGGAGAACCCGCACCCCGCCGCGCGGACCGCCGCGGCAAAGGCATGGGTCGCGCCGGCGGCGTCGGTGCGGATCATCACCTGCGGTGAGTCTGGGTCATCGGGGTCGGGGCGGGCGCAGGCGGGCAGCGCGGCCAGCGCCATCGTCAGGATCTCGGCGTGGTCGGCGGCGGTGTTCGACCCGGCTTTGCCCGGTCGCAGGATCCCGGCCAGGGCTTCCCCGCCGGCAACGTCGGGTCGGTCGAGGTAGGCCAGCAGCGGATGGAACCCGAACGTCTTTTTCCACGTTTTCGCCGCGTTCTCCTTCTCGCTATGGGCGATGCTGATCGTCGCATCGATGTCGATCACTAGCCCAGTCGTGACATTGGGACCCGCTCCGGCGGCCCAGGCCCGTTCCCGAGCTGCTGCGCGGACCGCCCGCAGGCGAGCCAGATGCTCGTCGTCGACCCGGTCCAGCACCCGCCACGCGGTGGCGTCACTGGCCACCGGGCCGAAGAGTTTGTCCTGGTCCCGCAGCGTCGCCAGATGCGCCAGCGCGTCACCGCCGTCGGCGATCATCACCGCCAGATCGGCCAGGACCCGCCCTGGAAGGTGGACCGGTATCCCGGTGTAGGTGTCGAGAAGTGCTTCCGACCAGCCGGTTCCCAGGCCGGTGCTGATCGTCAGCTCCCGCAGCAACGCCACCCCCGCACGGGACACCAGCCCTTCACCGTCCGCGGTGACCCGCACTGATGACGCCTTGCTATCCTGCACCAAGGGAGTGCCTTCCTGTCGGGTGAATCTTGGACCTTCGCAAGCCCAAGTTTCCCTTACAGGACAGGCACTTCCTCCATTTCCAGACTCTGATCTACATCACATCGCATGAAAGACGCAGGCTAGGCAGGGCGGGATCGTGACCTACCTGACCACGCGCTCGAAGTTGAGGCTCGAGCTGGCCCATGCTTACGACCAGGCTGTTCGCGAGAAAAGACTTGCCCGGTACCAGCGACTTTTCCACCTCTCCCAGGTCATCCCGCGTTATTGGATACCGGGCGAAGAGCCGTCACGAGAACGGCTTCTCGAGATCTGCGAGGAGTTTCACGACTGGTACTTCGACGACGACGCGGGAGGGTTGTTCCTCACGCCACGAGCGATGGATGTCTACATGAGACTGCAAACCGCCTTGGCGACGGCCGGACGCGGCAATGCCGTCGCGACTGGCCCCGACCAAAATTCGGGAGCGTCGATGTCGCCCGACGAGTCGCAGAAGATCAGGGACCTGGCCGACGCGTTGAGACATCAGCTCGCGCAGGACGTCGGTACCTCCAGCCCGCCTCGACTGAAGTTGACTCGTCTCGATCCGGCACCGCCACCTCCCCACGGTCTGTAGCGACCAGACGAATCAACGCGGCTCGAGAGGGGCGAGTGCCGGTCAGCACTCGCCCCTCAGTCCCCGTCAGCCCACCGAGCAGAGGGTTCCGTTCAGCCGGAACGCCGTAGGCAGAATGTTCGGCCCGCTGTAGTCCGCGACAAACCCGACATCCGCTCCGCCCGCCAACGGCGCCGACGACGTCACCTTCACCGCCGATCCCTCCTGCGTCCACGTCCCGTTCCAGCCGCTCGTGACCCGCTGCCGCGCGGTCGGCCAGGTGAACGTCAACGTCCAGTCACCGACCACAGTGGACACCACGTGGATCCCGCCCACGAAACCGCTCGCCCAGTCGTTCACATCGGTCAACGTCACCGTGCAACTGCTGGCGGAAGGCGCGCCCGTCGTCAAAGTCAACGGCGGTGACGCCCACGACACGTTCCCCGCCGCGTCCCGTGCCAGCACGTTGACCGTGTATCGGCTGCCCGGGACCAGGTTTCCGACGCTCAACGACGTCCCCGTCGTCTCGCCCCACTCTTCGCTGACCACGCCCGCCTGCCGGTACACCTCGTACTTCACGCCGGGCGTCGACGGGGGCCAGCTGATCGTCGCCGTCGTGTCGGTCGTCGTCGCGGTCGGCTGGCCCGGCGCGCTCAACGGAACCGAAGCCGCGGCGGGGTGCAGAACCAGCGTCGTCAAAGAATAAGGCGGTAGCGTCCGGTCCCACGAAGACGCGCTCGTGATCGACGACGCGCCGTTCGTGAAGGTGGATGAGGACGAAAGCGCGTAACCCGCGTGATCGAATTTCACCGACCGAGCCTCCGCAGGATCCTTGTTCACCATCAGGACCGCGAGATCGCCGTCCGGACGGCGGACCGCGTGCACGTCGAGCAGCGGATCGTCCGCAGCGGCCCGGACGAACTGGTCGCCGGGACGCGCGAACGTGCTCACCATCTTCAGCCCGTAGTAAGGCGCGAACGGTGTGTTGAGCGCGGGTTCACAACCACCGTCGAGACAGGTAGCACTCGAAAGCAGCCCGAAATCACCGTAGTCCGGATAACCGGCCACAGTGGACAGTGCGGTCGCCCCGTTGTGCGTGTCCCACCAGTCCACGGTGAACACGCCGTTCTCCAGCAGGGACGCGTACGCCTCGGCCGCGAACAGCGCACCGGGCTGGGTGTTCATGCCGACCGGTGTGTTCGTTTCGGTCAGGGCGATACCCAAAGAGCGGCCCGCGTACCGCGTGATCTGCTCCCGCGCCAGGTAGATCATGTCGTCCACCTGCTCGGTCTTGGAAAGCGCTTCCGCGGCCGTCGATCCGCCCGGGTACCAGTGCAGCACGGCGAAGTCGATGTGCGGGCCCGCGATCGACAGCACGGTCTGGTTCCACGTGCCGGTGTCCCCGGCGGCGACGATGCCGTCCGGCCAGTTCGCCGGCGTCGTCAGCACCGCGCCGATCTTCACCGACGGGTCGGCGGCCTTCATCGCGTCGGCGTAGGCCACGACGCCCGCGGCGTACGCGGCCGGGCTCTTGTCTTCGTGGTTGTCGGCTTCCCAGTTCGCGCCGTAGTGGCCATTGCCGTAGAGCTCGTTGCCGATCTCCCAGTACTTGACGCCGTAGCCCTTCGTGACGTTCGCGTACCGCACCCAGTCGGCGGCCTCCTGCGGCGTCCCGGTGCCGTAGTTGGCGATGACGATCGGCTGCGCGCCGGCCCGCCGGACGCCGCCCATGAACGTGTCGAAATCCGTGCCGGGCGCCACGTAGCCGCCCGGCGCGGTGTTGTCCTTCCAGTGGTAGATGTCGCCGTAGGAGCCGCCCGGGTAGCGCATCGTGCGGACCCCGGCGGCGCCGAACAGGTCGGCCACGGTATCGGTGCCGAGCTGGCTGTCCCACACCGCGTGGTTGACGCCGATGGCGGTGTCCGGCACGGTGGCCAGCCCCGCTTTCGCGTTGACCGTCACGGTCGCTTCGGGCGGGGTCGCCGCGGCCGCCGCCGGCACGGCCGCCAGGAGCACGGCCGCCACCGGCCACGCTGCCCAGCGCAGACGTCGAGCTGTCATGGATGTCCATCCTCACTCGTCGAGACGCACAGATGGCTGAGAGCGCTCTCAGAGCAGAGAACCAGTGCGCGGCCCGGAAGTCAACGAAAGTCTCGCGACGGCCCGGCCCGCATCGACAGGTCGAGGCGTTCGAGACGGTCGGCGACGAGCGTGACGACTCCTTCGCCGACCTGCGCCTGCCCGCGGACCAGCAGTGCAGCGCTGGTGCGGGCGACCAGGCGCTGCCGCTGCCACAAGCCGGGCGAGACGAGGACGTTGGCCATCCCGGTCTCGTCCTCGAGGTTGAGGAACGTGATCCCGCCGGCGGTGGCCGGGCGCTGCCGGTGCGTCACCGCGCCGCCGACCCACACCCGCGTCCCGTCCTCGACCCGCATGAGTTCCGCGACGGTGAGCGCGCCGCGCGCGGTGAGCAGCTCGCGCAGGTACTCGATGGGGTGGCTGTCCGGGGAGACGCCGGTCGCCCACAGGTCCGCGGCGGTGACCTCCAGCCGCGTCATGCCCGGCAGCGCGGGCGCGTCGAGCCCCGGGGCCAGGCCGGGCAGGTGCCCGGGCCGGGTGGCCGCCGCGGCGCCGGCGGCCCAGAGGTCCTGACGCCGGTCGCCGCCGAACGCGCCGGCCGTGGCCAGGGCTTCGACGGCGTTCTTCTTCAGCTGGACGCGGCGGGTGAGGTCGCCGGCCCCGGCGTACGGGCCGTTCGCGTCACGCTCGGCGACGATCGAGGCAGCAGTGTCGTCGCCGAGGTGCCGGACCCCGGCGAGACCCAGGCGGAGCGCGACGCCCCCGGTGCTGTCGGCGTCGGGTTCGAGGGTGGCGTGGGCGAGGCTGGCGTTGACGTCGGGCTCGCGGACGCGGACGCCGTGGCGGCGCGCGTCGGCGACCAGGGACTGCGGGCTGTAGAAGCCCATCGGCTGCGCGCGCAGCAGCCCGGCGCAGAACGCGGCCGGGTAGTAGCGCTTGAACCACGCTGACGCGTACACCAGGAGCGCGAACGACATGGAGTGCGCTTCGGGAAAGCCGTAACCGGAAAAGGCGTGGATCTGCTCGAAGATGCGCGTCGCCAGCTCGCGGTCGAGGCCGTTGGCTTCGCAGCCGGCGAAGAACCGCGCCATCAACGCCTTCATCTTCGCGCTGGACCGCTTCGCGCCCATGGCGCGGCGCAACTGGTCGGCCTCGGCCGGCGTGAAGCTCGCGACGTCGACGGCCATCTGCATCACCTGTTCCTGGAACAGCGGCACGCCGAGCGTCCGGTCCAAACTGGACGCCAGCAGCGGGTGCGCGTGCTGCCACTCCTCTTGCTCGCGGCGGCGCCGGATGTACGGGTGCACCGAGCCGCCCTGGATGGGGCCCGGCCGGATCAGCGCGACTTCGACGACGAGGTCGTAGAACTTCCGCGGACGCAATCTCGGCAGCGTCGCCAGCTGCGCCCGAGACTCCACTTGGAACACTCCGACGGCGTCGGCTTCGCAGAGCATGTCGTAGACGTTCGAGTCGGCGAGGTCGAGCTCGCCAATGTCCACAGTGGACCCATGGTGCTCGGCGACGAGGTCGATCGTGTAGTGCAGCGCGGACAGCATGCCGAGGCCGAGCAGGTCGAACTTGACCAGGCCGACGGTGGCGCAGTCGTCCTTGTCCCACTGCAGGATGCTGCGGTCCGCCATGGTCGCCCATTCGACCGGGACCACTTCGGACACCGGCTGTTTCGAGATCACCATCCCGCCGGAGTGGATGCCGAGGTGGCGCGGGAAGTCCTCGATCCGGGAGGCCAGTTCGAGGACGTCGGCAGGGATCTCACCGGCCGTCTGCTGTCGGGTACCTCCCCATCGGTCGACGAGCTTGCTGTAGGCGTCCTGCTGACCGGGGCTGTGGCCGAGGGCCTTCGCGGCGTCGCGGATCGCGGACGGCGCCCGGTAGGTGATGACGTTGGCGACCTGCGCGGCGTGGAAACGGCCGTGCTTCTCGTAGACGTACTGGATCGCCTCCTCGCGGCGGCCGGACTCGATGTCGATGTCGATGTCCGGCGGCCCGTCCCGCTCCGGCGCGAGGAACCGTTCGAACAGCAGGTTCCACTTCACCGGGTCCGCGTGGCAGATTTCCAGCGCATAGCAGACGGCGGAGTTCGCCGCGGAACCGCGGCCCTGGCAAAGGATGTCCGCTTCCTTGCAGAATCGGACGATGTCCCACACCACGAGAAAGTAGCCGGGAAAGCCGAGTTTCTCGATGATGGCGAGCTCGTGGTCGAGCTGGGCGTAGGCCTTCGGGTTCTCCTCCCGCGAGCCGTAGCGTTTCGCCGCGCCGCGCCAGGTCAGCTCGCCCAGGAACGACATCTCGTCGTGGCCGGCCGGCACCGGGAACGGCGGCAGGTCCGGCGCGACGAGCTTCAGGTCAAACGCGACCTCGACGCCGAGGACGGCCGCGCGTCCGACGGCGCCGGGATAGCGTCGCTCGAAGCGGCGGCGCTGCTCCATCCCGGAGCGCAGGAACGCCTGCCCCGACGGCGGCCGCCAGCCTTCGAGGTCCTCGGCCGACCGGCGGGCCCGGACGGCGGCGACCATGTCGGCCACGACGGCGTCCTCTGGGCGTGCGTAGTGCGCGTTGTTCGAGACGACCGTCGGCAGCCGCAGCTCCTTCGCCATGTCGAAGAGGTAGTCGTTGGCCGCGTCGTCGAGGGGCTGCCGGTGGTCGATCAGCTCGACGGCGACGTGCCGGGGCCCGAACCAGTCCGCGAGCCGCCCCAGCTCGGCCCGCGCGGCGCCGGGCCCGTGCTCGGCGAGCGCCCGGCGGACCGGCCCCTTGCGGCACCCGGTGAGGACGACGACGTGCCCGGCCAGCTCGTCGACGAGTTCTTCGAGGTCGTAGACGGGCCGGCCCTTCTCCCCGCCGGCGAGCTGGGCGCGGGAGATGACCTTGCAGAGCCGGTGGTAACCCGCCTGCTGCCGCGCGATCACGAGCAGGTGCGACCCCCGGGGGTCCGGTTCGCCGGCCTGCGGCGCGGGCAGGTCGAGCGACAGCTCGGCCCCGAACCCGACCCGGACGCCGAGCTCCCGGGCGGCGTCGTTGAACCGGACGGCGCCGTACATGCCGTCGTGGTCGGTGAGGACGAGGGCGTCGAGCTCGAGCCGCGCGGCCTCCTCGACGAGTGTCTCGGGGTGGCTCGCACCGTCGAGGAAGCTGAAGTTGGAGTGGACGTGCAGCTCGGCGTAGGGGGCGCGGATCCGGTCGCCGGCGTCGTCCCGGCGTCGGCGCGTTCGGAGATCGGGTGGCGCGCCGGCGTACCCTTCGCGTTTGCGCGACCACGCCGGGGCGTCGTTGCCGTCGCCGGGAACGGGCGGCCGCCCGGAGGCGATCCGCTCCACTTCGGACCACGGCACACTCGGATTGTTGAACGCCAAAGCTCCGCTCCCCACAAGGAGTTCGCTGTGGGGAAGCCAGCGACTACTGTTCGAACACACGTACGACTACCGTGACTCGATCCTGAGCCGGGAAAGGCCCGGTGTCAACTCGGGAGTCGCATCGATCACAAAGGACTAGTCGTAGACACCCTCGACTGTCCACTGTGGATCAATGCCGACGGTGGCTTCGAGCAGCAGGGCGCGGTCGTCGTCCTCGCCTTCCAGCACCACCTGCACCCGAGCTGTCGGCCGCGCGCCGCGCTTCGCCGGCAACGACGGGTGCACGATCCAGGGACCCGCCGAGCCGAGGACGCGGCGCGCCGGGCCGTCGCCGATCGCGACCGTGGCCGGCGGGTAGCTGAGCTCGCCGCGCTCGGTGCAACGGACCGCGTCGCCCACCGCGTCGAGCACCAGCGCCGCCGGTGACCGCGGCGACACCCAGGCCGGCGACGGTGCGGGCAGGCGCCCCGGCCACGGCCGGTCCTCGGTCACCGGGCGGCGCGGCTCACCCCACGGGACCAGGCGGACGCGCTCGGCCGGGCCGCGGCCGCCGTCGAGCAACGGGGTGAAGACGGCGTCGGGCCCGAGGAGGCCTTGGATGCGCACCAGGGCGCGGCCGGCGCGCTCGGCGGCGTCGGCGGCGCGGCCCATCGACCCGAGCTGCAGCTGCAGCGCCTGCCCGCCGACGACCTCTTCGGGGTCCAAGCGCAGCCGGACGATCCCGGCGGTGGGCCGGTCGCGCGTGGTGAGCCAGCCTTCGCACTGCCAGCGCACGCGGTCGGCCGTCGCGCGGGCGGTCAGGGGCTCGGCGCAGCGCCAGACGCGTACGCGTTCTTCGCCGGCTTCGGTGATCGCGACGATGGCCAGGCGGGTGCAGGCGAGGCCGTGGTTCGCGAGGCCGGCGAAGAAGCGTTCGCCGAGGGTTTTCGCGACGAACGCGGCTTCGTCGATCCTGTGCAGGGGGTGGTCGAACTCTTCGGTGACGGTCAGATCCGGCGGGAGGGCGCGGCGCAGCGGCGGGCGTTCGGCGAGGCCGCGGGCGAGGCGGTGGGCGGTGACGGCGTCCTTGGCGAAGCGGCCGGCGACGTCGCGTTCGGCGAGGGCGGCGAACGCGCCGAGGGTGCGCAGGCCGAGGCGGCGGAGGGTGTCGACGAGCTCGCCGCGGTCGTCGCCGGGCTGGTTCAGCTCGGTGATCGAGAGCGGCGCGAGGAAGGTTCTTGTGTCGCCGGGCGGGACGAGGGCCGAGCGGCGGGCGGCGAGGGTGGCGGCGAAGAGGCCGTCGGCGATCCCGACCTGGCACTCGACGCCGGCTTGGGCTTCGACCTCGTTGATGAGCAGTTCGGCGAGGGCTTCTTCGCCGCCGAAATACCCGGCGGCGCCGGTGACGGGCACGGCGACGATCCCGGGCCGCACGACCTCGACCCCGACGGCCTGCGCTTCGACGGCGGCGGCGACGGGTTCGAAGAGCCGGGCGTCGCGGTCCGGATCGTGCTGGTGCACCACGAGTTCCGGGCACCGGGACTGGGCATCGCGCCGGCGCATCCCGCGCCCGACGCCGTCGCGGCGAGCGGAAGCCGAGCAGGCGACGACCCGGTTGCCGGAGAAGACGGCGGCGGGAGTGAGGGGCGGAGTACCCGCGGCGGCCCCGGCGGCGGCGACCGGCCAGTCCGGGCACCACAGCACGAGCAGCCGTGGCGGACCGTTCATCCCGCGGCCGAGACGGTCGGCTTCTGGCTTATTGCGCGACCGGCGAGAACGGCTATGGCGCGGCTCATCGCACAACCGCGGCAGCGCAGCCGACCGCGGTGGCCGACCCGAAGCCGCCATCACTCGCCGGCCGTCGCACAACCACAGCAACACAGCCAGCCGCGGCAACCGGCGCGAAGAACCGGTTCAGCACGCGACCACAGCAAAACACCCGGCCACGACCGGCACGGACAACCGCCGCCCGCCGGTCATCGCGCTGACCCGGGCGGGTCGAAGCGCCGTGGCCAGAGCGGAACCTCCGGCCGGCTCGAAGAACTCCGGTGTCTTGCTCATGCGCGGCCCTGGCCGGCTCACCCGATCCCGGCGCCACGGCTCACCCGGCCACCTCGGTCAGGCGCCGCTCCGACGGCTCGCCCGCCGCCAGCGCTCCGCCCGGTCCCGGCAGCTGCAACCGCACCGACAACGGCCTCGCCGCCGCCCCGCGGCCGCGGCTCGTCGCCAGCACCTCGCGCGTGCGCAGGTGCCCGTACCCGTCCAGGGTGAGGCCGTGCCAACGACGCCCCGACACGCGCAGCTCCAAGTCCGCGCCCGGCCACGGCCCCACCGCCAGCAACACCGTTCCGCGGTTGCGCACCCGTCCCGCCAGGCGCCGGGCGAGCTGGGGCTGGACTCCGACCGGACCGAGCACCACCAGGTCGAACCCGTCCACCAGCGCCGACAGCACGCCCGTCAGCTCCGCGCCGGGGTGCGGCACCAGCGCGAGCCGCTCCAGGTCGACGCCCAGCTCCGCCGCCGCGGCCAGGCCCAGCTCCGGCAACGCCGTCACCGCCGCCCACGAACCGTCGCGGGTCGCCGCCGCCAGCAAGGCCAGGACCAGGGACATCGCGCCGCCCACCGAGACCGTGCTGCCGCGACGCAACCCGCCGCCCGGCAGCAACCGCGCCAGCGGCGGCAGCACCGTCAACAGCTCAGCCGACCCCGAAACCGAACCCGAAGCAGGCCCCGGGACCGAACCCGAAGCCGACCCGGAAGCCGAACCCGCGCTCAGCTGCGCCGCCGTGCGGACCCCCGGGATCGCCGTGAGCCCGGCCAGCGCCTCCGGCACCGCCACCACCGCTCACCTCCAGCACCACGTACTCGCACCGGAGACACCCGCGCCGCGAAGCGCGGGCGAACCCAGGAGAAAGTTATCGAACACTTGTTCGCATAGTGCGAGACGAGCGGCCCGCTGTCAAGCCGGGGGTCACCCCGCCGGGGCATGCCGGTTTCCGGCACACTGGACGGCATGACCCGCACGAACCCGGGCCTGGACGCCGCGAGCGTAGACACGCTGACCGACGCCGTCCTCACCGCGTCCCGGTTGCTGGTGGCGGTGTCCGTCCGGTCGATCGCCGCAGCCGAGGGCGGCCTGACCCTGCCGCAGTTCCGGCTCCTCGTCGTGTTGCACACGCGCGGGCCGCTCAAGCACGCGACGCTGGCCGAACACCTCGGGGTCACGCCGTCCACGGCCAGCCGCATGGTCGACCGGGTGGTCGCCGGCGGGCTCGTCGACCGCCGGCACAGTCCCGTGTCCCGGCGCGAGATCGTGCTGGAGATCACCCGCGAGGGCGGCCGGATCGTCCGGCAGGTGACGACCCGGCGGCGCAAGGAGATCGCCAAGATCGTCGCGCGGATGCCGAAGGAGAGCCGGCAGGGGCTCGTCGACGCGCTCACCGCGTTCGCCGAAGCCGGCGGGGAACCGCCCGCCGACGCGGCACCCGAAGCCATCTGGGGCTGATCCTTCCCACCTCGCGAGACCCGGCGCCGTCACCACGGTGAACCCGGCCACTCCAGCGCGCCTCGACTTGACCCCGACCGTTCGCCACTACAAGTATTGCTGACCGCAATACGTGTAGTACGAAACGGAGGCTCGATGAGCGGCGGTACGCCCGCGCAGCCCCGCGCCACGCACCTGGGCGACTTCCAGGTCCGGCCGCGCATGCTGCTGATCGCCTTGCTCGCGGTCCCTGTCGGCGGCGCCGCGGCGCTGGCGGCGCTGGCCCTGCTGAAGCTCATCGGCCTGATCACGAACCTCGTGTTCTACCAACGGTTCGACACCGCGCTCGTCGCGCCCGGCGCCACCTCGCACCCGTGGTGGCTGGTGCTGTTCGCGCCGGTCGCCGGGGCGCTGGTGATCGGCTTGATGGCCCGGTTCGGCTCGGAGAAGATCCGCGGGCACGGCATGCCGGAAGCGATCGAGGCGATCCTGACCGGGGAGAGCAAGGTCGCGCCGCGCGTCGCCGTCCTGAAGCCGGTGTCGGCCGCGGTCAGCATCGGCACCGGCGGCCCGTTCGGCGCCGAGGGCCCGATCATCATGACCGGCGGCGCCGTCGGGTCGATCCTCGCGCAGCTGCTGCACCTTTCCGCGGACGAGCGCAAGACGCTGCTGGTGGCCGGCGCCGCGGGCGGCATGGCCGCGACGTTCAACGCCCCGCTGGCGTCGATCCTGCTGGCGGTGGAGCTGCTGCTGTTCGAATGGCGGCCGCGCAGCTTCATCCCGGTCGCCGCGGCCGTCCTGACCAGCACGCTCTGCCGCGGCTTCCTCCTCGGCACCGACCCGGTCTTCGGCCTGCCCGCCGCACCCGCGCCCGGCGCGGGGGCCGACGTGCTCGCGCTCGTGCCCGGCATCACCGGCGGCCTGCTCGCCATCGCCGCGACCGCGCTGGTCTACCTCGCCGAGGACGGGTTCGCCCGGCTGCCGATCCACTGGATGTGGTGGCCGGCGATCGGCGGGCTCGTCATCGGGGCCGGCGGACTGATCGAGCCGCGCGCGCTCGGCGTCGGCTACGACGTCATCGACCAGCTGCTGACCGGCCAGGCCACGACGTCGCTGATCGTCGGCGTCCTGGTGGTGAAGACGCTCATCTGGTCGCTGTCGCTCGGCTCGGGCACGTCCGGCGGCGTCCTGGCGCCGGTGTTCATGATCGGCGCGGCGCTGGGCGCGGCCGAAGGCGGGCTGCTCCCCCACGTCACGGCCGGGTTCTGGGCGGTGTGCGGCCTGGCGGCCGTGGTCGGCGGCGTCATGCGGTCGCCGCTGACCGGCATCGTGTTCACGCTCGAGCTGACCCACGCGTGGGACGACCTGCTGGCGCTGGTGGTGGCGTCGGTGTCGGCGTACGCGGTGTCGGTGCTGCTGCTCAAGCGCTCGGTGCTGACGGAGAAGATCGCCCGGCGCCGCCTGCACCTGACGCGCGAGTACACGACCGACCCGCTGGAGACGTTCTTCGCGCACGAGGTGATGACGGCCAACCCGGTCGTCCTGAACCGCGACGAAACGGTGTACGAGACGCTGCCGCACTCCCGCCACGCGACGCTCTACCCCGTGGTGGACGGCCAGGACCGCTTGATCGGCGTGACGACCCGGCACGCGCTGCTGACGTGCGCGGGCCGGACCGTCGCGGACGCGACCACACCCGCCCACGCGACGTGCCACCCGGACGACACGCTTCGCGAGGTGGCGAACAAGCTCGCGACGGGCCATGTGACGCAGGCGGTGGTGGTCGAGCGTGGGGATCCGGCGCGGGTTTGTGGGGTCGTGACGCTCGCGCAGCTGCTGCACGCCCGGCGGCGGGACCTGCACGAGGAACACCACCGCGAACGCGTCCTCGCTGTGACGCGCATCCCTGTCACGTCCTCCGCCGCCACCTCGTCCAGGGGGTGAAGCGAGAAAAGAGGACGAGATGCGCCGGATCCTGATCGTCGGTGGTGGTTACGCCGGTTTCTACGCCGCCTGGAAGCTGGAAAAGAAGCTCCGCGAAGGCGAAGCCGAGGTCACCCTCGTCGATCCGCGGCCCTACCTGACCTACCAGCCCTTCCTGCCCGAAGTCGTCGCCGGGGCGGTCGAAGCCCGGCACGCCGCCGTGTCGCTGCGGCGGCACCTGCGCCGCACCCGCGTCGTCGCCGGGACCGTCACCGCCATCGACCACGCGCACCGCGTCGTCACCGTGCGGCCCGCCGACGGCGACCCGTTCGAGCTCGGCTACGACCTCGTCGTCGTCACCGCCGGGGCCGTCACGCGGAAGCTGCCCGTGCCCGGCGTCGCCGAGGAGGCGATCGGCCTCAAGCACGTCGAAGAGGCCGTCGCGATCCGGGACCGGCTGCTGACCTCGTTCGACCGCGCCGCGGTGCTGCCCGCGGGCCCGCTGCGCCGGAAACTGCTCACCGTCACCTTCGTCGGCGGTGGCTTCTCGGGCGTCGAGGGGTTCGGCGAGCTGCTGTCGCTCGCGACCGCGCTGCTCAAGCGTTACCCCGAACTGCACCGCGACGAGCTGCGGTTCCACCTCGTCGAGGCGTCGGGCCGCATCCTGCCCGAGGTCACCGACCGGCCGGGGCGCTGGGTCGTGCGCGAGCTGGAACGCCGCGGCGCGCGCGTCCACCTGGACACGCTGGTGACGTCGGCGACCGGTGGGCACGTGACGCTCTCGACCGGCGAGGAGTTCGACTCGGAGCTGATCGTGTGGACGGCGGGCAACGGCGCCAATCCCGTCCTCGACAAGCACACCGACCTCCCGGTCGACGAGCGCGGGCTGGTCGTCGTGCGGCCGGATCTGCGCGTCGGCACGGAAGCCGAGCCGGTGCCGGACGCCTGGGCGGCCGGTGACGACGCCGCGGTGCCCGACCTCGCGTCGCCGGTCCCGGGCGCGCGCACGGTGCCCAACGCGCAGCACGCCTACCGGCAGGGAAAGCTGTTGGCCCACAACATCATTGCCACCTTGCGGGGCCGCGAGCCGAAGCCGTACGTCCACCACAGCCTCGGCGCCATCGCGACGCTCGGGCTGGGCCGCGGCATCTTCCAGTACCGGCGCCTGGTGGTCACCGGCCTGCCCGCGTGGCTGATGCACCGCGGCTACCACGTGCTGGCGGTGCCGAGCTGGGAACGCAAGGTCCGTGTGCTCGCCGTGTGGCTGACCGCCGCCCTGTTCGGGCGGGACATCCTGTCGCTGGCTTCGGTGCAGCACCCGCGCGACGCGTTCGTCAGCGGCGGTGATCGTCCGGAATGGAATGAAGAGGAACTCCCCGCCCCCTTCAAGGTATAGCCGAACCCGGGGCTTGCCGCAAGGCTGGGGTCGTCCTCCACAATGGCCGCGCAACCAGCGACAACAGGGGGAGCGAATGCGTGTTTTGCTGACGACGTGGGGTTCGCGCGGGGACGTCGAGCCGCTGGCGGGGCTCGCGGTGGCCCTGCGCGGGCTCGGCGTGGACTCGGTGGTGTGCGCGCCGCCGGACGAGGATTTTGTGGCCCTGCTGGAGGGGGCCGGGGTGGCGCACGTGCCGCTGGGCCCGTCGGTGCGTTCGGTGGTGACGCGCGAGCGGCCGGACGCGTTCGCGCTCGCGGACGAACTGGTCACCGCGCGGTTCACCACGCTGACCGCGGTGGCCGACGACTGCGATGTGGTGGTGGCACAGGGACTTCTGCCCGCCGGCGCGCGGGACGTCGCTGAGCGGGCGGGGCTCCCGTACGTGTACGCATGCTACCACCTGCACGGGCTGCCGTCGCCGCATCAGCCGCCGGGGGCTCGGCCGGGCACGCCGTCCCCGGCGGGCGAGACCGACAACCGGGTGCTGTGGCGTCACGACGCCGAGCGCGTGAACGCCTTGTACGGCCCGGCGCTGAACCGCCACCGGGAAGCGCTCGGGCTGGCGCCGGTGGACAACGTCCGCGACCACGTCTTCACCGACCGGCCGTGGCTGGCCGCGGATCCGGTGCTGTGCCCGACGGACCTCGACGTCCTCCGGAGCGGGGCCTGGATCCTGCCGGACGACCGGCCGCTCCCGGGCGAGCTGGAGAAGTTCCTCGACGACGGCGAGCCGCCGGTGTACGTCGGCTTCGGCAGCATGGCCGCGTACGCACCGAAGGGCATCGCCCAAGTGGCGACGGACGCGGTCCGCGCGCACGGCCGCCGGATCGTCCTGGGCAGCGGCTGGGCCGGCCTGACGGCGGTCGACGACGCCGAGGACTGCTTCGTCGCCGGCGAGGTCAACCACCAAGCGCTCTTCGGCCGGGTGGCGGCGGTCGTGCACCACGGCGGCGCGGGCACCACCACGGCGGCCGCCCGGGCCGGCGCGCCCCAGGTGGTGGTCCCGCGGATCGCGGACCAGCCCTACTGGGCGGAGCGGGTGGCCGAGCTGGGGATCGGCGCGGCCCACCCGGACCCGGTGCCGACCGCCGAGTCGCTGTCGGCGGCGCTGGCCACGGCGTTCGCCTCGGCGGGCCGGACCGTGGAGATCCGCACCGACGGCGCGACGGTGGCCGCGAAACAGCTCGTGGAGCTGGCCGGCTGAGCCCCGAGGGCGGCACTTTCCCGTGAAAGTGCCGCCCTTGGCTCAGCCCGCGAACGGGCTCGCGTCGATCGCGCAGGTCTTGCCCGCGGCCGGGAACGCACCCGAAATCAGGTAGTCCCGCTTCACCTGCTCGGTGCACGTGCTCGGCACGTACATCGACGAGTGTCCGTACCCCTCGGTGACGAACACCCGGGCGCGCGCCAGTTCCGCGGCGCCGTCGCGGGCCCCGGCCAGCGGCGTCGACGGGTCGTAGCGGTTGTTCAGCACCAGGATCTCCGCCGACGTCGGGCGGTTCCACGGGCCGGTGTACCGGTCCGAGGAACCTCCCGTCTTCGCCTTCCAGAACGCGCAGCTCATCATGTCCAGCACCGCGATCCGGCCGAAGTACGGGACGCGCTGGTCCTCGGACTCCGCGTACCGGCTGTAGATCGCCGGATCGGTGGGGACATCGCTGTCACTGCACTGGATCGCGTTGAAGGCTTCGGTGCGGTTGGACGTGTACGGCTCGCCCGCCTTGAACGCGGCGGCCGTGTTCTTCGCGTCGTACAAGCGCTGCAGCAGCGAAGCGATGTCCGGCCAGCCCCGCGAGTCGGACAGGTCCGCCGCCGCGTTGATGATCCCGGAGTACGTCCACGTTTCGCCGTCCGCGGTGATCGGAGCCTGCTTGGCCCGCGCGGTGATCTCCGCCCACTTCGCCTTCGGGTCGCCCGAGGAGAACGCGCACTTCGGGCCGGCTTCGGTGCACAGGCGCAGGAACTGGTCGAACGTCTGCGAGATGCCGGTGGCGACGTCCTGCCGGGTGTCCAGCGGGACGTTCTTGCCGCTGCCGTCGTGCCCGGTGGCGTTGCCGACGAAGTCCATCGTGCCGTCGAACACCATGGCGCGGATGCGGTTCGGGAACAGGTTGGCGTAGGTGGCGCCGAGCTGGGTCCCGTAGGAAATGCCGTGGTAGGTCAGCTTCGCGTCACCGACCGCGCGGCGCAGCAATTCGAGGTCCCGCGCGGTGTCGGCCGTCGAGACGTGCTCGAGGATCGGACCGGCGTTGGCTTCGCAGCGGTCGGCCAGTTCTTTCGACTTCGCGTAGAAGGCCGCGTTGCCGCTCGGGTCGCCCGGCATCTCCGGGAACGAGCCGAAGAACGACTCCTGCTCGGCGAGGGTGCCGAAGCACCGGACGGCGGTGCTGTTCCCGATCCCGCGCGGATCCCACGACACGACGTCGAACCGCGCGCGCAGCTGGTCGGAGAACAGCCACGGCCACTTCCCGCGCTCCCGCAGGCGTTGCAAGCCGGACGCGCCCGGCCCGCCGAAGTTGACGAACAGCGTGCCGATCTTGTGCGTGGGATCGGTGGCGGGCAGCTTGATGAGCGCGAGGTCGATCTTCGCGCCGGACGGCCGGTCGTAGTCCAGCGGCACCGCGGCGGTGGCGCACTGGAAGCCGTCTTCACAGCCGGTCCAGCTCAGTTTCGGTGCCGGGACGCTGTCGACGGAGGCCGAGGCCACCGCCGGTCCGGCCACGACGGCCATCGAGACGCCGAGCGCGACGACCACGCCGCGCACGATGCCTCCCCCAGTAAATCGACGCACGAAGAACCCTTTCGTCGAAGGAAAACGATCACCCCTCCAGACGGGCGAGGGGGTGACGAGGTTGGCAGGGTGGCCGAAAAAGATCTCGGGCGCCCTGCCACTGGGTCATTCGCGGAAACCCCGGTGCGGGTTCCGGCTCGGCCCGCGGGCACGTCATGAACGAGTCGTTCAGGTCGTCTGGCGCGGTGAACGACTCGTTCGTGACGTCCGGACCGGCCCTCCCGAAAGAGCCTCTGGCGCCGACTTCCCCTCCTTAGCTATAGTACTAGGCAACTAGTTAAATGGAGTTGCCGATGATCGAATTCCACCTCGACGCCCGCTCGGGCCTCTCGCCGTACCAGCAGCTGGTCCAGCAGGTGCGGCACGCGCTGCGGCTGGGCCTGCTCGACAAGGGAGACCAGCTCCCGAAGGTCAAGGACGTGGTCGCCGACCTCGCGATCAACCCGAACACCGTGCTCAAGGCCTACCGCGAACTCGAGCACGACGGCCTCGTCTCGGCCCGCCCCGGCGTCGGCACCTTCGTCGCCGCGACACTGAACGGCGGCGCGTCGTTCGCCGCACTCGGCCCGCTGCGGCAGGACCTGCGCCGCTGGCTGGGGAAGGCCCGCAAGGCCGGTCTCGACGAAGAGAGCATCGAGGCCCTGCTGATGTCCACGTTTCGCGACTCCGCCAGAGAGGACATAGCGTGACCGTCCTGCGTGCCCAGGGACTGGGCAAGAAGTACAAGCGCAAGTGGGCGCTGACCGGCTGCACGCTCGAGATCGAGGCCGGCCACGTGACCGGGCTCGTCGGCCCCAACGGCGCCGGCAAGTCCACCCTGCTGAACATCGCGTCCGGCATGCTGGAGCCGACCACCGGCACGATCGAGGTCTGCGGCGGCACCCCCGGCAGCGGTCCGGACCAGCTGGCGAAGGTCGGTTACGTCGCCCAGAGCACGCCCGTCTACGGCGGCCTGAGCATCGAAGAGCACCTGCGGCTCGGCGCGCACCTCAACCCGCGGTGGGACACCACGCTCGCCGAGAAGCGGATCGAACGCCTCGGGCTCGACCCGAAGCAGCACGCCGGCAAGCTGTCCGGCGGCCAGCGCGCGCAGCTCGCGCTCACCCTCGGCATCGCCAAGCGCCCCGAACTGCTGCTGCTCGACGAACCCGTCGCCGCGCTGGATCCCTTGGCGCGCCGGGAGTTCCTGCAGGACCTCATGGAGGCCGTCGCCGAGCACGGGTTGTCCGTCGTGATGTCCTCGCACCTGGTCAACGACCTGGAACGCGTCTGCGACCACCTCGTCGTGCTGGTGGACTCCCAGGTCCGGGTGATGGGCGACGTCGAAGAGCTGCTCGCCTCGCACCACCGGCTTTCCGGGCCGCGTCGCGAGGTCGACTCGCTGCCGGCGGAGCAGCACGTCGTCTCCGCGAAGCACACCGATCGCCAGACCACCGTCCTCGTCCGCACCGAGGCGCCGATCCTCGATCCCGCGTGGACGGTCGCGCAGATCGGCCTCGAAGACCTCGTCCTCGAGTACATGAGCAACCCCGCCGCCGCCCGCCCCGCCCTGGAGGTCCTCCGATGACCTGGCTGACCTGGCGCCAGTTCCGCCTTCCCACGTTGTCCGTGTTCGCCGCGCTGGCCCTGATCGGCGTCGTGCTCGGGATCACCGGGCCGGAGCTGGTCGGGCGCACGAGCTTCTCCGACCAGGACGCCCTCTTCGTCGGGACGATCCTGACGCTCTACCTGCTGCCCGCGGTGATCGGCGTGTTCTGGGGCGTCCCGATGATCACCCGCGAGCTGGAGAACGGCACGCACAGCCTGGTGTGGAACCAGACCGTCACGCGCAAGCGGTGGCTCGCCACCAAACTCGGGTTCGGTCTCCTGGCCGCGATGGTCGCGGCCGGCCTGCTCGGCTGGGCGGTGTCGTGGTGGGCGAGCCCGATCGACGCGCTCGCGGCCACCCAGACCGATCGCGGGATGCTCTCGCGCATCATGCCGGTGGTGTTCGGCGCGCGCGGCATCGTCCCGATCGGCTATGCGGCCTTCGCCCTCGCACTCGGCGTCGCGGTCGGGATGCTGCTGAAGCGGACGGTGGCCGCCATGGCCGTCACCCTCGTCACGCTCGTCGCCGTGCTGATCCTGGTCCCGCTGTTCGTGCGCCCGTACCTGCTGCCGCCGCAAACCGAGACGATCGCGATCACCGGGGAGGACATCACGAACATCACCGGCGACGACACCCACGGGATCCTGGAGATCGGCGTGCGGAACCCGCCCGGAGCATGGGTGCTGGCGAACGAAACCGTGGACTCGGCGGGCACCGTCGCCGATCCGCTGCCGGACTTCGTGCAGACGTGCGCCCCGAGGCCGGGCCAGGGCCCGCCGGAGCGCGGCACGATCGAAGAGTGCATGGGGCAGCTGGGCGCGCACGGCTACCAGCAGCGCCTGACCTACCAGCCGGGTTCCCGGTTCTGGCCGCTGCAGTGGCTCGAACTCGCGCTGTACCTCGCGATGACCGCCCTGCTCACCTGGTTCTGCTTCCGCCGCCTCCGTCACCTTTCCTGAGCCGATTCCTGGGGGAATCATGCGCACTCTCGCGGTAGCCACCGCTTTGACGCTCACGCTGTCCGCGTCACCCGCCGCTTCGGCGGCCACGACGCCTTACCTGCCCCACCCGACCGGCCACGAGCCCGTCGGGGTCAGCACACTGTCCCTGAAGGACACTTCGCGTCCCGACCCGTGGGTGCCGTCGGTGCCCTACCGGGAGCTGATGGTCTCCGTCTTCTACCCGGCGACCTCGGGACACGGCCCGGCGAAGCAGTACATGACCCCGCTGGAGTCCGAGCGCAACCTCGAACGGGAGAACATCCCGGGGCTGCCCTTGGACGTCCTGAGCACCGTCCGGACGAACGCCGTCGTGGACGCCGAACCGGCCGGGCGGTGGCACGACCTGCCGCTGGTCGTGCTGTCGCCGGGCTGGACGCAACCGCGGGCCACGCTGACCGCGCTGGCCGAGGAGCTCGCCAGCCGCGGCTACGCGGTGGCGGCGATCGACCACACCTACGAAAACCGCGCCACCACGTTCCCCGATGGGCACGTCACCGGCTGCGACGCCTGCGCGGTCGACGACCAGCCCGGGTTCTGGGAGAAGCTGGCCCAGGTCCGGTCGAAGGACACGTCGTTCGTGCTCGACGAGCTGCTGCGCTCGAAGAAGTGGGGCGCCCTGATCGATCCTCAGCGGATCGGCATGACCGGGCATTCCGCGGGCGGCGCGATCACGACGCAGGCGATGCTGGCCGACCCCCGCATCCGCGCCGGGGCGGACATCGACGGGAGCGTCCACGTCCCGCTCCCGGCGTCCGGGCTGTCCCGGCCGTTCCTGTTCCTGGGCAGCATGGACAACTACACCCCGGGCCAGCCGGGTCCGTACGACGACTGGGAGACGGACTGGACGCACCTCACCGGGTGGAAGCGCTGGCTCATGGTGTCCGGCACGGTGCACAGCTCGTTCACCGACCTCGGTGTGCTCGCCGACCAGCTGGGGGTCGACATCGGCGCGTCGATCGGCGGGGCCCGCGCCCTGACGATCACGCGGAACTACGTAAGCGCTTTCTTCGACCGGAACCTGCGCTGCCGGCCGCAACCGCTGCTCGCCGCGCCTTCGCCCGCCTACCCGGAAGTGACGTTCATCGGATGAAGATTCTTCTGATGGTGACCGCGCTGACGCTGGCACTGCCCGTGCCGGCGTCAGCGTCCCAGGCGCTCTCGCTGGCCACGCCGACCGGCGACCAGCCGGTCGGCACCACCTCGCTGTACCTGAAGGACACCTCGCGCCCCGACCCGTGGGTTTCGACGGTGCCCTACCGCGAGCTGATGGTGTCCCTGTTCTACCCGGCGGTTTCCGCGCAGGGCACGAAGAAGCAGTTCATGACGGAGGCCGAAGCGCAGGCGGTGTTCGACGAGGCCGGTGTCACCGGCATTCCGGCTTCGGTGATGACGACCGTGCGCACCGACGCCGCGGTCGACGCCCGGCCGGCCGGGCACCACCTGCCGCTGGTCGTCCTGTCGCCCGGGTTCAAGCGTCCCCGCGCCGAGCTGACGTCGCTGGCCGAGGACCTGGCGAGCCACGGCACCGCCGTCGTCGTGGTCGACCACACCTACGAGAACGTGGCCACGACGTTCCCGGACGGGCACGTCACCGGCTGCGCGGCCTGCGGCAGCTACGACGACGCGTTCTGGAAGAAGCTGGAACGCGGGCGCGCGGCGGACGTGTCGTTCGTGCTGGATTCCCTGACCCGCTCGAAGAAGTGGACTTCGCTGATCGACGCGTCCCGGATCGGCATGGCCGGGCACTCGGTCGGCGGGGCGAGCACGATCGACGCGATGGTGACCGATCCGCGGGTCAAGGCGGGGATCGACATCGACGGCACGACGGACGACCCGCTGCCCGCACCCGGGCTCGACCGGCCGTTCCTGTTCCTGGGCCGCGCGAACATGTACACCCCGGGCACCGGCGTCGAGTCGGGCAGCTGGCAACGGGACTGGGACCAGTTGACGGGCTGGAAGCGCTGGCTCGTCGTCGCGGGCATGGCGCACCCGTCGTTCACCGACATCGGCCTGGTCGGTGAGCAGCTCGGCCTCGACTTCGGCGCGACGACGCCGGCGGCGCGGGGACAGGCCGTCACGGCGGCCTATGTTCGGGCATTCTTCGAACAGCACCTGGAAGGCCGGGCCCAGCCCCTGCTCGACCAGCCGTCGCCGCGCTATCCGGAGGTCAGCTTCGCCATGACGTCGACGCCCTACCTGCCCGCGCCGACCGGGAACCGGCCGGTGGCCAGCACCTCGGTGTACCTGAAGGACACCTCGCGGCCGGACCCGTGGGTGCCGTCGGTGCCCTACCGGGAGCTGATGGTGTCGCTCTTCTACCCGACGGCGTCTTCGCACGGTCCGAAGACGCCGTACCTGACCGCGGCCGAGTCGGCGGCGCTGCTGTCCGGCAGCGGCCTGGACGTGCCGCCGGACCTGCTGACCCGGTTGGTGACCAACTCGGTGGCCGACGCCCGGCCGGCGGGGTCTCACCTGCCCTTGGTGGTGCTTTCGCCCGGCTACACGAAACCCCGCGCGACGCTCAGCGCGCTGGCCGAGGACCTGGCGAGTCACGGGTACGCCGTCGCGCTGGTCGGCCACACGTACGAGAACACCGGCCAGAGCTTCCCCGACGGGCGCTTCGCCGGGTGCGCGTCGTGCGAGGTGCCGCACGACCAGGCGTTCTCGGAGAAACTGCAGCGGGGCCGGGCGGCCGATGTGTCGTTCGTGCTGGATTCCCTGACGCACTCTCGCTGGGCGTCGCTGATCGACGCGTCCCGGATCGGCATGGCGGGGCACTCCGCCGGCGGGGCGAGCACGCTCCCCACGATGGTCGCCGACGCGCGGGTGCGCGCCGGGATGGACATCGACGGCACCACGGCGGTTCCGCTGACCCCGCCCGGGCTGGCGCGGCCGTTCATGTTCGCGAGCCACCAGCTGGCGGAGACCGCTTGCGCGCCGGGGAACGTGCCGTGGGAGCGGGACTGGGCCCAGCTGACGGGCTGGCGACGCTGGATCGAAGTGGCGGGCACGCAGCACGCGTCGTTCACCGACGTGGGCCTGGTCGGCGAAGAACTCGGCGTCGACATCGGCGCGACCACCACCGCCCTGCGCACCCAGGAGATCACGCGGACGTACGTGAACGCGTTCTTCGACCAGCACCTGCGGGGCGAGGCACGGCCGGTGCTCGACGAGCCGGGGTATCCGGAAGTCTCGTTCTGCCACTGAGAACGGCGGAAGCGGCACGCGTTGGGGGTGTGCCGCTTCCGCTTTTCGTGGCTCAGCTTTCGCGCAGTCCCACGATCGGCAGCTGACCCGCCATCCGCCGGCGGGCGGCGGCGCTTCCGTCGTACCGCCACCCCAGCAGCTTGCTCAGCACCCGCCGCAGGACCGGCGCGACCCAGCGGTTGCGGTGCTCGTACGCGGCGAGCACCGCGACCGCCTCGCCTTCGGCCAGCACCCGGTGCCCGGGCACGAACCGGCGCCGGCCCACCACCACCTCCACCGGCGGGCGCGCCTGGATGTTGCGGTACCAGTCCGCCCCCGCGCCCAGCCCGGCCACCACGAAGTACTCGCCGTCCTCGACGCCGATCACCTCCAGGACCGTGCGGTACGTCCGCCCGGACCGGCGGCCGACGTGCGTCAGGCACAGGAACCGCCGGCCGAACACCCACCCGAAACCGCGGTCGTACACGCGCACCGGCGCGCGGAAGACCGCCCGCATGACCCGTCCGGGCCGCACCGCCGTCATGACCGGACCTCCGGGGGGACGTGAGCGGTCACCAGGAGCCTCGGCAGGCGCAGCACCAGCCGGCGGATCCGGCGCGCGACCTTCATCCGGCCACCCCCCGGACCAGGCGGCGCAGCACCGCCGCCGACGTCGCGGGCGCGGGGCTCAGGGCCCGGTGCAGCAGCAAGCCGTCGACGGTGGCCGCGAGCACCGCGGCGGTCGCGTCGGCGTCGGGGACACCGTGGTCGCGGAACCACCCGGCCAGCCGGGTCCGCAGGCCGTCCAGGATCTCCGCGATCCCCCGCCGCAGCGCCTCGTCGCGCGTCGCGGCCAGGTAGGCCTCGATGAACAGCAGGGACATCGGGTCGGCACCGGTGTACTGCTCGACCGAGCCGGTCATCGCGTCGACGGCTTCCTCGGGCGTGCGCGCCCGCTCGAGCATCGGCTCGAACTCGCCGACCACGCCGCGCATCGCTTCCAGCACCGCCTCGACGAGCAGCGCCTGCACCGACGCGAAGTGGTAGTGCACGACGCTCGGCGTGACACCCGCGCGCTCGGCGAGGACCCGGGTGCTGACCGCGGGCCAGCCGCGTTCCGGGACCAGTTCGAGCGCGGCCGCCAGCAGCCGCCGCCGGACCGCTTCGCCGCGCGCGGCCGCTGGTGAACTCATGGAACCTCCGGTCAGGGCGATCGTCCTGTACGACTGCCCTGACCCTACGCCCGGCGTCAACCACGACAAACCGCGTAGATCAGATGTTTGCCGCGATCACGCCGATACTGGACGTCGTGGATGAGTTCTTTTCTCTGCTCACCGGGTTCTTCAACACCGTCGCGGCCGTGGTCGGAGTCTGGGTCGCCGTGCGGCAGTGGCGCGCGTCGCGACCCAAGCCGCCGGTCACCGCGCCGCCCCCGCGGGCGCCCGCCGGGCCCTTGCGGCTGCCCGCGCCACCGCCCGCCCCCGTCGCCGAACAGCCGGCCGGGCGGAAGCTCGCCCGCACCGCCGCGGTGGCCGTCGGCGCGGGCGCGGGCACCGCCGTGTTCTCCGCCCTGACCGATTTCGTCTACTGGCTGGAGAAATCCGCCGACGACGAGCAGGCCCCACTCCTCGTCGCCCTGGCGGGCATCACTTACCTGGCCGCCCTGACCGGCCTGTTCCTCGGTCTCTTCGTGCTCGTCGCGGGCCTGGTCAAGCGACGCAAGCGCATCGCCCGGCTGGGCCTGCTCGCGGTGGCGCTGAGCCAGACGATCTGGCTCGCGATGTGGCTGACCGCCTTGATGTAGCCGTCAGAGCTTCCCGCCGGCGACCGGCGGCATGTCCGGCGCGTCCCCGGTCTCGGTGGCCGCCTCGCGGTACAGGTGGTTCTCGACCTCGAAGAGGTTGTCGGCGGCGCGCTCGACGACCGTGAGCAGCGTGGACATCTGGGCCACTTCCTCGACCTGCTCCTTGAGGAACCAGGCCACGAACTGCTCGCCGAGGTAGTCCTCCTCCAGCCGGGCGGTTTTCGCCATCGCTTCGATGTCGGCGGTCACGGCCCGTTCCTGTTCCAGCGCCAGCTCGATCGCCTCGTGCGCGCTCGAGAAGTCGTTCCGGACGTCACCGCTGCCCGGGATCGCCACCGGCTGGTTGCGGTCGAGCAGGTACCGGACCATCGCCAGCGCGTGGTTGCGCTCCTCGATCGACTGCCGGTAGAAGCGTTTCGCCAGCCTCGGCAGGTCGCGCGCGTCGAACCAGACGGCCAGGGCGATGTACTGCTGCGCCGCGGTGAACTCGTGCCGGATCTGCTCCTGCAGGAGCTCGGAGAACTTCGAACGCTGGGTGTCGGCCATGCCCCACAAGGTACGGCGCCGGGTCGGCCCCGCGCACCCGTCGGCCGCGTCACGTGCGGGGCTGGTACTGCTCCACCCGGATGCCGTCCTTCACCGCGTCCAGGAACTCGTTCCGGGCCGCGTGCAGGGCCCGGTACTCGGGTTTTCCGGGGTTGATCAGCTCGTGCCACAGGGAAACGACCACGCCGCTGCGGTCCTCCAGCTCGTGGGCCCGGGAGATCAACGCCGGCGTCCCGATCACCTCCAGCATCGCGACCTGTTCCCGCATGCCCGCGAGCGCGTCGGCACCGGCCTGATACCGCAGGCGGCGGTCTTCCTCGTCGGTGAGCACCTGGTACCGGAAGGCGGTGATCCGGGCGAGGTGCCGGGTGATCTCCAGGTAGGTGTCGCGGATCTCCCGGTCCCACCGGCGGCGGTCCTCCCGGTTCAGCTTGCGGCGGTCGCTCAACGCGATCGCGAGGAACGCGAGCAGCGCGCCCGCGATCAGGAAGCCGCCCGCGATCACGGGAACAGCCCACCAGGGCACGGTTCCCGGAACCGGTGCGGCTGGGGCGAGAGCGGTCGGCACCGGCGAGATCATGCGGGCACGATACTCGCGAAATCCGGGAAAAACGCCCGCCGATCGCCCCCGGGCTACGATCGGACGCGTGCCGAGCCACCTCCCCGACCTCTCCGGCACCGTCACCTGCGTCACCGGCGCCGCCGGCACGATCGGCCGCGGGATCGCGCTGCGGTTCGCCGAAGCGGGCAGCGCGGTGGCCGTGCACCACCGCCGTCCCGGCGCGGGCGACGACGTCGTCGCGGCGATCGAAGCCGCGGGCGGGCGGGCCCGTGCGTTCACCGCCGAGCTCACCGGCGAAAGTGCGTGCCACGCCTTGCTGGAAGCCGTCGCGGACTGGGGCGGCCGGCTCGACGCGCTCGTGAACAACGCCGGCGTCCAGCCGGTCGAACCCCTCGCGGACCTGACGGCCGAACGCTGGCGGGCGATGCTCGACGCGAACCTGACCAGCGCGTTCTCCTGTACCCAGGCGGCCGTCCGGCTGCTGGGCGAGGGCGGCAGCGTCACGCACATCGCGTCGATCGAGGCCCGGCAGCCCGCACCCGGGCACGTCCACTACAGCGCGGCCAAGGCGGCCTTGGTGATGCACGCCCGCGGCGCCGCGCTGGAGTACGGGCCGCGCGGGATCCGCGTCAACACGGTGTCTCCCGGCCTGATCTCGCGTCCGGGGCTGGAGCGCGACTGGCCCGATGGCGTCGAGCGGTGGCACCGCGCCGCCCCGCTCGGCCGGCTGGGCACGCCGGCCGACGTCGGCGACGCGTGCGTCTTCCTGGCTTCCCCGCTGGCTTCCTGGATCACCGGGCACGATCTCGTCGTCGACGGCGGCGTCACCGCCCGGCCGACCTGGTAGACTGAAACGTGTTCTAGTTTCTGGGGGTTCGATGTCCTTCCCGATCGTCGACGGCGTGCCTCCGGGACGCGCCGAACTGGGGTCCCGGATCCGCGAGCTGATCGAGGCTTCCGTGTGCGCGGGCGCCGACGCCGACTTCGCCGACGCCGCGCGGCAGGTCGAGGCGGTCACCGCCGCCCTGCGCGCCACCGGCGGATCGCCACCCCTGCTGCTGGCCGCGCTCGACGGCGGCGGTCACCTCAGCATCAACAACCCCTTGGAGGGCCCCGGGAACCCCCTGGCGCCCCCGCTGTCCTGGACGCACATCGGACCGGCGGAGGTACGGGCGGAAGTCCTGCTGGGCGCGGCCCACGAAGGACCACCGAACCGCGTCCACGGCGGCTGGGTGGCGGCGGTCCTGGACCACGTCCTGGGCCGCGCGACCGCGGCGGCCGGCTACCCCGGCATGACGGCGTCGCTGACGATCGACTACCTCCGCGGCACGCCGTACGCGGTGCCGCTCACCGCGGAGGGCCGGCTGGAACGCCGCGACGGGCGGAAGCTGTACGCCACCGGCACCCTCCGGGCCGGCGACGAGATCTGCGCGACGGCCACCGCGATCCTGGTGCACTTCAGCGCGGACCGCTTCCCGGTTCCGGTGTCCACATCGGACTAGGAGACCGTCGTCGTGTGCCGGGCGTCCGAACTCGTAGACGCCATCAGCACCGCGCAGATCGGCACCGCCATCGCCAGCGCCGCCAGCACGAAGACCGGGAACAGGAACGAGAACACCTCCGTCCCCGACGGGTCCGGCGCCGCGGGGTCCAGGTGCAGTCGGACCGCCGCCATGCCCGTGTAGTGCATGCCGCTGACCGCCGCGCCCATCACCAGGCCCGCCGCCAGGCGCGGCAGGAGCTTGTCCAGCCCGACCGTGAACCACAGCGCCGCCGTCGCCGCGACGACCGCGATCACCACCGACAGCGCCACCAGCGTCGGGTCGTAGCTGATCGTCCCCTTGATCTGCACCGCCCACATCCCGGTGTAGTGCATGACGTTCACCGCGAGCCCGGTCAGCAACCCGCCGAGCAGCAGGCGCTTCCAGGCGAACCGGTTGCGGACGCCGAACACCAGCAGGCCGCAGAACACCGCCGCCACCGACAGGACCGCCGAGAGCGCCGTGCGCAGGATGTCGTAGCGCACCGGCAGCCCGGGCGTGGAAAACCCGAGCATCGCGATGAAGTGCATGACCCAGATGCCGACGCCGCCGATCGACACCGCCGCGAGCGCGAGCCAGGTCAGCCGGGTCCGCGCGTTGTCCGTGGTCCGCGCCTGCAGCGTGCAGGCGAGCCCGAGCGCGCAGCCCACCACCGAAGTCAGGTAAGCGAGCACGACGAGCCAGTGGCCCATCGCGAAGTCGTCGTGGTCCATGTGCATTTCCGTGCTCCTGTCAGGCTTTCTGTGTCGCCCGGGGTCAAACCCCGGACCCCGGCCGGGGGACAAGCCCCCCTGGACCCCCCGAAAGCAGGTGTGGCGCGTGCAACGCGGTGAGGGCGTGCTCGGCCGCGGCGATGAGGGTCTCCTTCGTCGACTCCGGCGAACGCGCGTCGCAGGTGACCACCTGGACCTCCGCGGGAATCTTGAGGGCTTCGCGCACCTGCTCCGGCGGGTGCTGGCGGGTGTCCTGGAACTGGTTGACGGCCACCAGGAACGGCAGCCCGCGCGACTCGAAGAAGTCGATCGAGGCGAAGCAGTCCGCGAGCCGGCGCGTGTCGACCAGGACGATCGCCGCCACCGCGCCGCAGACGAGGTCGTCCCACATGAACCAGAACCGGTGCTGGCCCGGCGTGCCGAACACGTAGAGGATCAGGTCGTCGGCCAGCGTGAGCCTGCCGAAGTCCATCGCCACCGTCGTGGAGAACTTCCCCGGCACCGATTCGGTCCGGTCGACGCCGACGGCCGCGGCCGTCATCACGGCTTCGGTCCGCAGCGGGTCGATCTCCGAGACGGCGCCGACGAAGGTCGTCTTGCCGGCCCCGAACCCGCCGGCGACGACGATCTTGGCCGAGGTGATCCGCTTGTCAGAGTGCGCGTAGTCCACTGAGGACCCTTTCGAGCAGGTCGTTGCGTTCGTCGAAGGAGGCGTCCGCGGTGAGCGTGTCGCGGATCGACACCTGGCCGGCGACCAGCAGGTCGCCGATGAGCACCCGGGCCACGCCCAGCGGCACGCCCAGGTGCACCGCGACCTCCGCCACCGAGCGCTGGTGCAGGCACAGTTGCGTCACCGCGGCCAGGGGGTTGGTCGGGCTGAAGGGCGCCGTCCGCCCCTCCGCCGTCGTTTCGACGAGGGCTTCCACCGCCAGGTCGACCGTCGGCCGGGTGCGACCGGCGGTCCACGCGTACGGGCGGGCCAGCGACGCCGCGTGCCGCCCGCCCTCGCGTCGCCGGCCTGCCGTCACCGGCTGGCCCCCGGAGCGGCCGGCGACTGGAGGCTGGGCCGCGCGGGTGTCTCGACCATCTTCCCGACCCGGTCGACGAGCAGCGTCATCTCGTAGCCGACCAGGCCGATGTCGCAGCCGGGGTTGGCCAGCACCACCAGGTTCGAGCCGTCGGCGACGTTCATCAGCATCAGGAAGCCCTGCTCCATCTCGATGACCGACTGCACGACCCGGCCTGCGGTGAACAGGTCGGCCGTGCCGAGCGCGAGGCTCGCGAGGCCGGACGCGATCGCCGAGAGCTGGTCCGCCCGGTCGCGCGGCATCGTGTCGTTCGCCGCCACGAGCAGGCCGTCCGCCGAGACGAGCGCGGCGTGCGCGACGCCGGGCACCTCCTGCGTGAACGCCGACACCAGCCAGTTCCGGGACTGGTCGACCACTTCCACTCCTTCCTGTCGCGTGCTCATGACGGGCCCTTCGGGTCGGTCGCGACCCGGTGGCGGGCCGCGCGCATGCCGCTGTAGTGCCGGGAAAGGTTGTTCCGCACCGCGGCCGCGTCCCGGAACGACGAGTCGGCAGGCTGCGGCTGACGCGGGCTGACCGAGCCCGGGGCGAGCTGCGCGCCGGGCTGCCGGGTCGGCAGGCCCGAGTCGGTGAGCTCGAGGTCGTCCAGCGTGCCGACGGCGGCTTCGGCGGCCTGCCGGACGTCGTCGGCCGGGGTCGCCCACTCGCCGGGCCGCGCCGGTTTCGCCGGCGGGTCGGCGAACCAGTGCGACAGCATCTGGTCGAAGATCGGCGTCGGCATCGGCGGGTGCTCCACGACGGCGGGGGGTTCTTCGGCGGGCCACCGGGGTTCCGGCTCGTGCCGGGCGGTGCCGTTGACACCCGGGGGCGGCCCCGGCAGCCCGGGCCGCGCCGGCAGGTCGACCAGGATCAGCACGCCGGGGACGTGCACGCTGGCGGTGACGCCGGCGCTCGCGGTCCGCGTGGTCGTGGGCCGCAGCCGCACGGTGATCCCGTGCGAGGCGGCGAGCCTGCTCACCACGAACAGGCCCATCCGGCGGGTGGTCTCCGGGCTCACCGAGGCACCGGCGGCGAGCCGGGCGTTCGCCGCTTCGAGGTCCTCGCGGGTCATGCCGAGGCCGACGTCGACGACCTCGATCAGCACACCGCCGTCGAAGCCGCGGTCGGCGGTGAGGACGACCTGCTCGTCCGGCGGGGACGACCGGATCGCGTTCTCCAGCAGCTCGGCGAGGATGTGCACGACGTCGGCCGCCGCTTCGGACTGCACCGACCCGCGGGGCGCGTTGCCGAGCGTGATCCGCTGGTAGTCCTTGACCTCCGACGTCGCGGCCCGCAGCAGCTCGACCGTCGCGACCGGTCCGACGTCGCGGCGCACCGGCCGCCCGCCCGCGAGGACCTGCAGGTTCTCGCCGTTGCGCCGCAGCCGGGTGGCGATGTGGTCGATCTGGAAGAGCTCGGCCAGCCGCTGCGGGTCCTGCTCGTCGGCTTCGAGGTCCTCGATCACCGACAGCTGCAGCTCCACCAGCGACTGGCTGCGCCGCGACAGCGTCATGAACATCTCGCTGACCTGGATGCGCATCTCGGCCTGCTCGCCGACGGCCAGCCGCACCGCCTGCCGGTGCATGTCGTCGAAGGCGCGGGCCAGCTGGCCGATCTCCTCCTCGGAGTCGACGGGCAGCCGCTCGGTCGCCTGCCAGTCGACGTCCTCGCCCTCCCGGATCCGTTCGATGGTGGCGGGGAGCCGGCGGCGCGCGGTGTCGACCGCGGCCGCGTGCAGCCGCCGGATCGGGGCGACCACCGAGCGGGCCACGGCGAGGGCGATGGCGAGGGCGCCGAGCAGCGAGGCGAGCACCAGCGCGGCGTCGCGCAGTGCGTCGGACCGGGTGACGTTGGTCCGCGCGCCGACCGCGTCCGAGAGCGTTCCCACCTGGTCGGACAGGATGGTCCCGAGCGCCGCGCGCTTGGCCGCGGATCCGCCGGCGCCGGGGATGGTGGCGGCGGCGAAGCGCGCGGCCACCGCCCCGGTGGGCAGGGCCCGGCGGATCTGCCCGGTCAGCACCGACTCCTCGGCGACGGCGGCGGCGAGCGCGTCCGCCGATCGTCCGTCCGGGACCTCCTGCCCGGCGAGCGTCGCCCTCAGCTGCGTCAATGCTTTCGTGATATCGGCCGAAGCGTCGAGATCGGCATTCCCGGCTTGGCCGACGATGCCGGGGATCACTTCACTGAGGGACACGACGAAGTCGTGGTAGGCGGGAGTTTTGTTACCGGCGGAACCGTCCTGCTGGCGCAGTCCGGCCAATTTTCCCAATTGATCTTCCAGTGTCCGCGAAAGCTCCGGGTTCAGCTGCGCGAATGCGGCGTCGTGGCGGATGACGGCGGCTTTCGCGTCGACCGCGGCGGTCTGCGCGGCCCCACCGTCGTGGATCATCTCGTCGTCGACGAGGCCGGTGAGCTCGGCGATCCCTTGTACGACCGGCATTTGGTCGCGGACCCCGCTGAGCGCGCCCGCCTGGGCGAGCTCAGCCTGCACGCGCCCGCCGGCCAGCAGCAGCGCGACCAGGACGGGCAGCAACAACACAACGGAGATCTTGGTGCGCAGCCGCCAGGTGCCGGGATTCCACGACGCGGTGGAACGACGGCGAAGCGGTTCGTCTTCTTTCATCGGTGGCGTGGCTCGATTCGTACCGGTGGCCCGAGAACGATTTCCTGGATTTTTTCCACGGAATTCAGACCGGAGACATAACCCCGCGGGCGGCGGCGCTGTCAAGGAACACCGGCCGTTTCCCCCGTACGCACCAGCTACGCAGGGTGAGCTTCGACAGCGCGGCGTTTCGCCTTCGCGGAGGGTGAGCGAGACCTCCGGGAAACCCTGTGGGGTGCGTGAATTTCCGCCCGCGCCCGCGAACCGAGAACGTCCACTTCGGACAGTCAAGGGCGGGCGGGTTGGCCGGACCGACCCCCAGCCGGTCCGCACCCGGCACGCGACTTCGTCGGCGGCCGTGCGGGCATGAACGTGCCAGCGGCGCGCGAGTGGCGTCAACCGGCTTCGGAACGTTTCGCACCTGCTCGAAACGTCACGGATCACAGTGTGACGGAACCCCGCTCCACCAGCGGCTATTCTCGCCCGGGAAAGGGCGGTACGTCGATGCTCAAGATTCACTTCACGGACGCGGACCTGGCGAAGGTGACCATCGCCGAGGACGCCGACCCGATGTGGGAGCTGCTCATGAGCAGCTACCGCATCCGGCGTCCGGAGGGCGAGCCGTTCTTCGGCCGGTGGCGCCGGGGGTCGCGCTCCGCGGTGCCCGAGTCCGGCCGGCTGGTGATGTCCGCCGTCCCGCCGTACGGGTACTGCCCGGACTTCCTCACCCCGGCCGGGCAGGCCACGATCGGCGACGGCGTCTCGGCGGTGCTCGAAACACCGCCGACGGCCCTGGCCGCCGACGTCGCCGAGCTGGCGGCGCAGGGCACGCGCGTCGCGCCGTGGCTGCGCCGGCTGGCCGGCGGCGAGACCCGTGAGCTGCACCGGCTCGGCACGGCTTTGCACGACTACTACCGCGAGTGCGTGGCCCCGGACTGGCCGACGGTCCGCCGCGCGGTCGCCCGCGACCGCCACCGGCTGCAGTCGAGCCTGGACCACGGCGGGCCGCAGCTGCTGCTCTCGACGGTGCACCCGGACATCACGTGGACCCCGCCGGTGCTGCGGGTTCGCTTCCCGATCGAGCAGGAGCTCCACCTCGACGGCCGCGGCCTCCGCCTGATCCCGACGTTCTTCGCGCACGGCATGCCGACGACGTACAAGGACCCGGCCCTCCCGCCGGCGCTGGTCTACTCGATCAGCCACCCGCGCTTCGACAGCGACGCGGAGCCCGGGCCGTCACTGGCGGCGCTGCTCGGCCAGACGCGCGCGCGGGTGCTGGTGACGGTGGCGACCACGCGGTGCAACACGAGCGAGCTGGCCGCGCTGACGGGCGTGTCCCTGGCGACGGCCAGCCAGCACGCGTCGGTGCTGCGGGCCAGCGGGCTGATCACCAGCGCGCGGTCGGGGAAGTCGCAGATCCACGAGATCACGCCGCTGGGGCTGGGCGTCATCCGGGCCAGCTGACCCCGCCGGCGCGGCCGCGCCGCCCGGTCGTGCGCACCGATCCACCCACCACCCCCGGGCCGGGCGCCACCCTGGCCGGCTGACATCGGTCGCGCTGCCGCCTGGGCCGGGTGGCGCCGGTCGTGACCCCTTCGCCTGCCCGGGCCGGCTTCCCCGAGGCGCGGCGCCCTGCTTCCGGTCGCGAGATGTCTTGAATGAGTCATTCAGGACCTCCGACGACCTGAATGACTCATTCAAGACGTCCGGGTCGCACCCGGCACCAAGCCGGCCGAGGCCGGGACGCGGCGCCGGTCGCGATGTCGTGAACGACTCTTTCCCCACGTCAGAAGCCATGAACGAGTCGTTCATGGCATCCGAACCGACCGAAGGCTTGCGCAACCCACCCGCCAACGCGAACAATCATTCGCTATGGAGTCCCGAGCCAGCTTCACCGCGGAGACGATGGCCCTCCAGCGAGCGTTCGAATCCCACCGCCCACCCGGGCGTCGCCTCTTCGACGACCCGTATGCGACCGCCTTCCTCCGCCCGTCGCTGCGCGTCCTCGCCGAAGCGGCGCGGCTCCCCGGCGTCCGGCACCTCGCCACCGGCCTCTACGACGCCGTCGCCGGGCCGGGGCCGCGGGCCTCCGGTATCGCGCGGACCAAGGTCATCGACGACGCCCTCGCCGAAGCCATGACCGGCGACACGCAGTGCGTCCTTCTCGGCGCCGGCTACGACGCGCGCGCCCATCGGCTGGCCGCGCTCGCCGGGCGGGCCGTCTTCGAGGTCGACCACCCCGCCACCCAGGCGCGGAAGCGCACCAAAATGGGCCCGGGTCCCGTCTACGTGCCCGTCGACTTCGAACGCGACGACCTCGCGAAGAGCCTCGCCGAAAACGGCTTCGACCTGCGGAAACCGAGCGTGTTCGTCTGGGAGGGCGTCACCAACTACCTCACCGCCGACGCCGTCGACACGACCCTCGCCGCCGTGCACGGGCTCGGCGGCGACCTCGTCTTCACCTACGTCGACGTCCGGGCCCTGCGCGAGCCCAGCCCCTTCCCCGAGGCGCGCCGGTGGGTGCGGGCCGTCGCGCGGTCCGGGGAGCCGTGGACCTTCGGGCTGCTGCCCACCGAAACCCGGGCATTCCTGGCCGAGCGCGGTTTCGACCTCGAGAAGGACGTCTCGACCCACGATGCCGGCGGCGGCTCGCGGCTCTACCGGATCGCGGTCGCCAAGAGGAGCGCGCGTGCCCCGCATCACTGACGAGCGCCGCGCGGCCCAGCGACAGCGGATCCTCGACGCCGCGATGACCTGCTTCGAGCAGGCCGGCCCGGACGGCGCGTCCATGCAGGACATCGTCGCCGAGTCGGGGATGAGCGCCGGCGCCATCTACCGCTACTTCGACGGCAAGGAGGCGATCATCGAGGCGGTCGCCGCCGACCGGCACGAGCACGAGCGGAACCTCGTCGCCGCGGCGATCGCGGACGGCGGCCCGGACGCGCTGCGCCAGTTCCTGAACGCCTACTTCGACTGGGTGGCCGACCCCGAGGAGGCGCGACGGCGGCGCGTCACCGTCCACGTCTGGGCCCGTGCCCAGCACGACGAGCGGCTCCGGCGGATCGTCACCGAGGGGCTCGCCCCGCTCGACGACGTCGCCGGCGCGCTGGCCGGCATCGGCCTGCCGGACGGTGTCGAGCCGGACATGTTCGCGCGCGTCCTGCTCGCGCTCATCCAAGGTTTCCTGCTCCAGCGCTCGTGGGAGCCCGACCTGGACCCGCAGCGCTACCGCGACACGGTGACCAGCCTCCTCGATCGGGTGTTGCCCCGGTGAGCGGCGCGCGTGTTAGCCTGTCGCCGTGCAGCGCCTCATGACGTCCTCGCGACTCGTAACCCGGCGCGCCGGCTGAACCCAGGTCGCCGGCGCGCAGCGTCGTCGATCGCGTTTTCTCGGGACCTGGCCCCGATCTCATTCCTTCTTTCTCCTGGGAGATCAGCCATGTCCACGTCTTTCGCCTTTCCCGCCACCCGCTCGGCGATGCTGTTGCGCCGCCGCATCGCCACGTACTTCGTCGGCGGCGCCGAACAGATCCCGGCGCTGGTCAGCGCGCTGGAAGGTCACCTCGTGCACGAACTGTCCGTCGACGTCAAGGACGGCGTCCGCGAGAGCGGCATGGTCTGCGCCGTCCTGCTGGCCGCCGAAGACACCGAGCCCCTGCTCGGCAGGCTGCGTGAGCTGCCTTCGGTCGTCTCGGCCGAGCTCGCTTAGCTCCGCACGACCGGTTTGTCCGCGCCCGGGCCGGGTAGCCACGCAGCCGGCCCATCATGCGGAGGTGTCATGACGACCGAAATCCGGACGCGGCGGAGTGCCGCGCGGACCGCCGCGCTGGCGGTCGGGATCGCGTTCCTGGTCGTGGGGGTGCTCGGCTTCGTGCCGGGGATCACCGCCGGCTACGGCGATCTGCACTTCGCCGGCCACGAATCGGGGGCCCGCCTCTTCGGCGTGTTCACCGTTTCCGTGCTGCACAACCTGGTCCACCTGCTGTTCGGCGTGCTCGGCGTGCTGGCCGCCCGCGGCAACGGCGGTTCGCGGGCGTTCCTGATGATCGGCGGCGGGGTCTACATCCTGCTCTTCGTGTTCGGGCTGGCGATGAACCACGACAGCCCGGCCAACTTCATCCCGGTCGACAACGCCGACGACTGGCTGCACCTCGGCCTCGGCGTCGCGATGATCGCCCTCGGCATCGTGACGACGGCGATCGACCGCAGCCGGGGTCAGTACCCCGAGCCGGAGATCCAGGGGCACTGATCAGGGCAGTCCCGGCAGCAGCTTGTCCAGGGTGATCGGCAGGTCGCGCACGCGGACGCCGGTGGCGTGGAAGACGGCGTTGGCCACCGCCGCCGCCGTCCCCACGATGCCGATCTCGCCGATCCCCTTGCTGCCCATGGGATTCACGTGCTCGTCGGTCTCGCCCAGCCAGTCCGCCCGCAGGTCGAGGACGTCCGCGTTGGCCGCGATGTGGTACTCCGCCAGGTCGTGGTTGACGACGTGCCCGAACCGCGGGTCGAGCAGGCTGTTTTCGTGCAGGGCCATGGACAGGCCCATGGTCATGCCGCCGAGGAACTGCGAGCGCGCGGTGCGCGGGTTGACGATCCGGCCGGCCGTGAACGTGCCGTGCAGCCGCGCCACCCGGACCTCGCCGGTGTCGGCGTCGACCCGGGCCTCGGCGAACTGCGCGCCGAAGGCGTACATCGCGTAGCGGTCTTCGTCCGGGTTTTCCGGTGTGTCCGCCGAAACCTGGTCGCCGTCACCGGGATCGTCGCCGTACTTGGCCCGGAACGCGTCGGCGGCCGCGACCAGGGTGGCGCCCCACGACGCCGTGCCGGTGGAGCCGCCGGCGACCGTCGCCTTCGGCCGGTCGGTGTCGCCGATGCGGACGTCGACGTCCTCGACCGGTACGCCGAGGGCGTCCGCCGTGATCTGCGGCAGGACCGTCCACGCGCCGGTGCCGAGGTCGGCCGCCCCGATTTCCGCTGTGTAGCGGCCGTCTTCGAACCGGACGACGGCGGTCGAGCCCGGCATCCGCTTCGCCGGGTAGACCGACGCCGCGACGCCGGTGCCGACGAGCCACCGGCCGTCCCGGCGGACGCCCGGCCGCGGGTCGCGCTCCGCCCAGCCGAACCCGGCCGCGCCGGTGCGCAGGCACTCGACGAGGTTGCGGCTGGAGAAGGGGTTCCCGGTCTCCGGGTCGCGCTCGGGTTCGTTGCGCACGCGCAGCTCGACCGGGTCGAGCCCGAGCTCGTACGCCAGCTCGTCCATCGCCACCTCGGGGCCGAACATGCCGGGGCACTCGCCCGGCGCGCGCATCCACGACGGGACCGGCACGTCGAGCGCGGCGAGCCGGTGGCTGGTGCGCCGGTTCGGCGCGGCGTACATCATCCGCGCGGGCACCGCGGTCTGCTCGGCGAACTCCTTGATCCGCGACGTCTGCTCCACGACGTCCAGCCGGATCGCCGTCAGCCGCCCGTCGCGGCCGGCCCCGAGGCGCATCCGCTGGATCGTCGGCGTGCGGTAGCCGGCCAGGCTGAACATCTGCTGGCGGGTGAGCGCGAGCTTCACCGGCCGACCCGGCACCGCCCGCGCGGCGAGCGCCGCGAGGACGACGTGGGCGTGCGCGGTGCCCTTCGACCCGAAGCCGCCGCCGACGTACGGGCAGACCACCCGGACCTGGTCTTCGGGCAGCCCGAGCACTTTCGCGACGGTGGACCGCACCGGGTGGACGCCTTGGGTGGAGTCCCACAGCGTGAGCGTCCCGTCTTCCCACCGCGCCGTCGTGGTGTGCGGTTCGAGCGGGTTGTTGTGGTACATCGCCGTCGTGTAGGTCTGCTCGACGGTGACGTCGGCCTCGCGCAGGGCGGTGTCGACGTCGCCCTCGTCGGTGTCGGTCGCGAAGGACGGGTTGACCTGGTCCGGTTTGTACAGGTCGTCGCGGTCGGCGCGGAGCTCGACGTCGGCTTCGTCGTGGTCGTAGTCGACCTCGACGAGCTCGGCCGCGTGCCGGGCGGTCTCCGGGCTTTCGGCGACCACCAGGGCGAGCACCCGGCCGCGGAACGGGATTTCGCAGTCCTGCAGCACCGCCAGCTCCGCGTCCTCGGTGTCGGCCAGCCGCTCGGCGGTGAAGGGCGTCAGCACCCGCAGGACGCCGTCCAGCGACTCGGCCGCGACGGTGCCGACCCGGGTACAGCGGCCCCGGGCGATCGTGGCCTGCACCGGGTGGCAGTAGGCGGCGTTCTCGGCGGGCACCTCGTAGGCGTACGGCGCGGTGCCGGTGACCTTCGCGGGCCCGTCTCGGCGCACCAGCGCCCGGCCGATGGCTTCCGGTTCCAGCAGTTCGGTCATCGGCCCGGCTCCTCGGCGGTCAGGTCGCGCAGGACGGCGGTCAGGGTGCGGGTGACGAGCGGGATCTTGAACGCGTTTCCCCCGTCGATCCCGTCGAGCGGGCGCGCGTCGGCGAGCTCGGCCTCGGCGGCCGACCGGAACAGCGCTTCGGCCGGCGGCGCACCGCGCAGCACCTCTTCGGCGCGGTGGGCGCGCCACGGCTTGTGCGCGACCCCGCCGAGCGCGACCCGCACGTCCGCGACCACTCCGTCCTCAAGGGACACCGCGGCGGCCACGGAGACCAGCGCGAACGCGTAGGACGCGCGGTCGCGGACCTTGCGGTAGGCCGACCGGCGGGCCCATGGGAGCGCGGGGACGGTGATCGCCGTGATCAGGTCGCCGTGGTCGAGCTCCGTGTCGAGGTCCGGCCGGTCGCCGGGCAGGCGGTGCAGCTCCGTGAACGGCACGACGCGGTCGCCGGCCGGCCCGAGGACGTGCACCCGGGCGTCCAGCGCGGCCAGCGCCACGGCCAGGTCGGACGGGTGCGTGGCGACGCAGTGCTCGGACGCGCCCAGGATCGCGTGCTGGCGGGTCGCCCCGCCGAGGGCCGAGCAGCCGGACCCCGGCGAGCGCTTGTTGCAGGGCGTCGTGACGTCCTGGAAGTACGCGCACCGCGTGCGCTGCAACGGGTTCCCGCCGGTGGACGCCATGTTCCGCAGCTGGGCCGACGCTCCGGACAGCAGCGCCTGGGCCAGCACCGGGTAGCGCTCCCGGACGCGCCGGTCGGCCGCGAGGTCGCTGTTGCGGACGCCCGCGCCGATCACCAGCCCGCCGTCGCTGTCGTCCTGGATCTCGGTCGACGTCAGCGCCGTCACGTCGACGATCCGGTGCGGTGAGACGACGCCGAGCTTCAGGTGGTCGACGAGGTTGGTGCCGCCGGCGAGGTAGGTCGCGGCCGGATCACCCGCGACGGCTTCGACCGCGTCACGCACGGTGGCGGGCCGGGCGAATTCGAACGGCCTCACGAGCTTTCTCCCGCCTGCCGGACCGCCGCCACGATCCCGGCGTAGGCGCCGCAGCGGCACAGGTTGCCGCTCATCCGCTCGGCGATCTCGTCGTCCGTCCACTGTGGAGCACTCGCGACCGGGGCGGTGACGTGGCTCGGCGCCCCGTCGGCGAACTCGGCCAGCAGGCCGGCCGCGGAGCAGATCTGGCCGGGGGTGCAGTAACCGCACTGGAGGCCGTCGTGCTCGAGGAACGCCTGCTGCAGCGGGTGCAGCTCGCCGTCGCGCGCGAGACCGGCCGCCGTCGTCACCTCGGCGCCTTCGCAGGTCACCGCGAGGACGAGGCAGGCCAGCACGCGCCGGCCGTCGAGCAGCACCGTGCAGGCGCCGCATTGGCCGTGGTCACAGCCCTTTTTCGGGCTGTAGACGCCGAGCTGGTCGCGCAGCAGGTCCAGCAGCGTCCGCCGCGGGTCGAGGACGACCCGATGCGCCGTCCCGTCCACTCGCAATTCGAGCCCGGTGGTCGTCATGGCGCCTCCTCGTCCGCGGCAGCCCTCGCGATTACCCGGCCGAGGGCGGCGCCAACCCCCGGATCACACGACATTCGTCTCCTGGGTCGTCTGCCCGGTGCGGGACCGCACGAGCGGCTACCCTCGACAGGTGCTCAGGCTCGGGTTCCCCGTGATCGGCGTGTCCGACGTCGCGCGCGCCGCGGCCTTCTGGTCGGCGGCGCTGCACCTCGTCGTCGCCGAAGAGTGGGCCAGCGAACGGTGGCGCACGCTGGGGCACGCCGACGGCTCCGGGCACGCGCTCGGGCTCATGCACAGCGAATCGCCGGTCGAGCCGTACCCGCGCGTGCACCTCGACCTGCTCGTCGACACCACGGCGGAGCAGACGGCCGAGGTCACCCGGCTCGTCGACTTGGGCGCCACCGAAGTCGACTGGGACAGCTATCCCGCGGAGCCGGACTTCGTCGTCCTCGCCGATCCGGACGGCAACCGCTTCTGCGTCGTCGACCTCAGCAAGGCACCGTCGACCGGTTAGGGACGCCTGCCCACGCCCGTCGCGATCTCGTGCAGCCGGTGCCGGTCCGGGGCCAGCGGGGCCGTGTCCCCGCCCGCGCCCTCGCGCAGTCCCTTCAAGAACTCGTTCAGCGTGAACGCCGCGTCGTGCCGCGGCCGCCAGTCCAATGCGGACTCCGCGCGGGTGGTGTCCATGACGGGCAGCCGCAGCACGGCGTCGAAGAGCCCCGGCGTCGCCGGCACCGCGTGCAGCCGCCAAGCCGCGCTCACCGCCGCCCGGACCGCCGCGGCCGGCACCGGCACCGTGCGCGCGCCGAGCAGGTCAGCCACGAACCGCGGGTCGACGACCGGGCCGGTCGCGATGTTGAACGCCCCGCGCACCGGGCGCGTCACCGCGCGGCGGACGGCGTCGGCCAGGTCGTCGGTGTGCACGATCTGGACACGCAGCCCGGGGACGTCAGGTACGACCGGGATCAGGCCCGGTCGCACGAGCGAGCCCGGGATGAACGGCCCGCCGAAGAGCCGGCGCTGCTCGGTCGCGGCCGCGCGCTGGAAGACGAAACCCGGGCGCATCCGGACCACGTCGAGCTTCGGGTGACGCTGCTCGAACGCGTCGAGGTAACGCTCCACATAGGACTTCTCACGCGTGTAGGCCGCGCCGGGCCAGCCGTGCGTCGGCCAGTCTTCGGTGACCGGTTCGTCGTTCTCGCGCGGTGAGTACGCGCCGATCGACGACGAGTAGACGAGCTTGGGCACGCCCGCTGCCCCCACCGCGTCGAACACCCGCAGCGAGCCGAGGACGTTCGCGCGCCAGGTGCGTTCCGGGCGGCGGGTGGGCTGGAACAGCCAGGCCAGGTGGACGACCGCGTCGGCGCCGCGGAAGAGCGGCACCAGGTCGTCGTGCTCGACGTCGGCCGTGACTACGCCCTCGGCCGCCCGTCGAGCCAGCCCGACGACCGTCTCGACCTGCGGGTCGGCGTTCAGGGCGGCGACGACGCCGCTTCCGATGTTGCCGGTCGCTCCGGTCACCACGATGCGCATCCGGGGCGGTTACCCGGCTCCCCCGCCGCCAACCCTGCTATCTTCGAAGGGAAGATCGACCGAGGAGACCAGTCGTGGCAGGTGACGTCGACATCTCCGGATAGCTCCGGAGTGTGCAGGCCCCCGGCAGTGCCGGTGCGGGCCGCTTTCGATGTCCCCCTTTCGCTTCGCACCACCACGAGGTCTTCACCATGTCCGAAATCGTGCTGTCCGGCCTGTCCTTCTCCTGGCCGGACGACACCCCTGTCTTCGACCACCTGTCCGCGACGTTCCCCGGCGGCCGCACCGGGCTCGTCGCCCCGAACGGCTCCGGCAAGACGACGCTGCTCAAGCTCGTCGCCGGAGTCTTGAAGCCCTTGTCGGGCAGCGTCACCGCCGACGGTGTCCTCGGCTACCTGCCGCAGGACCTGCCGCTGAGCGGGGAGCCGTCCGTCGCCGAAGTCCTCGGGGTGGCGCCGGTGCTGCACGCCATCGCGGCCGTCGAATCCGGTGACGTCGACGAAGCGCACTTCACCACCATCGGCACCGACTGGGACATCGAGGAGCGCACCCGGGCGCAGCTCGACCGGCTCGGGCTCGACCTCGCGTTCGACCGTTCGCTCGGCACGCTGTCCGGCGGCCAGATCGTCTCGCTGGGCCTGGCCGCGCAGCTGCTCAAACGACCGGACGTGCTGCTGCTCGACGAGCCGACCAACAACCTCGACCTCGAAGCGCGCCGCAAGCTGTACACGGTGCTCGACGACTGGTCCGGCTGTCTCGTCGTGGTCAGCCACGACCGCGCGCTGCTCGACCGGATGGACCGGATCGCCGAGCTCGAAAGCGGCGAAATCCGGTTCTACGGCGGGAACTTCACGTCGTACGAAGAGGCCGTCCAAGCTGCGCAGGAGGTCGCCGAGAAGAACATCCGCACCGCCGAACAGGAGGTCAAGCGCGAGAAGCGGGAGATGCAGCAGGCCCGCGAACGCGCCGCCCGCCGCGCGAGCACCGCGTCGCGCAACCTGGGCAACGCCGGGCTGCCCAAGATCTTCGCCGGCACCATGAAGCGCGACGCGCAGGAGTCGGCAGGCAAGGCGGACGGCACGCACGCGGCGCGCGTCGGCGCGGCCAAGGCCAAGCTCGACCAGGCCGAGCGGGCCCGGCGCGACGAGCGGAAGATCAGCCTGGAGCTGCCGCGGACGGAGGTCCCGGCGGGCCGCACGCTCTTCGTCGGCGAGGACCTCCGGGTGCGGAACCTCTTCCCGGGCGGCGCCGACCTGGCGATCCGCGGCCCCGAACGGATCGCGCTCACCGGACCCAACGGCGCCGGGAAGTCCACCCTGCTGCGGCTCGTGCAGGGCGACCTCGAGCCGGACAGCGGTTCGGTGGCCCGCGCCGACGGCCGGATCGCGTTCCTCTCCCAGCGGCTCGACCTGCTGGACGACGACCGCACGGTGGCCGAGAACCTGGCGGCGGCCGCCCCGGCGTTGCCCCCGGCGCAGCGGATGAACCTGCTGGCCCGCTTCCTGTTCCGCGGCTCGCGCGTGCACCTGCCGGTGGGCGTCCTTTCGGGCGGGGAACGGCTGCGCGCCACGCTGGCGTGCGTCCTGTTCGCCGAACCGGCGCCGCAGCTGCTGCTGCTCGACGAGCCGACGAACAACCTCGACCTCGTCAGCACGGGACAGCTGGAGAGCGCGCTGACGGCGTTTCGCGGCGCGTTCGTCGTCGTGAGCCACGACGAGCGCTTCCTCGCCGGGATCGGGATCGACCGGTGGCTGCGGCTGGAGAACGGTGACGTACACGGGTGACGTCGTGCGACGGTCGCCGCGGTCCCGGCCGGATTCCTAGCGTGGTGCCGTCACCCGCCAAAAGGAAGAACATGTCCGAAGTGACCTACACCGCCGTCGCCACCTCCACCGCGGAGGGCCGCAACGGCGGCCGCGCGAGCTCCGACGACGGCGCGCTCGACGTCACCCTCGCCGTGCCCAAGGCCTTCGGCGGCGCGGGCGACGGGACCAACCCGGAGCAGCTGTTCGCGGCGGGCTGGGCGTCGTGCTTCGTCGGCGCGGTGCGCCGGGTCGCGGGCGCGAAGAAGGTGCCGCTGGACGACCTCGCCGTCGTCGCCGAAGTCACCCTGCACCACGACACGGAGGCGAGCGAGTTCACGCTGAGCGCGGCCCTGCACCTGGAAGCGACGGGCATCGACCAGGCCACGGTCGCCTGAGCATCGGCGCAAGGGGTCGTGAGTGAGAAACAGTGTTAGAACACTGTTTAAAGGACGCGAGGTCGGCGCGGCCGTCGCCGTTGAAGTCGCCCGCCACCCACGTCGACTGGGTGAGACCCCACGTCCCCGTGCCGG